>NC_000916.1:600000-900000 GCF_000008645.1 Methanothermobacter thermautotrophicus str. Delta H
CGCTGTCTGGTGAGAGCATCCCTGATACCATGAGGGCCACTTCACTGTCAGTCCAGTTGAGACCAAATGTGTCAAGTCCATAGGGCATCAGTGTACTGGTAATGCTCAGAAGGTAGTCATGCACCCTGTCTATGTCATCGTCCGTCATGTTGGTTGCGTTAATCCCAAGATCCCTTGCAAGGTCAAGTTTGATTATGGTTTCCCTGATCTGCTTTGCATATTCGTCTCTCATGGGGTTTCCAGTTGGTGTAGCCTCGTAACTTGACACGAGCCCTGCAAGTTCCTGAAGGTCACCGTAGAGCTTTGTTCTTGTCAGCGGTGGTGTTAAATGATCTATGATCACTGCAAGTCCTCTTCTCTTGGCTTGCAGACCCTCTCCAACACCATCCATTATGTAGATGTATAGTGATGGTGTATCTCCTATGCATATATCAGGGTAATCAAAGGATGAGAGGGCATACTGTTTCCTTGGTGTCCACTCGTAGGTTGCGTGTCTTCCAACGTGTATCTGCGCATTTGCACCGAAAACCGTGTTTACCCATGCATACCATGCAAGGTAGCAGTGAGGTGGTGGAACTATTGTGCTGTGGTAGAGGTTTGCAGCGTCGGCTTCCCATCCCCTCTGTGGTTCCGGGCCTATGAAGACATTTCCAAACATGAGCCCCGGGATCACTACGTACTTCCTTCCATTTCTTGTTACAACCATGACGTTTCCTGGTGGTTCACCCCAGCCAGTCATCCCTGAAACATTGAGGGCCATGAACTGGTTTTTGTAGATGTAGAAGAGATCCCATGCCGTTGTGTTGGATGTGTTCCAGATGACTGCTGTCAGGGCAGCGCTCATTTTGTTTATAAGATCAATTGCTGTTCCTGCGATCTGAGGGTGTGTATTCGCATTTGAGATCATCTCCTGGGTCCAGCGGTTGAGTGTCTTGAGCATTTCATCCCTGACCCTGCAGTCTCCTTCATTGATACACTGCACCGCAACCCTTGTGAGTTCCTCTATGTATCCAACGGGACCTTCAACCATCTCCTTGCGGGCAACAGGATCAAGTGTATTGAACCATGCAAGGTAGTCCTCGTATGGCCACAGTATTGCATTTGAACTGTTTGCAAGTTTCTCAAGTTCACCGGGGGCCCAGTTGGCAACATTTATACCGTTTTTGATCATCATCTCAACCAGTGCATCAGCGTCCTGCGGTATTTCACCAACACTGTAGCCCTCTGCCTTCATGCGCTTGAGTATCTCAATGATACTTTCGGGGACATTAAGGTAACTTGCACCTATGTTCTGCTTACCCGGCGGGTAGTTGTAGTATACAATTGCCACCTTTTTGTCACTATTTGCCATGGTCTGGAGTCTGATCCAGTTGAAGGCCCTGCTGACAAGTTTCTCTATCCTCTCTGGAATGGTCACTGTTATGTCCCACTGTGCACCTGTTTCAGGATCTGAACCTATCTCACCCACACCTATGGCAAGTGGTTCTATCTGACCCTGCATCTCTGGCTGTGCACACTGCCAGTAAACTGACATCCAGCTGAATCCCTCCTCTGAGACAATCCACTGACCAATTGTTCTGTATGTAGAACTGGTTATCATTGCCCTCAGAACAGGGATATTTGATCTATCAAAGAACTTGGTAACACTGGCACCGGATGTTGTTGACCCGGTTATAAACGTCAGCATATCTATGATAACGTTTGCCTTGACAGGGTATTTTTCAGGGTTGGCCTCGTACTGAACAACGTTTGATGCATCTGTGAGAAACTTTACTAGGGCTGAATATACGTTCACCGGCTGTACTGTGCTGATCTTGAGACTCCTTATTAGGTTACCATTATCAAGTATCTGAACCTCATAAACATTCGCACTTGAGACGCTGGTAACACCAAGGATTGATGTGAGGTCAGTGTAGTTCCCTATTCCCCTGATGGCAGTTATGTTGTAGGTCTGGTTTGGCATGCATAGCGTCTGGATAATGTTCTGCATACCAGTCTGGTTGAGGATGACATAATTTGACCATGTACCTATAACTGGTATGACGTTGAGTCCCCTTGAGACGAGTGCATCGATTATCTGCTGCATCGCATCAGCGTAGGTGACCTCCCCTGTGGATCCAACATAGCTCAGGACAGCCACTGTGGGTTTAGCTGGATCCAGAGGATATCTTGTGAAGTAATCCTCCTTTGTAAACCTCTGACCATCACGGTAGAGGAATTCTGATGACAATGGAGAAGCTGGTTCAACAGTCGCAGGCTCCCAGCTGCTGTTCCATGGTATTCCGCGCATGTTATAGTACATCTTTAGTGCGAGTTTGAACTGATTTTCAAGGTTTGTTTTGCCCGCTGCTGCATAGTACAGGGCGCAATCTATCCACTGATGCAGTGCTGTGTTTCCAGGGTATTTCTGTTTATATGCTATAAGAGATGTAAGGTCTCCGTCGTGACATGCGCCTATTAAAGTACCTGGTCTATCGTATGTTCCAATATCACTGTCGTTAACACCAGTGAAGACCTCTGTATTGTTTATTCTGCTCAATTTGACGAGAGTTGGTCCGCTTTCAAATGCAAAAAACAGTTTGTTTTCTAATATTGATGGATGGGCTCTTATAACAGCTTCAAAGGAACCGTTACCGGCGAGCTGTGTGCCCCATTCAGCAATTATAATACTGGAACTGTTGATGAGTGACAGTATCTCATCGCCTGTCATGTTACCTATCTGTGTGGTGGATCTTATCTGGAAATTCACCCTCTTCGCATCCCTGTTTGTGAGGTTCATTACAGTGTATGCAACTTCATTGTAACTCTTTGTGGCTGTAGATGACCCTATAACCAGTACAGTAGTTGAATTATCCTCCGTGCTGTTGTCTGCTGCTGCCACGCTCTGGCAGAACATTAACATGAGAAGAACTGCTGTTACTGTAATCAGATGTTTTCTCATGATCTTTTCACCTCCTTTGAATTTTTCAATATCCATTTATTGTGAAGACAATATAAATTATTGTTATTACTATTTTGAGGCAATCGAAAAATAGAGTATTAATAAACCGTTAACTATTACTCATTTTATATGTGTATCAAGAAAACGTAATACCAAATGTTAATAAAAAGAGAAAAAATTGGGGTTTATTTTCCTGCTCCGCCCCTGAGGAATCCGAAGGCCACGAGACCAGCGGCAACAAGGACACCCACGATACCGTAGACGTACCATGAGGAGTCACCACCACTGGAACCTGAGGTCACATTCTTAACCTCATAGGCCTTTGAAGGGGTTGATGCAGGCTCCTCTGACACTGAAGATGCAGCGCCCACCTCTGCAGGTGAAGCAGCCGTATCCACACCCGGTGAATAACCTGCATGTCCGCCGCTGATACCATCAGCTGAACCTGAGGGAACACCACCAGGAACACCACCAGGAACACCACCAGGAACACCGCCCTGGTTTCCGTTCTGTGATCCTCCGTTGTTCACCGGAATGAGGTCAGCAAGGGTCCTGTTTGCAGGTATGCCCTTAACGTATGCAATGGGGTTCTGACCGTTTGCACCGGAGAGGATCATCTGAAGTTCACTCTCTGTGATGAGCCTCTCAGCATCGTAGGTCACAACCGGTGGAGCTGTCATGTAACTTGGTATCTCACCCTTGTAGAGGCTTATGAAGCCAGCTATCTGCTTCTCCCTTTTAGCATCATTGGTCGCACAGTCACTGGTATCGAATTGTGGCCATTTGAAGTCAATGACAACAGCCCTTCCAACCTTGTTCTTGTTGTCCCAGATAACAAGGATACCCTCAATGTTTCCGCCATAGGCGTATTCATTTTCAGGGTCGTTCTCTGTTCCGGGTACTCGAAGGTTGAAGTAGGTTCCCTGCCCGGGGGATACCCCCAGTCGGTAGACTATGGCGTCGTCCTTGCAGTAGATGGTGTTACCGAGGTAGATGTAGTTCTCATCCTCCTTGAGGGGATAGTTGTTGAATATGTACTCTGTTATCAGGTAGCCTGGTGATACACCTGGACATGCATGGTCATGGAAGAGGAATGTCAGCACCTGATCGTAGGGTGGGTCGTTCCTCCATGCATTTGCTATGCTCTGTATGTTGAACCATCCATCCTTTGCAAAGACCTTTGATATCTTGTTGCTCAGCTGTGTGCTGTTCAGGGTCCTTGGGCCTATGTCATTCACGAATTTACCGTCTGAGGCATTGCTTGCAACAAGCTGACCTGTTGTCGGGTCATAGTAGATGTAGACTGCATCCATTGTCATGCCATCGTAGCCTCTGAGGGCAAATGTGAACCATAGTGGCTTCCAGAGTGGCCTGTGTACCGGCAGGAGGGTTGCCCTGCTGAGCCTTGATCCCAGGACATCGAATACTCCGTCCCAGGCTGCGCTCATATCCTGTCCATTCACCCTTGAGTAACCAGCAGATGTTAACACCACAAGGTCCCTGTCATCCTTCTCAAGGTTTATACCCTTCTCTGTGAGGAATAACTGTTTTGCGAGGTTTGCAGCGTCAATTCCTATCTGTTTTATCTGGTTGTATGTGAGGTTACCCCATGATAATGTGTTGTTTTCACGGGTTGCATTGGAGAGTCCAAGACTGTCTATGTATGCCATGTCAAGGCCATGGGCAATCTGGGCAGGTATCTGGTATGTGATGTTGTTTACCTTATCTGTGGCGTTCACAGGGTTTTCTGTACCCAGCAGATAGTAGTAGTGTGTAACATTGAGGTCCTTAAGTTCCCTGACGATTGTAATAAGTGATGTTGGGTCCTGTTTCAGTTTAGCTATGAGCCATGCATTGAATTCAAGCTCTGTGTTCTTTCCGGTCTGCTGCTGGAACTGCCTCCTGAGTGCCTCCTTGTCAAACTTCATCACTATGAGGTCACCCTTGAGGGTGTTGGGGTTCCATCTTATGAAGCCAACAAGGTTGGTGTCTGCACCGGTGGCTGTTGTGTTGAATCCACTGTAGGATCCGCCCTTACCCGGTGTTGTGTCGAGGAACATTAGGAGTGAATCATCATCTGAGTCGCCCGGTACACCCACTGTCACGTAGCTTGTTATCTCACCGGGTGATCCTGGATTTGTAAAGTCCATGACTGGTGGATAGTACTTGAGGAGTGTCAGACTCATTGCATATCCGCTGATGGTACCCAGGCACATGTGCCCATGGAATGCAGCTGCCCTGAGAAGGTCTGATGGAGCTCCCTGGACCCAGGCATTGGCAAGGCTTGCAACAGGGAAAGCATGGTTCCCATATTTGCTTACCAGAAGGTTCCAGTTTGCCTCTGTCATGTTCTTTGTGAGGTCGATGGTGTATACCGCTTTACCGTTAACTGTTTTAATGACGACCGGTGATGTGCTTGCATTCTTGAAGTAGACTCCAAGGAGCGTTGCTCCTCTCTGGATTATGAAAAATGTGTCCAGTGGATCCACAGGGCTTTTCCTTATGACAAGAAGGTTGCCCTTACCATAGGTCACCCTTCCACCAGCCTGGTTGAGTATGCCCTCAATGACATCCTCTGATGTGTCGTTTCTGTATTTGACTATTCCTGCCGTTGTTATAACAAGCACGTTGCCGCTTGAGAAGTTGAGGATCTGGTCTGCCTTCTTTGTTATTTCCCTTCCCAGTTTGTAGGCGTCTGTGGCGTTCATTCGGAGCTGAAGTTTTGCGTAGTATTTTGTGTCCAGTGGATTTAGCGGGTTGGTTGAGATGGTGAATTCATGTAGAAGATCCCTGTAGCCGGGTGCTGTGACCTTGATCTTGAATTTTGTGGTGTTCGTGATGTTCTGGTAGTTGAATATGAGCTTTGTTATGTTTGCCGCCGGATCAAAGGTCTTTGTGAAGTTTATCTTTGTCCCGTTACTGTCAGTGATGTAGTTTATGTCAGGGTTTATACGGGAGTTATCGTCGGCGTATTCATATTTGACGTCAACCCCCACCTCACAGTTTGTATCAGCTGCACTCACAGAACCCGTAAGTGCCACAGCAACGAGAAGAACCATGAAAACCATGAAATACTGTCTTCCCATACCTTTTCACCTCCTTTTAAGTTCTTTAATGGTTAATAATGTACGGATCTTCCTTGGAGTAATAAGATATATAATGCTTTTGTTAATACTTTAAGGCCTTAAACTGGAAAAAATGTAATACTCAATTTTTTCAGAAAGAGGGAATTCATGGGGAAACCCCATGAACTGATTGCTGGAGGGAAAATTTAATATCAAACACCATTCTGGTGTTACATGTTACTCTTGAATGTCCCTACTATTTAACAATTTCTATTTTAAAATTAATAATAACCATCTGCTGTCATTCTCCCTGATGGTAATAAGTATAAGCGAGTGAATTCCTTTATCATGGGAAGTCAATCAGGACATTTAAAAACAAGTACCGAAGTGTTGTTAACCTTCCCTGATGGCAGGACAACTCCTGCCCTCCTGAATCCGGTGATATCATCATCACTGACAGGTGCGTAGAGGATAGCCCTCATACCTGTGTATGTCCTGTAGATAATCCGCGTTTCTGTATCAACATATCTGTGTATGTTCCTGAAAACCCTTCTCTTTGGCTCTGCAAGGGCCGCCACCATTAACACATCAAATTCAAGACCATCAATGACGGTTTCATCTCCAGTTATGACATTCACACCATCAACTCCAAGGCCTTCGATGACCTTTCTTGAGAGCTCAGCGATGTCTGGTTCGATTTCAACAACATTAACTCTCATACCATAGACGTGTGAGAGAAGAATACCTGTAAGGGGTAGGGGACCACCTCCAATAAAAACTGCTCTCTCCCCTCTCCTGAATCTTCCAAGGGCAGCCTCATTCTTAAGTAGTTCAAGGTACCTTGGGTAGAAGTAGAATGACCTGAGGGTCTCCCAGGGTGAGTCTGACTCTATGACCTCCTGTGCCTTTTCCATTTCAAGCTTCATCCCGAGATTCACGTAGAACTTCCTTATCAGGCTGAGTGCATGATTCATTTCAGCATCATCGAGGATGTGCTTTGCTGATTCAAAGTCAATGGTTGAGTCATGGGCTATCTCCTCGATTTCATCAAGAAGTGGCATGACCCCGCTGGTGTCCATCTCATCGAAGTGATAATTCATTCCCTCGAGTCTTGAGGCTATCCTCTTTATCTTATCCCAGTAGATGTAGCAGCTCATAGCGGTTCTCCTTAGGTCATGGTAATGTTATTGAACAGCACACTTTATAAGACTTGAGCACATATGTCATATATGAAGACAATCATGTATTACTTTATCTGGATTTAACACAGAATAATTATTACTTACTGGTGATGGATGTTATCGCTGGTTGAATGAGGGGGCAAAAAACACTGAAAAACAAAAGGTGATGGAAATTATCACTGTGGCTGAACCCATGAGTGAATCTGAACTTGAATCCATAAGAAACTTCCTCTTCAGGATAATCAGGAGGGAGTTTGGATTCGGATACATACCCGAGTACCACAGGGACATAATCAACCTTGAGGAGTACTACCTCAAACCCCCAAGGAACATCTTCCTCTTCGCCTCCCAGGGTGGTAGGGTAATAGGGACACTGGGACTCCGTGCCTATGACCGTGAATTTGAGGGCCTGAACTATGATCCAGAGACAACGGCCAGCCTGTGGAGGGTTTTTGTAGATGAGGATCACCGGAGGATGGGTGTTGCATCCAGACTTGTTGAAATCGCCGAGAAGGAAGCAGCATCACTGGGCTACCAGAGGATCTACCTGCACACACATAAATACGTCGGTGGTGCCCTCGAATTCTGGCTTTCAAGGGGATACCGTGTAACGGTGGACACAGGGAATGAACTCGGGACGGTCCACATGGAGAAGACCCTCTCATGCAATTCAAATGCAATTACCAGGATCCCTGAGAAAACCTCTGAACTCTCACATTCACTCCCCAGGACCCAGAAGGTTTAATTCCATGTTGGTTAAAAAGGAATCAGATGGCATTTGAACTGAATCATTAAAAAGAGGAGGAACAGGGCATCAGATGACATTTTTTTTGAGCGAAAGGATTGTTGCTGGATGCCCTGTTGAGCTGGCTTCCGTTTTAAGCTAGGAGGAATTCATGCTCACTAAAGTGGTTGTCACACGACATATAAATACTTTTTGAAAAAAAGTTATTACATGCTTTTAAATGAAAACTGGTTAAGTATTAATACATGATGATAATTACATAATATCTGTTTTAATCCAGAGGCGGCAGTGATTATTCCCTGAATCCATCAAGGAAGGATTCAAGGCTCCTGTAGGCTGCATCCACTGCCTCATCAACAATCCCGGGATCTGCATCTGAAAGCTCATCAAGGTACAGTTCAGCGCTGATATCAACCTTCAGTTCATCGGTGTACTCCACCAGCACAGTTATGTCAATATCAACTATTTCCTTGGCAGACACCCTCTTCAGTATAAAATCAGAAATGGTATTGTGGAGGAAACTGGATATCTCATCCAGATCCCCTTCAGTGAGTTTTCTGAGACTCAATTAGTTACCCATCCCAGGATTGATACCCGCGCCCTTCATTGCTTCCTGGATGTTGACCTGCATCTCCTGCAGTTTCTTCATGACGCGTTCTTCCTGTCTCTCAATTGTCTTCTCCCTGAGCTGGAGTGTTTCAAGTTTTTCCTGAAGTTCCTCTGTAAGTTCATCCTTGGCAACCCTGATGAGAATGTTACCTGAGCTCTTATATACTTCAGCGTCATCGGCAGCCCTTGAGAGTTCTTCAAGGGCCTTCTGTGTCTCATTAATCTGCATTTCAACCGTCTGTTTCTGCACAGATATTGCCTGTGCCTGCTGCTGCAGCTGCTGGAACTGAGCTAACTGGTGCTGTACATTCTGTGGAAGTTCCATATTATCACCTTCAAAATATCCAATTATGTTGATCCCATCAATTCAAGAATCTCCATGGAAAGCTTCACCCAGCGCAGTGACGAATTGAGAGCCGCCCTGAAGGATGCTGAATCCCCTGCGCTTATGACAATGGTTATCCTGCCATCATCAAGTTCCATGGACATGGAAGACCTCTGGGAGGGCGAATCCATGACCTCAGGTTTGATGGCCCTGTAGATCACAGATGCTGATTCAGGGTCCGTCCTGATATCTATTACGCCCTGAATTCTCCTGAGACCCAACTCACTCACCGACCCTGAAATCACGTATCAGGAGCTTAAAACCAGCGGGCGTCCCCCTGGCATCCATGAGCTCCATCACCCAGGCGTACTCTTCATCAGTCCTTATACTCCAGGCATCCCTGGATGAGGATTCATCCACCTCAAGGCCCATTAGATTGCAGAGGCCCTCAGATCCGGGAGGGCAGCTACTGACCCTTACCGCTTTATCTGCCAGTTCAGGTTTTTTCATTTCAAAGGACGGGTTGAAGAGGATGTAACCCCTCTCCCCTCCCCTTTCATCGAGGAAGGTTATCCTTGCAGGGTTACCGTGCCTCTCAGAGACCACAGCCACCGGGCCCCTGGCCTCGATGAGCACATCCCGCAGGCTCATCTTTCCCCTGTTAATGTACCTCCAGCCCATGATCCTGGAGAGCCTCTGGGAAAAGGACCTTGTGCGCTGGGATGGCTTTCTGGATGTTGTGAGGAGCATCCTACCGTGCCCTCAGGGTCCTCTTAACCGGAGGCACCTCCTTGAAGAGGATCCTGTACCTGCACCTTGGGCACTTGTTCTCCATGTACTTCTTGGGGTCTATGAGTGTCCCGCACTGGCGCAGCGGTACAATCTACTTACCTCCAACTATCCTCTTGATGTTACGGGCTGCTGTCTTACCCATTGGGGTCACCGGGAGGTATGCTCCACCTGTGAACACAGCACCGCATTTTCTGCACTTCCATATGCCCCTGCTCTCCCTCTTAACACCGGGACGGTCACAGCTCGGGCATACGTGCTTCCTCTTCATCTCTTCTTCAATCTTTTTAACAGCTCTTTTAGCTTTACGACCGTAACGTGGACCGAAACGTCCTGTGATACCTACTTTCTTTGTTCTTGCCATATTATCACTCCAGTAAATATGATGTTATAGATATTGTCTGGTCAGTATTTAAGATTTAGGGAGTCATTGACTTGTCAAGGTACTCAATGAGCTGGGGCACCTTCTCCACTGCAATTGAGACTGCCTTAAGGACATCATCCCTTGTGAGTGGCCCCTCACCACCCTTCTGCATGGCGCATATGGAGCCCTCCTCAGTAACACCTATGGATATCCTTGCTGTGAGTATGTCCTCCTCCTCGAGGGAGGGGTCGAGCACGATCTCGTTTCCTATCTTGGCGAAGGTGCACATGAGGGCCTTCCTGTTGACAGGGAGTGGCTGCATCTTCTCCCTGTTGATAACGACCTCACCATCCTCAACCTCGGCTGCAGGTATCCTTGTATCCAGCAGGGCTGCCACGGTTGCAAGGACCGCTGCGTCAAAGAGGTTGCCATCATAGTCTATGATGTGCAGGTCCAGGAACAGCATCCAGACCTTGCTGCCCTCTATGATGCAGAGCTTCTCAAGGTCTATCATCCGGCTCTCCCTTATGCATCTGTCCACAACCCTTGACAGCTCCACTGACCTCTCATCAGGGGGTCCAGGCTCAAAGGTCGGTGATGCCATTGGAAGGAGCTCGGAGTTGGTGAGTATTACACCCATCTCAGGTGTGTCAGGGAAGGGTTCGCCTATCTGGGGCTTCACACCCACAATTATCTGGGTGTTTCCAAGTTTCACCCTTGAGGAACCCTCAGCCTTGGATATCACCCCTGTTTCGATGGATATGTCCCTGAACTCATGAAGTGACCTTCCATCAATGCGTTCCTTATTATTTATAAGGTCCGTTATACTCTTTCTTGTAATTTCAGGTATTATATCCATTTTATTCACCATACCTCTTTCTGAGGGCCTCCTTCTGCACCTCATGTATCCGGAGGCATCCCTCCACTGCAAGGTCAAGTGCCCTTTCAAATTCCTCGGGTGTGAGGTTTCCATCACTCTGGAGCAGTGTGATTTCACGTGTCCTCGGGAGTATCGCCACCGGTACGTCTGCCTGGCCCTCCTTGTCCTCCTCCTCAGAGAGGTCAAGGACCACCTGATCACCGACCTTACCTGCTGCACAGGCAACAACCATGTCCCTCATGGGTATTCCTGCATCTGCAAGGGCGACTGAAGCCGCTGTTATGCCAGCACACCTCGTACCTCCCTCAGCCTCAAGCACCTCTATGAATACATCGATGACTGATCTGGGGAATTTTTCAAGTATCAGTGCCGGTCTGAGGGCCTCTGCAGTTATCTTGGAGATCTCAACGGAACGCCTGTCAGGGCCCGGTCTCTTTCGCTCCTCAACTGAGAATGGTGCCATATTGTACCTGCACCTTATGACGGCCCTGTCAGGTCTCTGCAGCTTTCTTATCTGAGCCTCCCTTGGACCGTATACAGCCACCAGTATCTTGTTACCGCCAAATTCAAGGTAAGATGAACCATCTGCCCTTTCAAGTATCCCTGCCTCGATTTTTAAGGGCCTGAGTTCATCAAACGCCCTTCCATCCTCCCTGACGCTGGGGGAGGTCTTCAATTGATCCTGTGTGATGATAGTAATCACCTCTCGGAATTATTCTCATCCTTAACTTCTGCATCCCCGGCTTCCCCATCATCCTCTTCAGCAGCAGGGGTGTCTGTTCCTTCTTCCACATCTTCAGATTCCACTTCAAGGTCTTCAGACTCATCAGATACTTCCTCAATGTCCTCAGACTCCGGAGACACCTCCACATCCTCAGAATAATCAGATGCTTCCTCAAAATCCTCAGACTCCGGGGTTTCAGGTTTTTCTGTCCCTTCAGACTCCTCAACCTGAATCTCAGGTTCCACTCCTGTAAGCCTGTCGAGGAGTTCCCTCACACGGTCGGTGAGTCCTGAGGTGTGGGCCTCACGGTCTATCATGAGGACCACCTTCTCGGCTATCCTCTCCATGTCGGGTTCACCCTTGATCCAGACAACACCGTTCTGGCCAACCACGATATCGCAGTGGGTCTTCTCCTTGACCATGTTTATCATTGATCCCCTTTTGCCTATCAGCCTTGGCACCTTTGTGGGTGTTATGTAAACCAGGATGCCGTCCCTGAACTTTCCAAGGCCACGACCCTTGAGGCCAAGCTTCACCTTCTTAACCTCATCAACATCCACAACCCTCAAAAGCAGAACGTCCACTATATCGAAGACACTTTCAAGTTCCCTTTTATCCTTGCCAAAGACCTCAGAGGCCGGTAAGAGACCTGTGTAGGGCGAGTTTATGTCAAGTCCCCACATTGAGAATCTGATGTCAGTTATCTCCCCGATCACCACATCCCCCCTCTTGGGGATGTACTTGCTCTGAAGTGGTATCACATTTATCTTCTTGTTTCTAACAGAAACGAGTCCCACAAAGGATGAACATATCCTGTTATCCTCTTTGAAGGTTCCCCTTCCAGGGAAATATTCGTTCTCTGCCAGAACCTGACCTGGAACAACCAGGTCCTTTTCATTTACAAGTAGCACGTTATGCCTCCCTGTTTTTTGAAGGCTAAAAGGAGAGGAGGATTATTTTATTAGCCTGGTTTCAACGTTACCGCCTGTGAGTTCACTGAGCTTCTGATAGAAGCTGTCCTGAAGGCCTCCGGGTATTTCAACCACTGCTATCCATGATCCGTCGTTCTGCCATTCCTCGTTGGTTATTTTCCCGAAATTTGATATTACACCGTAGGCTGACCCCGCCCTTTCACCGGGTATCTTGATGGCCACCCTGACCTTCTCAAATTTAATGGGAATCTTGGTTCTGATGGCTTTCAGGACGATGTTGACCTGCTCATCAACGGTCTTGAATGGATCAACATGAACCCTGGCTTCCTCCATGGCCTTTTCAATCCTCTTTGGAGGGTGAGGAAGTCCGTTCTGGGGGTTTATGGCCTCGCGTGCAATTTTATTGATGATCTTCAGGCGTTTATCCTCTATCATCTGCCTTCTCTGCTCTGCGGTGAGCTGTATTGTCCCCCTTCTTAGTATTACTGGTGTTACCTCAAGTGGGTCCGCTGTTTCAAAGACCTTCCTCATGGCCTCCTCAGATGCCTTATCACCCTTCCTGGCGTCCCTGAAGACCTCCTGAACCGCGAGGACATCCTCCACACTTACATCTGAGTCTTCCCTGCGGAATTCAGCTGCCAGGTCAGGGTCCACAAGGACCTCGAATCTCTCGCCATGGGATTCAAGCCGGGCGATAACTGCATCTTCAAGGCTGACCATTTTTTACTCCTCTTCCTCCTTTTCCTTCCTGATCAGGAGCTCCTCAACATGGTCCCTGATCTCATCATCAGGAAGCCTTCTGTATTTCTTATCTGCGGCTTCTATAACAGCTATCTCAACACTTTCAGGTGTTGTTTTACCCTCAGTGGCCTCATAAACCGCGTCAAGTGCCAGTTCTATGGCCTGGTTGAGGTTCATGTCGTCGCTGTACTTCTTCTCAAATTCCTCCATCGCCGCCGGCCTTCCAGCCCCTATGGCCGTGGCCTTGTACTCTATGAGGGCACCGCTCGGGTCGGTTTCAAAGAGTCTGCAACCCCTGCCATTGACACCACCAATTATGAGGGCCGTTCCAAAGGGTCTGACACCTCCATGCTGGGTGTACATCTGTTTCATGTCACATATCTTCTTGGCCAGGCTTTCAACCCTTATTGGTTCGTTGTAGGTTATCCTGTTTATCTGGGCCTCAAGCCTTGCCTTCTCAATTATTGCACGTGCATCCGCCACCAGTCCGGATGTTGCAGCCCCGATGTGTTCATCTATCTGGAAGATCTTCTCTATGGATTTCGGTTCAACCAGCTTGCTTGTGGGCCTCTTGTCCACAACAAGAACTATTCCTTCCTTTGATTTTACTCCAAGAGAAGTGGTTCCTCTTTTAACAGCTTCCCTTGCATATTCCACCTGGAATAGTCTGCCATCCGGGCTGAATACTGTGATGGCCCTATCATATCCTGCACTCTGAAGTGGTTGCATTTTTCTAACCTCTCTTTATTGATGGATAATTTATGTAATCATGAGTCATGTGATGAAGATTTTAATCAGTATTTATCTTTCTTGGAAGGTTTAATAAACTTTTGTGTTGCCGAGCGTATCGTCCCTGAAAGGCCGAGGATGTGGATGGCGACCCTCACCCCGCTGTGGTGGTGGGCGCATGTGAGGGCCATCATGACCCTCCTCTCATAGCCCCTCTGGCACTGGAGTATGCCCCTCACCCTGACGGCGTCTGGAAAATCGAACCTCCAGAGCTTCATGAGCCATAAACGGAAATTTGATGTTTCACACTCCCCATGCAGCTTGAGGCAGCTATCCCATATGAGGGAGACAAGTTCCTCCCTTGAGAGCTCCCTCTCACTGATCACCTCAAAGGCTATGTACCTCCTGGGGACCCTCAGTGTTGGTGGCAGTATCTTCATCCTTCATGGACTCACCTTTAACTCTCAGGGAGGAGCCTCACACCCTCTGCAATCAGGAGGTGACGGTTCCCTGAGTCCTCAAGTATCGATGCGGGGGTTGATGTGAGGGATTCCTCTGCCTCACTGGACTCCATACCGAAGCATTCTGCGAGGTTCATGATATCGCCGGGAGTCCTCAGGTCATATATGGAGGAGGCCCTGCTGGTGAGGAGCAGTGGAAAACCGAACTTTCTGTGGAGTTTCAGGATCTCCCTGAACTGTTCAAGGACCCTTGCCCGTACCTTGAGCCAGGACCCGATGACGTCCGCCAGGGGGAGTTCAACAGCCACATTGTTTCTTGCAGCCTCCCTTGCGAGGACATGGTTGATGCCAGGGTCCCTCCTTGAAGTGTAGGGTGCTGAGAGGACATCAACCCGCCTGCTCTCACATGCGGCCCTGTTAACCTTGAGGTTGCCCCCTGAGACATAGATCACGTCAGCCTTTTTCCTGAATTTATTCACGGATCTCCTCATATCACGGGGGTCAGATGCATTTATCATTACACCCCTGGCTATCTCAAAGTCCTGGAGTTCAGGGTTCTCCCTGAGGGATTCAAGGTCTGATTTGAGGTCAGGGTATCTCTCAGAAGGGTATACCAGAACTCCGCCCTGATAGCCGAGACGTGATGCCTCAAGGAGGAGTCTCAGGCTGGAATCATGGTCCCTGCCCTGTATGTGGAAGTCAAAGAATTTCATCAGAATCCTTTGGGGAATCAATCATTCAAGTATCTTCCTGATGTTCTCTACCGCAACTTCCCTCTTTGCGGGGTAGGCCTCCACCTTGATCTTCAGGTGGATTGCATCACCGTGCCTCACGGGTTCCCAGACCCCCTCAAGGGCCTTCTGCTTGTCCAGTCGAAGGAAAAGGTTGCCGTTCTCATCGAATCTGTCCTCAAGTTCGTCCATGCGGCCCCTGAAGACCTCTGTGAATTTCTCCATGAATTCCCTGAGTGCCCTTCTGCGGTCCAGCCTTCCCCTGAGAACCGTTATGGGGTTTCCATGGTAGCCCTCGGCGCTCTCCCTTTCAGGTGTGGCCCCCGGGATTACGTTTCTGAGGGCCTCAATGACCTTTTCCTCGTCCTCTGTACCGTATACCATGAGGCGGTAGGAGATGTTGTGTATCATGTCCCTCATAAAAAAAGTTAAGACGGGGGGCTTTATCTTACCTTCTCAGCCCCTTTACCCCTGTTTCGGAGGCCCCTGTTCTTTTAGCCTTCACTTATGAGGCCCCTGAAGACACGTCCCCTGTGCTGTTTTACACATATCCAGTATATCTTGGGGTCGTTCTTGATTGCTAGGTGGTTTGGATCCACGAGGATGACCTCATAGAACTTGTATTTTCCATCTTCCCATACCCAGTAGGAGTTGAGGACCTCCATGTTCGGGTATTTTCTTGCAACCCTCTCCTCTGCGATCCTCTTGATACTCTTTGCGGTGGTTATCTTCTTCACACCCATCCTCGTGGGCCTTCTACCTGCCTTGAACCTGGTTTTCCTCTGGCTTCCGCGTCTTACACGTGTCCTTACAACTATGTATCCAGGTTTTGCCCTGTAACCCAGTGCCCTTGCACGGTCTATTCTGGTTGGTCTTTCTATCCTCTTGATTACGGGATCCCTTCTCCACTTTGGAGCCCTCTCCCACATTAGCTCCCTTACATAGGAGTCCTTTGGATTCTTCCATGCATCTTTAACGTATCTGTACATCATTTACACCTCTATTCTGTTCGGCTTTACGCCACATCCATGGGAACGTATCCCTGAAAAATAGCGGTTTAGGTGCTACTACATCTGGTGTGATCACTTAAAAAGTTTACTGTCAGTCACATCAATGAAATGTCAGTGAAGGTCCGTTTAATGGAAAAATCAAAGGTGTTGTTTCAGTCCTCGAGGACCTCGTAGAGTATTCTCATAGCCTTGACAAAGGGTGGATTGCCTGAGGTGAGGAGAACAACACGCAGGACATCAACTATCTCATCCCTTGTGACTCCGAACTCGTTTATGGCACTCTGTATCTGTTTTTTAACTGCACGGTCATCGGAGTTTGCTGCTGTTATCCCGAGGGCTATGAGTTTCTGTGTCCTGTAATCAAGGACCTTACCTGTGTAGGCGGCCTCATTCAGTTTAACAACTGCCTCATATATGTCAGGGTAGTCCTCCTTCACGTGCACCATGCCCTTCCCATAGAAAACATCCTCTTTCATATTTAGCACCTCCATTCTAATTATGTTCAAGGCGATATTTATAAGTAACATGAGCCCTGATCTGGTGCTTTACAGAGAATAAACACATTAAAGGATGATAAATATAGCGCCTTTTTACAGAAAAGGTAAGGAGAATAAACGGCAAAAAAATGTAATTAAAAATGAATCAATGCTTTTCAGGTTTTTCAGCCGGCTGTGATTCTGTCTCGACCTCTGAAACCCCTTTATCTTCGGGATCTGAGAGCATCTCTGAGATTCCTGCAATGGATCCAAGTATGCCTGTGGCCTCCACGGGTAGCAGAATCTTTGTTGCCCTTCCATCTGCAACCTTTTCAAGGGCCTCAAGGTACTTCAGTGCTATTATATCATTTGTCGGGTCACCCTCGTGCATGGCCCTGAAAACTGACAGTATGGCCTTGGCCTGTCCCTCTGCTATGGCTATTTCCCTGTACTTGTTGGCATCTGCGACCTTCTTTATGGCCTCTGCCTTACCCTCTGCCTCCAGGATGGCTGCCTGCTTATCACCCTCAGCCCTCTTTATTTCTGACTGCTTGTAGCCCTCAGCCTCGAGGATAGCCGCCCTCTTCATACGTTCGGCCTTCATCTGCTTTGACATGGCCTCAACGATGTCACCCGGAGGCTCTATGCGCTGTATCTCAACACGGACGACCCGGGTCCCCCACTTGTCTGTGGCCTCGTCAAGCACCTCACGTAGCTGTGTGTTTATCATCTCCCTTGATGTTAGGGTCTGGTCGAGTTCAAGGTCCCCTATTATGTTCCTGAGGTTGGTCTGGGCAAGTTTGGTTATGGCCTGGTAGAAGTCAACGACGTTGTAGACAGCGTTGAAGGGGTCAACCACCTCATAGAATATCACGCAGTCCACCACAACAACTGTGTTGTCCTTGGTTATGACCTCCTGTGGGGGGACATCAACCACCTGTTCCCTCATGTCGACCTTCTTTATGGCCTCTATGAATGGTATTATGACCACGAGTCCGCTCTCCACGGTCCTCTGGTATTTACCCAGCCTCTCGACAACACCCTTCTCATAGGGTCTGAGTATCTTAAGGCTCTTGAATGCCAGTACAAGCAGTACCAGTACTATTATCAGCTCAAGTATCATTTCTGTTCCTCCAGTTTTTCAACAACGAGTTTAACGCCCTCAATGGCCTTCACACTTACCTCTTCACCCACATCAAGCACTGTGCCTGATGTGGCCCTCCATGTTTCACCATCAACCTTCACGAGGCCAGAGTTCTGGGGGCTGATTGCCTCCATCACAACTCCCTTTCTCCCTATCAGTCTATCGGATACTGCCTTTTTTGATGGTTCGCCGGTTATGCGTGCTGCGAATGGCCTTGAAACTCCAAGGAGGACAACTGAAACAGCGGCGAATGTTATGAACTGCGCTGTAGTGTCGAATCCAAGGTATCCGAGGGCCGCTGCTGCCAGTGCTCCAAAGGCAAACCATAGGAGGAAGAAGCCCGTTGTGAGCATCTCACCTATGAGGCATATGGCCGCTATTATTATCCATGACTCCGGTCCCATTAAACCCACCACATTTCATAATTCACTGAGTGTTTATATTATTTTCTATGGCTCCCCTCAGTTATTATCATATATGTGTCGATACCATGGATATAGTAATTTGTAATATAATTTATAAATTTATTAATATTTTATATTCTGTTTGTTGTAGTTATTGTAATAATTTTTTCTGGAAAGATATTTATAGGGGTGGTGTCCATATTCTACCTCAAGGAGGTGGAGATCATATGATCGAAGATGAACTCAAATTTCTGGTTCTGGGTTACAGGGTGTACACCGGTAAGACCCAGAGGGAACTTGCAGACGAACTCGGTGTCCCCCTGGACATCGTAATAGCCATGGAGGAAGGGACCTACAGGCACCCCACAAGGAAGCTGATGAGGAAAATAAATGAACTCACCGGTGAATATGAGGTGAACCGCAGGCAGTTCATAAACACCGGGAAGGGCTACAGGCTCAGGGAGAGGCTCGGATCACAGTTCAGGTACTTTGTCAGGGGCCTTGACAGGATGAAGTACATAAGCCAGAAGGACCTTGAGAAGATGCCTGAATCTGAATGCTACAGCACCATTGGTTCAGTTGACCTTGACGCGTTTGAGGTCCTCAAAGCAGGTAAAATGTCCTGAAACTCCCTTTTTCATTAAATTATTTTTAAGCTCCAGATGACTCTCAGGTCCTTCATTAGAATCTAAGTGTTCTCCTTTTCCAGTCCTTCAGCTTCCCTTTCTAAGTGGCTATGAAAAGCTGGTTAAAATGACAATCTCTGCTCTTTATGCTCCATTCCGTTAAAGATCCATAAAAGTCAACCGCTACCATCAGATGTGATTTCCACAGGGCTTAAGTTATAATAGGAACCTCCATCATATAATCATCCATGAGGTTCATAACACTCGTTCTGAAGAATCCATTCAGAAGCCGTGCAAGGAGTCTCCTTGCAATTACAGGTATTGCAATAGGGATTGCAACCATAGTAACCCTTGGCGTTATAACAGAGGGTCTGAAGACGTCCACAGAGGACACACTGAAGGCCGGAGGCGCTGACTTCACCATAGTGGAGTCCAATGTCTCGGACATGTTCTTTAGCAAGATAGATGAGGAATACGTTGATAGGGTCAGGAATGTGAGCGGGGTGGAGGACGCTGTGGGGATCCTCATGGCGGTCCAGCCGCTGGATGACAACCCCTACTTCGTTTTAATAGGTATAGACCCTGCGAAGATCAATATGAGCCAGATAAAGATAACAGAGGGGAGAACACTCCAGGACCCTGATGCAGATGAGGTCATAATGGGCAAGGTTGCATCTGAGAACCATGGAAAGAAAGTCGGTGACACCATAAAGATAAAGAACCGTGAGTACAGGGTCGTGGGCATATTCGAGTCAGGTGATATGCAGCAGGACTCAGGTGCGTTCATCTCACTTAAGAAACTCCAGAGGATAGAGGATAAGGAGGGCAAGCTCACCATGATATATGTGAAAATGACCCGAAATTCAGCTGTGGAGGATGTCACCGATAGAATCGAGAAGAGGTACAGTGACCTCACAACCATAGCCTCCCTGGAGGACCTCCAGAGCGTCGACCAGGGACTTCAGACCATCGACACTGCTACATGGGCCATTTCACTCCTCGCCATAATAATAGGAGGTATAGGAGTAATAAATACCATGATAATGTCCGTTTTTGAGAGGACAAGGGAGATCGGAGTTCTCAAGGCTGTTGGCTGGAGGGACAGGAGGATACTCGCCATGATCCTTGGAGAATCTGTGGTCCTCACCGCCATTGCGGGTGCTGCTGGTTCAGTGCTCGGAGTCGCAGCGATACAGGTCCTCCTCGCCCTCGGGATGAAGGGATTCATAGAGCCAGTCTACAGTCCTGAAATCTTCATGAGGGCCTTTGCGGTGGCATTCACAGTGGGTATACTAGGAGGGCTCTACCCTGCCTACCGGGCCTCAAGGCTTGCCCCCACCGAGGCCCTCAGGTACGAGTAGGTGATAGCATGAAGGCCATAGAAGTCAGGGACCTCAGAAAGAGTTTTGATAGCGGGAGGATAAGGGCCCTTAACGGGGTCAACCTTGAGGTCGATGGTGGAGAGTTCATATCAATAATGGGACCATCAGGTTCCGGTAAATCAACCCTCCTTAACATGATAGGCGCCCTTGACGTTCCTGACTCCGGCACGATCTGTGTAGCCGGCAGGGACCTCTCAAGGGAAAGGGATCTTAGCCGGCTGAGGGCCGAGGAGATAGGTTTCGTGTTCCAGCTGCACAACCTCATACCCAACCTTACGGCCCTTGAGAACGTGGAGATACCCATGTTTGCGGTTAAACATGAGAACATGGAGGAACGTGCCATGGAGCTCCTTGAATATGTTGATCTCGCTGATAAGGCCCACAGGAAGCCCACGGAACTATCTGGTGGTGAACGCCAGAGGGTTGCCATTGCACGTGCCCTCGCCAATGATCCATCCATAATACTTGCAGATGAGCCAACAGGGTCCCTTGATTCAAGGACCAGCCAGAGAGTCCTCAGAAAGCTGAGGGAGCTCCAGGAGGACGAGGGGGTGACCCTGGTTGTTGTGACCCATGAACCAGACGTGGCTGCCATGGCCTCAAGGACCATCAGGATACTGGATGGCGTTATTGTGGACGACGGGTATTGAATACCTGCCCTGGACCTCTGTTGAGGGGGCAGATACCTCTTTCTTCTGAAGCCCCATCACCTGTAATAACAGGCCTCATGCAGTAGCTGATCACACCAACACCCAAATTTTGATTAATAACTTCCAACATAGTACTGTACATGACAGAAAAACTCAGCGTGGCCTGGTGCATAACCGGGGCCGGGGAGAAACTGACGGAAACCTACGCCATAATGAAGGATGTTAAGAAGATATACGGGGACCGTGTTAAAATAGACGTCTTCATATCGAAGGCAGGGGACCAGGTTGTGAAGTACTATGGACTCTACAGGGACCTGGAGACAAGCTTTGACAGGAAATGGGTTGAAATAAACGCAAATTCGCCATTCCTTGCAGGTCAGGTCCAGCTGGGAAAGTATGACTTCATACTTGTTGCGCCGTGCACATCCAACAGCACCGCCAAGATATCCCTGAGGATAGGGGATACACTCGTGACCAACGCCGTTATAATGGCACAGAAGGCCTCAGTACCTGTCTACATCATGCCATCTGACTACAGTGAGGGGAAGGTAGTAACAACACTCCCCAACGGTAAAAAACTGGAACTGCGGATAACAAAGGAGGATGTTGAGCACGTGAAGAAGATATCAAAGATGGATAGGACAGAGGTCTTCAGTGACCCACAGAAGATATACAAGATATTTGAGGAGTGGACATACCCCAAGGATCAGTAGGTTCCTGAATTTAGAGACCCTCACCCAAAAAAATAAAAATGAGGGATTATTCCTGCAGTTCCTGGATGGTCACACCGTAGGTGTAGACCGTCATACCTTCCTCTTCCATCTGACTGAAGGGTGCTGTGCCCTTGAAGTAGGCCCTTATCTCACCAGTATCTGCAATGTCCATTGTGAGTGGTTCCATATCCGTCATTGACTCAAAGAAGGCCATGGCAGCGTCTATGTCCCCCTTATCCGGACTTTCAAATGTTATTGACAGTGTGCCCTTCTGTTTCTCCTTCATCCTCACCCGGGTCTGATTTATTTCAAAAACATTCTCCCCTCTGTTCCTGTTCCCGCTCTCCTTAACAAAAACAACTTTGTCGGACATTATACAACCACCATAATAATATTGGCTGTTCTGTTTAATATATGTGGTGTTCAGTGAACATAAAACATAACTCTGCGGTGTCTGGAGGACAGTCATGGGCATGAAGACCCAATACCCCATGAAAATAGGACATATGTCCACCGGACCCCAGCGTATCTCAGGGATAAAAAAACAGCTGAAGAACAATGAACATAGGACACATGTCCACGGTGCCCCAGCGTATCTCAGGGATGAAGAACAGCTGAAGAATAATGAACATGACATATGTCCACGGTGCCCCCCCCCCTGAACATAGAACCTTCAGGGCCCAGCCAGTGATGTCAACTGAAAAGAGAGACTGAAGGACGAACCCTCCAGCTTCAAAAAAATGTGAATATTCCACTAAAACTTGTAACCTATAACACGGAGGAATTTCTTCCTTGCAGCTATATCCTCATCACCCTCTATCTCCCCGGGACTGTTACCATCAATGACGCCCAGAATACCCCTTCCCTGATCCGTCTCTGCTATGATAACCTCAACTGGATTCGCTGTTGCACAGTAGATATTGACAACCTCCGGGACGTCCTTTATGCGCTGTAGGACGTTTATCGGGAATGCATCCTTCAGGAACACTATGAAGGAGTGTCCTGCTGCAATCTCAAGCATGGTCTCTGCAGCCAGTTCCTCGAGCTCCTCATCATTTCCCGCGCGCCTCACCAGGCAGTCCCCTGATGCCTCAGCAAATGCGATCCCAAATTTCGCCTGGGGAACCGTGTTCACAATTGCCTCATAGATGTCCTCGACCGTCTTTATGAAGTGGCTCTGTCCCAGTATGAGGTTGATATCCTCCCAGGACTCTATCTTAACCTTCTTTAACTCCATTGGAAAGACCCTCCCTAGATACATATTTAATTATGTGGAACTTAAACATTTAAGATGAGAAACTTTATTAAGGGAAGAGACATTTATCATTAATAATCATTATTAATTTTTCCTGACGCTGATGAGGTGTAATCATGAAAGAGAAAAGCAAGGAGATAGGTTCCCGTGTAAGGGAACTCAGGGAACTCTCAGAAATCACGGAAGAAGAGATGGCCGATTACCTGAAAATCGACGTTGAAACGTACCGCCGCTATGAGACAGGAGAGGATGATATCCCTGCAAGCATACTCTTCGAGATAGCCCACAGGCTGGGTGTGGACATGGGACTGCTCCTCACAGGAGAGGAGACCCGTATGCACATCTTCACCGTAACCAGGAAGGGCAAGGGTGTGGAGGTTGAAAGAAGAAAACAGTACCGCTATGAGAACCTTGCAGAGAAGTTCATACACAAGAAGGCTGAACCCTTCATAGTCACAGTCGAACCCCGGGAGGAGAAACCAAAAACCAACAGCCACCCTGGCCAGGAATTCAACTACGTCCTTGAGGGGCGCATAAAGTTCTACATACACGACAATGAGATAATACTCAACGAAGGGGACTCCATATTCTTTGACTCATCCTATGAACACGCCATGGAGGCCCTGGACGGCAAAAAGGCAAGGTTCCTGGCAATAATAATGTAGAGGTGTACCTATGACTGCTCTCATCAACGAATTCGTGAACCGTGTTGAATTTGATTCATACGAGGATTTCCGTGACAACTTCAGAATAAATGTCCCCGAAAACTTCAACTTCGCATACGATGTGGTTGACAGATACGCTGAAATTGAACCTGATAAGGTGGCCCTGGTCTGGTGCAACGACCATGGCGAGGAGAAAAGGATAACCTTCGGTGAACTCCGGGACCTATCCAGCAGGGCCGCGAATTTCTTCACCAAGGAGGGTATACAGAAGGGTGACACAGTCATGCTGACCCTCAAGGCAAGGTATGACTTCTGGTACGCCCTCCTGGGGCTCCACAGGATAGGGGCCATAGCAATCCCGGCCACACACATGCTCAAGGAGAAGGACATCGTCTACCGTATAAGGGAGGCGGACATAAAGATGGTTGTCTGCATAGCAGAGGACGGTGTCCCTGAAGTATTTGAGGGAGCCATCGCTGAACTGGGCTCAGATACCCGGAGGGTCCTGGTTGGTGACACTGATAGGGACGGCTGGATAAATCTCAGAAAAGAAATCATGAAACTTCCAGCCGACTTCGAAAGGCCAGAGGCCTGTGCCGGTGGGGATGACACCCTCATCGTCTACTTCTCATCGGGCACAACAGGAATGCCCAAGATGATAGAACACGACCACACCTATCCCCTGGGCCATATAATAACAGCGAAGTACTGGCAGAACGTCAGGGAGGACGGCCTCCACTACACGGTTGCAGACACCGGCTGGGCAAAGGCCATGTGGGGTCAGATCTACGGTCAGTGGATAGCTGGAAGCGCTGTCTTCGTCTATGACTATGACCGCTTTGACCCTGAGAAGATGCTGGAGAAACTTGAAAAATACGAGATAACCACATTCTGCGCCCCTCCAACGATATACAGGTTTCTCATAAAGGAGGACCTGTCAAGATATGACCTCTCAGGAATCGAATATGCTGTTACAGCTGGGGAGCCCCTGAACCCCGAGGTATTTGAGAGGTTCCGGGAACACACCGGCCTCCAGCTAATGGAGGGATTCGGGCAGACAGAATGCGTTGTGTGCATAGCAAACTTCCCGTGGATGGAGCCAAAACCTGGTTCAATGGGCAAGCCATCCCCCGGCTACCCTGTTGAACTGGTGGACAGGAACGGTGACCCTGTGGACGTCGGTGAGGAGGGTGAGATAGTCATAAGAACCGCTGAGGGCAAACCCCTCGGTCTCTTCAACGGATACTACAGGAACCCTGAGAAGACCTCAGAGGTATGGCACGACTGATACTACCACACAGGGGACACCGCCTGGATGGATGAAGACGGCTACATGTGGTTCGTTGGGAGAACAGATGACATCATAAAGAGTTCCGGTTACCGTATAGGGCCCTTCGAGGTTGAAAGTGCCATCATATCCCACCCATCGGTCCTGGAGTGTGCAGTAACAGGATACCCTGACCCCATAAGGGGACAGGTTGTGAAGGCCACCATCGTCCTTGCCAGGGGCTATGAACCCTCAGAGGAGCTGAAAAAGGAGATCCAGGACCATGTTAAGCGTGTGACCGCGCCCTACAAGTACCCGAGGATAGTTGAATTCGTTGATGAGCTGCCCAAGACCATAAGCGGTAAGATAAGGCGTGTCGAGATCCGTGAACATGACCTTGAAGGAGACGGTGAAAACCCATGAAGAAGGCCTATCCTGTAATAAACAGTGTGGAGTGCAAGGCATGTGAACGCTGCATAATCGCATGCCCCAGGAAGGTCCTCCAGATGAGCAGCAAAATCAATGAGAGGGGCTATCACTACGTTGAGTACCGGGGAGAGGGGTGCAATGGATGCGGAAACTGCTACTACACCTGCCCCGAGATAAACGCCATTGAGGTCCACATAGAGAGGTGTGAAGATGGCAACACAGATGGTTAAGGGAAACACTGCGGTGATAATAGGGGCAATGTATGCTGGCTGCGACTGCTACTTCGGCTACCCCATAACACCGGCAAGTGAGATACTCCATGAGGCTTCAAGGTACTTCCCAATGGTGGGAAGGAAATTCGTGCAGGCAGAATCAGAGGAGGCAGCCATAAACATGGTATACGGTGCAGCCGCAGCAGGGCACAGGGTAATGACAGCATCATCAGGGCCCGGCATAAGTCTGAAACAGGAGGGGATCTCCTTCCTTGCCGGTGCAGAGCTCCCTGCAGTCATAGTGGATGTGATGAGGGCCGGTCCGGGTCTCGGAAATATTGGACCGGAGCAGGGAGACTACAACCAGATTGTGAAGGGCGGAGGGCACGGAAACTACCGTAACATGGTACTGGCACCCAGCAGCGTCCAGGAGATGTGCGACCTCACAATGGAGGCCTTTGAACTGGCAGATAAGTACAGGAACCCTGTGGTTGTCCTCACAGATGCCGTGCTCGGTCAGATGGCTGAACCACTGCGCTTCCCGGAGGAGGCAGTTGAGCACAGACCAGACACCTCATGGGCTGTCTGCGGTAACAGGGAGACAATGAAAAACCTTGTAACCTCAATATTCCTTGACTTTGATGAGCTTGAGGAGTTCAACTTCTACCTCCAGGAGAAGTATGCCAGGATAGAGGAGAACGAGGTGAGATACGAGGAGTATCTGGTGGATGATGCAGAGATCGTCATGGTGGCCTATGGTATAAGCAGCAGGGTGGCCAGGAGCGCCGTTGAAACTGCGAGGGCAGAGGGTATAAATGTGGGCCTCCTCAGACCCATAACACTCTTCCCGTTCCCATCAGACAGAATCCGTGAACTTGCAGATGGTGGCTGCAGGTTCATATCAGTTGAGATGAGCAGCGGACAGATGAGGGAGGATATAAGGATGGCCTCAGGCTGCAGGGACGTTGAACTCGTTAACAGGATGGGTGGAAACCTTATAGAACTCAGGGATGTTCTTGAGAAGATCAGAGAAGTTGCGGGGGATTCCAGTGACTAAGAAGGTGATCAGAAAGCCGGATTCACTCCACGATGTATTTGAGAGGAAGGGTGGAAGCGCACCCACAGCAACACACTACTGTGCAGGATGCGGGCACGGTATACTGCACAAGCTGATAGGGGAAGCCATGGATGAACTCGGGATACAGGAAAGGGCCGTCATGATAAGTCCGGTGGGCTGCGCGGTATTCGCCTACTACTACTTTGACTGTGGAAACGTCCAGGTGGCCCATGGCCGCGCCCCTGCCGTTGGAACAGGGATATCCCGTGCAGAGGACGACGCGGTTGTCATACTCTACC
Source organism: Methanothermobacter thermautotrophicus str. Delta H (assembly GCF_000008645.1). Taxonomy (NCBI): domain Archaea; kingdom Methanobacteriati; phylum Methanobacteriota; class Methanobacteria; order Methanobacteriales; family Methanobacteriaceae; genus Methanothermobacter; species Methanothermobacter thermautotrophicus. The sequence goes on from NC_000916.1 coordinate 626,807, forward strand.
AGGGCGACGGGGACCTTGCATCAATCGGCCTCAACGAGACCATACAGGCAGCCAACCGCGGGGAGAAACTTGCGGTGTTCTTCGTAAACAACACCGTCTACGGTATGACCGGAGGCCAGATGGCACCAACAACCCTTGTAGGTGAGGTGACTGTCACCTGCCCCACCGGCAGGGATCCCAGGTACGCAGGTTACCCCCTCCACATGTGCGAACTTCTGGACAACCTTCAGGCCCCTGTATTCATAGAACGGGTGTCACTGGCAGACCCCAAGCGGATAAGAAGGGCAAGAAGGGCCATTAAAAGGGCACTGGAGATCCAGAGAGATGGTAAAGGATACGCATTCGTTGAGGTACTGTCTCCCTGCCCCACAAATCTCAGACAGGACGCTGAAGGTGCAGAAAGGTTCCTCAAGGAGGAGATGGAGAAGGAATTCCCTGTAAAGAACTTCAGGGACCGTTCAGCCGAAACAGAGCCGCTGATAAGGTCAGAGAGTGACTTCTCTAGGGAGAGTCTTGACAGGATATTCCAGATCAGGGAGGACTCCGTCCCGGACCCTGTGGATGACCCTGAATTCCCTGAGGTGAGGGTGAAGATTGCAGGTTTCGGTGGTCAGGGCGTCCTGAGCATGGGACTGACACTCGCCCAGGCAGCCTGCAGCGAGGGCAGACACACATCCTGGTACCCTGCCTATGGCCCCGAACAGAGGGGGGGCACCTCAAGCTGCGGCGTTGTTATATCCGGTGAAAGGGTGGGTTCACCTGCAGTTGACACACCCGACGTCCTGGTGGCCCTCAACCAGCCATCACTCGATGAATTCGCAGATGACGTGGCCGATGGGGGAATCATACTCTATGACTCCACAACAGCCAGCTTCAGTGGTGGTGCCGTGAGGGCCATGGGTGTGCCCGCCCTTGAGATCGCAAGGAAACATGGAACAGCAAGGGCCGCCAACACGGTCATGCTGGGGGTTATGATGGCCCTCGGACTCACAGGCCTTGATGAGGAATCATTCAGGGAGGCCATAAAATTCACCTTCGCAGGTAAGGAAAAGATCATAGATATGAACCTGAGGATCCTTGAGGCAGGTGCAGAGTGGGCAAGAGAAAACATTGAGGGGGAATTATAATGTCCTACCAGGGAAGAGCAAGGAAATTCCTGGAATCAGCCTCCATAGATGTGGGGGACATGGTGCTGGTTGAGAAACCAGACGTCACCTATGAGGGCATGGTCCTTGACCGTGCAGACGATGCAGATGACAGACACATAGTCCTGAAACTTGAAAACGGTTACAATATCGGAGTTGAAATCAGCGATGCGCGGATAGAGCTCCTTGAGAAGGGATCCGAGCCAAGGATAGAACTCCCGCCAGTTGAAGCCGCTGAAGATCCAGAATTACCTGATGTATCAATAATATCAACAGGTGGTACCGTTGCATCCATAATAGATTACCGCACAGGGGCTGTTCACCCTGCATTCACAGCAGATGACCTTCTCCGTGCAAACCCCGAACTCCTGGACATTGCAAATATAAGGGGGCGTGCAGTTTTCAACATACTCAGCGAGAACATGAAACCAGAATACTGGGTCGAAACAGCCAGGGCAGTTTACGGTGAGATAAAGGATGGTGCAGATGGGGTGGTGGTAGCCCATGGAACAGACACCATGCACTACACCTCAGCCGCCCTCAGTTTCATGCTCAGGACCCCGGTACCTGTGGTATTCACCGGCGCCCAGAGGAGCTCAGACAGACCCTCCTCAGATGCAAGCCTCAACATACAGTGCTCTGTCAGGGCAGCGACCTCAGAAATCGCAGAGGTCACAGTCTGCATGCACGCGACCATGGACGACCTCAGCTGCCACCTCCACCGGGGCGTGAAGGTGAGGAAGATGCACACATCCCGGAGGGACACCTTCAGAAGCATGAACGCCCTTCCCCTTGCAGAGGTGACACCCGATGGCATTAAAATCCTCGAGGAAAACTACAGAAAAAGGGGCTCAGATGAACTGGAACTCAGCGACCGCGTGGAGGAGAGGGTCGCCTTCATAAAGAGCTACCCTGGAATATCCCCTGATATCATAAAATGGCACCTCGATGAGGGCTACAGGGGTATCGTCATTGAGGGCACAGGCCTCGGTCACTGCCCTGACACCCTGATACCGGTCATAGGGGAGGCCCATGATATGGGAGTCCCTGTGGCAATGACGTCCCAGTGCCTGAACGGAAGGGTGAACATGAACGTCTACAGTACAGGGCGAAGACTGCTGCAGGCAGGTGTCATACCCTGCGATGACATGCTCCCGGAGGTTGCCTACGTGAAGATGTGCTGGGTCCTGGGACAGACAGATGACCCTGAAATGGCCCGTGAGATGATGAGGGAGAACATTGCAGGTGAGATCAATGAGAGGACATCGATAGCATACTTCAGGGGATGATACAATGGACTGGGAAAAAGTAGGACTCAAAATGGGCCTTGAAATACACCAGCAGCTTGATACAGAGAGCAAACTCTTCTGTCCCTGCAGAACAGAGCTCACTGACTCTGAACCCGACCATGATATTGTGAGGAACCTCAGGCCAACCCAGAGCGAGCTCGGAAAATTCGACAGAGCAGCCTTCGAGGAGGCCATGAGGAAGCTCCACTTCCACTACGAGAACTACCACGAGGAAACATGCCTCGTTGAGGCTGATGAGGAGCCGCCGCACCCCCTGAACCCTGAGGCACTTGAAATCGCAGTTACAATCGCACTCCTCCTCAATATGAGGGTTGTTGATGAGTTCCACACCATGAGGAAGCAGGTGATCGATGGAAGTAACACCGGAGGATTCCAGAGGACAGGTCTTGTTGCAACCGACGGACACCTCGAAACCCCCCAGGGAACAGTTAAAATAGAGAACCTCTGCCTTGAGGAGGACGCCGCCAGGAGGATCAGGGAGACAGGGGACGGCGTGGTCTTCAGACTGGACCGCCTGGGCATACCCCTCGTTGAGATAACCACCGACCCATCAATGAGCGACCCACAGCAGCTGAGGGAGGTTGCCTACCAGATAGGGCAGATCCTGAGGAGCACCAGGGTCAAGAGGGGCCTTGGAACCATAAGGCAGGACCTCAACATATCCATACGTGATGGTGCCCGGGTGGAGGTTAAGGGGGTCCAGGACCTTGACCTCATACCCGAGATAGTTGAGAGGGAGGTTAAGAGGCAGCTCAGTCTGGTTGAGATAAGGGACACCCTCCAGGAGAGGGGTGCTGTGGTTGAGGATAAGATATTCGATGTGTCAGAGGTCTTCGCAGATACAGAATCCAGGATAATCTCCTCGGCGGAGTCTGTACTCGCAGTTAAACTGAGGGGCTTTGATGGTCTCATAGGGGTTGAAATCCAGCCAGGAAGGCGTCTCGGCACCGAGATGGCTGATTATGCTAAAAAGCGGGGTGTGAGTGGCATATTCCACACCGATGAACTCCCTGCCTACGGTATAACAGAGGAAGAGGTTCGGGGCCTCAGGGATGCCGTGGGTGCCTCCCAGGGTGATGCGGTTGTCATGGTTGCCCATGAAAGGGTCACCGCCGAGAATGCCCTCAGGGAGGTTATAAGGCGTGCGGAGATGGCAATCCAGGGTGTGCCTGAGGAGACAAGGAAGGCGCTGCCTGACGGTAACACACAGTACCTCAGGCCCCTGCCAACCTCAAGCAGGATGTACCTTGAAACAGACATACCCTTATTCCGGATAGAGGATGACCTCCTGGAGGGCATCAGGAGGAACCTGCCTGAACTCCCCTCAGAGAAGAAGGAGAGGATAATGAGGGACTACGGTCTGAGTGAGGACCTGGCATCACAGCTCGTTAAGCGTAACCTTGTTGATGAATTTGAGGCCCTTACAGAATTCAGGGTCGATACCACTGTCATAGCATCACTCCTGGCCTACACCCTGAGGGAGCTCAGGAGGGAGGGCCATGATGTGGACGGGCTGGGCCTTGATGAACTGAGAGACGCCATTAAACTCCTTGAGGTCGGTAAGATCTCAAAGGATGCCCTCAGGGACATAGTGGCCTGCATGGCTGATGAGGGCCTTGCAGCGGAGGATGCTGCTCGTAAGCTCAACCTCCTGCTCCTCGCTGAGGATGAGATCGAGTCCATAATCCAGGAGATCGTTGAGGGTAACCTTGATATGATCTCTGAGAGGGGTATGGGTGCCATGGGTCCTCTGATGGGGCAGGCCATGGGCAGGCTCCGTGGAAGGGCAGATGGTAAGGTTGTAAACAGGATCCTCCGGGAGAAGATCCAGGAGAGGCTCTGAAAAAACCAGCCCCCTTTTTTTATTATTGAGGGTGCTCAGCAGACCCTAAAGCTCCACCTCCTTTTTAATATGAACCGGTTAACTGAATGTGAAATCTTTATCTCCACCGGTGACCAAGATAATGATTAAGGTGGTATGATGACTGATTATGACATGATAGTTATAGGGGCTGGCCCTGCAGGGCTCACAGCCGGTATCTATGGTGGAAGGCAGGGAAGCAGCGTCCTGATGCTGGATAAGGGCCCGGCCGGTGGACTGGGCCTCGAGGTGCCCATGATGGAGAACTACCCGGGATTCGAGATGATCGCGGGAATGAGCCTCGTTACAAAGATGAAGAAACAGGCCACCGCTGTTGCAGAGCTGAGGGAAATGGAGGAGGTTAAGGAGATAGAGAAAGGTGATGTGTTCACGGTCAAGACATCAAGGGACACCTACACCGCCTCGGCAATCATCTTTGCAACCGGCAGCAAACACAGGCAGCTTGGAGTCCCAGGTGAGAACGACCTTCTGGGGCGGGGTGTCTGCTACTGTGCAACCTGCGATGGCCCCCTATACAAGGGTCGAAAGGTCCTGATGGTTGGAGGTGGTAACAGCGCAGCCCAGGAGGCCGTTTTCCTAAAGAACATAGGCTGTGATGTGAGTATAGTCCATCGGAGGGATGAGCTGAGGGCTGATAAGTACCTCCAGGACAAGCTTCGTGAGATGGAGATCCCTGTGATCTGGAACTCTGTGGTTAAGGAGATAGGGGGTGATGAGAGGGTTGAGGAGGTCATCATCCACAACCGTGTAACCGGCAGGGACGAGACCCTCAAGGTTGACGGTGTATTCATAGCAATCGGCGAAGAGCCCCTCAACCAGCTTGCAGTTGACCTCGGTGTTGAGGTGGATAAAGGAGGCTACATCATCACAGACAAATTCCAGAGGACAAACGTGCCCCTCGTTTATGCCGCAGGGGATATAACAGGGGGTCTGAACCAGTGGGTAACGGCATGTGCAGAGGGTGCCATCGCAGCAACCTACGCCTACCGTGAAATACAGAGCTACTGAAAGTCACTTACCTACTAATTCTTTTTATGAAATGAGTTTAAATCAGGTTGCGCATCTGCTACTCTCCAGATATGATTATTCAGGATAGCATCAGCTTGAGTATCAAACACTCCTTCCCCGCAGGAAGATGTATATGATGTATGCAATTATAAGGACCACTAACACGGGTAGCAGCCATACCAGAACATAGAAAGCGACAACTGCAAGGACGAGTGCAACCAGAATGTAAATTATATCCACTGCCTCCATAATATTTAATTATTCGGTAAAATATAAATAGCTTTTCAGAATCAGAAGAGGAGAATGTTTATGATACTCATCATCAACAATCACGGGCAGTACAATCACAGGATACACAGGACACTCAGGTACCTCCAGATACCCTCCGAGCTTGTACCCAACACCACACCACTTGATGAGATCATCTCAAGGGACCCCGAGGGCCTCATACTCGGTGGTGGACCATCACTTGAGAGGTCCGGTAACTGTGTGGAGTACATACAGAAGCTTGAAATACCCATCCTCGGCATATGCCTGGGCCACCAGCTGATAGCAAAGGCCTACGGTGGAGAAGTTGCAACGGCAGAGGCGGAGAGCTACGCCCAGATCGAACTTGAGATACTCGACGAGGACGACATATTCAGGGGACTCGGGCCAAGGATGAGTGTATGGGCCTCCCACAAGGACGAGGTTAAGAAGCTACCTGACGAGTTTGACGTCCTCGCAACATCAAGCATATGTGAAGTGGAGGCCATGAAACACCATGATAAACCTGTGTATGGTATACAGTTCCACCCCGAGGTCCACCATACGAGGGAGGGCCACAGGGTCTTCGAGAACTTCTATGATGTCTGCAGGTCATGAACTGGGACCTGAAGGTACCCACCCTAACACGGGTCAGAACACCGTCCATCCTTAACATTAAATAGATGTCCTGCAAGATAATAAATCAATCATTTTTATTCGGTGATGCTTATGCTGAATCCATCTGATTTTATTGAAGAAGCAGTTGAAGAGATAAGAAGTACCGTTGGTAACGAAAAGGCCATAATAGCACTATCAGGAGGAGTTGACAGTTCCGTGGCATCTGTTCTTGCCGGTAGGGCCATCGGAGATAACCTCACAGCGGTATTTGTTGACCATGGACTCCTCAGGGAGGGAGAAGCAGAGTACGTGAGAAAAACATTCAGTGAACGCCTGAACTTCCGCTACATTGACGCCTCAGAGGAGTTCCTGAAGGAACTTGAGGGTGTCACAGACCCTGAGGAGAAGCGTAAGATAATCGGAAGGGTGTTCATTGAGGTCTTTGAAAGGGTAGCCGAGGAGATAGGTGCCAGGTACCTGGTGCAGGGCACAATAGCCCCTGACTGGATTGAAAGTGAGGGTCAGATAAAGTCCCACCACAACGTCGCACTCCCACACGGACTTGTACTCGAGATAGTTGAACCAATAAGGGAGCTCTACAAGGATGAGGTACGTGAAATTGGCCTTGAACTGGGTCTTCCACGTGAGATGATCCAGAGGCAACCCTTCCCGGGTCCAGGACTTGCAGTGAGGATAGTCGGGGAGATAACCCGGGAGAAGATTGAGATATGCCGAAGGGCCAACGCCATCGTCGAGGAGGAGGTCGTTGAAAGCGGCCTCCACGAGAGTCTCTGGCAGTACTTCGCTGTACTTACTGACACCATGGTCACCGGGGTCAAGGGGGACGTGAGGGACTTCGGATACCTCGTGGTTATAAGGATGGTTGAATCTCTTGACGCAATGACAGCAAGTGTCCCTGAACTTCCATGGGATCTCATAAAGAGGATATCAAAGCGCATAACCGCCGAGATACCTGAGGTAACCCATGTGGCTCTTTCTGTAAGTGATAAGCCGCCAAGCACCATTGAATTTGCCTGAAAAGCCACGAAATCTTTTTTTCTGAATATCAGACCACAGAAAAAAACAAAACCCTTTTTTTCTTAAGATGCTTGAAAAAACACCAGCAGTTCCCCTTCAAGAGATGGAGATTATGAAAGTGAATCCCTCATTAACTAAATAAGTTATGAGTCACATAATTTGACGTATGAAAGACAGGATCCCGATATTCTCTGTTGCAAAAAACCGTGTTGAAATGGTTGAGAGGATTGAACTCTCAGATGATGAGTGGCGGGAGATACTTGACCCCGAAGCCTTCCGTGTTGCAAGGAAAGCCGGCACAGAGCCACCATTCACAGGTAAATATCATGACCTCCACGATGACGGCATATACCGCTGCATATGCTGTGGTACAGACCTCTTTGACTCAGAAACCAAATTCGATTCAGGGACAGGATGGCCGAGCTTCTATGATGTGGTATCAGAACACAACATTAAACTGAGGGAGGATCGCAGCCTCGGGATGGTACGCTGTGAGGTCCTCTGTGCAAGGTGCGACGCCCACCTTGGCCATGTATTCGATGATGGTCCCAGGCCCACAGGGAAGAGGTACTGCATGAACTCAGCGGCACTGAAGTTCATCCCGAGGGATCAGATAGGGTGAAATGCAGGAAGGTGCTGGAATGGCTGAGGACTTTGGAAGGTACTGGGTGGCTGGACTCATAATGGCAGTTGCAACAGAGTTCATCAACACCCTCACATACATCATCGGAACATGGAGACCCAATTTTTATCCTGAATGGATCCTCGGTCTCCTTACAGGGATCGCCGGTATTGCAATGTTCATACTGGTCCCATGGATCTACGGGCGCCTTGTGGAGTTCGTCTACATCCACTTCATCAGTGGTGAGGGCTGATCAGAGGCCGTTAAACATTGCAGCAGCCTGGTTCATTAACTCGTTGGCCTCGTTTATCATGAGCCCAGAGTGAACGAAGTGATCATCATCTCCATCATCATAGAATCTCAGGAACTCCCTTATGGCCTCAAGGTAGGTCCCAACGGCCTTAAATATCAAATTGTGAAGATCAGCAAGCCCAGGATCCGGGATTTCACTTGATATGTCCCTGAACACCCTGGTGAGGGAGCGTTCTATATCCATGAACTCATCCCTGAGTTCCTGTGGATCCCTCCCACCCCTGAGAAGTATAAGGCTACCCCTGAATCTGTTTACATTGTACCCTATTCTCTGAACATGCCTCTGCATCCTCCTTGAGTACATTGAATAATCACCTCCATTTATATTGATTTAGTTTCTCTAATAAATAATCCATCATGGGATAACACCAGCGAATTAAATGATAAGCTGAGGCTGGAGGATCAAAAGTACAGAACAAATGTGAATTTTTCCAATTTCATATACTGTCTCCGCTCTCTAGATCATAGATATTGTCTCCACGTCAGCTTTTCTTCGTTGATCAGTATCTGATCTTAGCTAATGATACCACTTTGTTCCAATCTCCACATGACGTTCACTTAGTTCTATCAAAGAGAGAATGTGTAGATTGCGTGACACACAATCCATATGCTTCAGATATCAGAGAAAAACGATGGATTATCACTTGATGAAAAGAAACCCCAACTCAGTGAAAAAAGACCTACCAAATATTCAATTTTCCAAAAAAAGAAATGTGGTTAATACTCTTTTCTAGATGCCCTAAAGTAACCAATTGCCATAAGGACCACGAGAATCAAGACCCCCATAATAGCATAAAATGAAATTCCTGTACTTGAAAATCCCTGTGAACCTCTTCTAGTGATCTCATAAGATTTACCTTCACCTGCTTTGCCAGGTTCTCCTGTACCCCTCTGTAACCCGACCTCATCTAGGGATGCTGTTGTTCCTGCAGATCTAACTGATGAATCTCTTGCGCTTGAACCGGCACTACCGGTCCCAGTTCCCTCTTGTGTACGTGGTGTTGAACCTGATTCACCGCCCTCCCCATGATCTTCGGCAGGTGCGAAGTTTGCATTTTTCGTGGCAGCGTATATCTTCGCCTTAACCTTTTCAATGAGATCAGGATTCACATACTGCATAGCCCATTCTATCATAGCAAGATTACCACAACTGCAGTCACAGCATGCCACTCCATGCTCAGCAATCATTTTAGCCCATCTGTTAGCAATGTTCCTGGTGATGGTCTCATCAGTTTTCCAGTAACCCATATAGATGACGTTCAACATGGTCCCTGTTATACTTATCATCGCATAAGCCCTGTTACCGCTGGAAAGCCAATCTGTAACCCCTGTTTGAAGGCTGTCTTGGAGATATACATTATACGCTGTCTGCCAGAGGTTACTATAAAATGTGCTCGAAAAGACCTCGTCATGGGTATAACTGTCTCTTAGAATTGTCCATGCTATGAGGTTAGAAATAAATTTCCTGCTGATGTATCTACCTGTGGGGTCGCTTTGCATCATGGCCCTGATCCATTCAGGGTTGAAGTAGCGAGTTGTTGCCTCCAGACTCATAAAGCTTTCAAGTGTCAATGCCCGGGGGGAGCCTCTGTTCCCATAACTCAGAACATACATTGTTGGTGCTTCACCATTCACCCTTTCTATGGCAACTGAAAGTCCACCCCAGTAATCAAAGAAGTCATCATTATCCAAGACCCCATAGAGATTTGTGTTTCTACTTGTAAATACTGTCTTGACACCATTAAGCGCCCTTTTGAAGACTAGTGGATTTGATGATCCCCATTGGGTGCTTGAGTATATGTTACCCATCCTGTTAAGGTAGAAGTCCGCAAGCTCCATTCTGTCATCCCATGTCCAGCTTAACTGGATGCTCTTGGATATCCCAGCTCCATAATCATTCTCTGGTGGGGCGAATATCTTTGAAATTGCATATTCCCCAGCAATCTCTGGGGTCATATTAAGGGACATGTAATATTCAAAGTCTTCAACCCAATGTTTAGCAACATAATTGTAATCTAATGACTCGTCACCGATACCATAGAATCCAACAGGCCCTACCACATAATTTAGGGCCTTTTCTATCTTGTCCCCATATTTTTGTTTAAGCCTCGTATCATCTAATATTGTATAGTAGGATCTTGCAAGGGCTACTCTGAACGCCTTGTCAAGTAGGCCGGCTTGCCTGCTGTAAAGATCCCTGAATAAGCCCGTTGTTATAATCACAACGTCAATCCTCTTTTTCTCCCAGCCCTCTGGTCGCACAAGATCCTTGAGTTCTACATATTTCGGCATTTCTTTAAGTTTAGCACCTCCCACACCAGCACTTGGAGAATCAGACCAGTCAGGTTCCATTCCAAGCAATGCCAGCACCATTGATACTAGTGCTGCATCATCACGTGCCGTTTCTGTGCAGAATATACCAACAGCTATTTTCTCCACAGTAGCATTAAGGTTTTGGAGTGTTAATAATGCTAAACTCTTACCATATTCAAATGAACTTCTTGTAGGTATCTCCGCTGCTTGATCCTGGAAGAAATTCCTACCCGTTGGCAGCGCATCAGGGTTGCTCACCAGATCGTTACCAGCCCCCGGTGGAATATAACCACAATTCAAAGCATCTAGTAGAGCTTCTACCTCAGCATCCATACTCTCATATACTTTCATCGCATATTCACGAGCCAACTCTAATGCCTTTTTCAGCCCAGCCGTTGGCATGCTAGTTAAATTGTTAAGCGTCGCATTCACTCCATTAGTGATGACACTCTTCACGATCCCTATGCAATTTTCTTGCACTTTCTCCTTTTGTATACTGGTAAGGTTCCCATAAGATTTTCTATAGAATAGGAGGGCCACCTCATCCTGTAATGTTGTCTCCTCAGTGGTAGAAACTTGGAATGGCACTGATAGTATCGAAGAGACTAGCATCGCCACTTCCTCCTCTGTCCAATTTTTACCAATGGCATGTAAACCATGAGGATACAATGTATCCTGCACCTGCCCCAGGTAATCTTCTATTGTCTGGACTAGCTTATCCCCATATAGTTTGTTGAGTGATACTCCCATTGCCATTTCTATAAGTTGTGTGAGATTATTATCCTGTATTGTCTTCCTTATCTTACTGATTATCTCTGTTTTTGTTGAATTGTCAGCACCATCATATTGACCCACCAGAGTTGCTAAAGAAGCGTATCCACCATATAATGCCGTGAATGTTAATGGTGGTGTTAAATGGTCTATGATAACTGCTGATCCCCTCCTCTTGGCCTGGATGCCCTCTGCGAGTCCATCCACTATATAATAATAGATCTGTGGAGTGGCACCAGTCACGACCTTGGGGAAGTCAGAGGATGCCAATAGAACCTCTTTACCAGGGAGCCACTCATAAGTAGCGTGTCTTCCAAGATGGACCATCGCATCAGTGTTCTCCTGCAAGTAAGCATAAACTGCAAGATACTGATGTGGCGGAGCCACCACCATGCTATGATAAAGCTTGTTAATATCTCCTTCCCATCCACGCTGAGGCTCTGGACAAATGAAGATGTTACCAAACCACATCCCTGGGATTACAAAATATTTTGTACCATTCTTTTCCACAGTCATTATATCCCCGGGGGGCTGGCCCCAACCAGATAAACCACTAATATTAAGGGCAAAGAACTGCCTCTTATATCCCAAGAATTCATTATAGTATCTTTGATCCCCAGTTAAAATATAATTCTTGAGAGCCGCAACTATCTTATCCAATACTGATATGGCCACATTTGTCTTGTTTTCCGGCAATAAGGATATTATACCATCGTACCAGGAGTCTATACGATCTCCCATACCAGTTGTATAATTCAATCCTACCGCCCTTTTGCATAATTCTCCAATATATCCAACAGGCCCCTCTATAACTTGGATCTTTGTGATCTCGTCAAGCTTAGAGAACCATTCCATGTACTTGTCCACTGGATAGAGTATTGCATTTTTAGCAAGTTTTTCAAGTTCTCCAGGAGCCCATGGGGCGACATTAATACCCTTCTGGATTATCATATCATGGAGTATTGTTGTATTGGCTGGTATGTTCTCTACAGTGTACCCATTATCTTTGAGGATGTTAAGGAGATTATAGATGCTTGTTATAACGTCAAGGTAGCTTGAACCGATATTATCCTTTCCTGGCGGATAATTATAGTAGATTAACGCCACTTTTTTCTCATTGTTCGACAATCTTTTCAGTTTAACCCAACCTTTTATCTCATCGGCAAGATGCTCAATATTCGCAGGTATTATCTCGTAGAGACTATAAGATAATCCAGTATCAGGGTCTGTGATCGGTTCAGAGTTCGTGGCCACAATTGTCGAATCTATAATCCCCTGGGATTCTGAAACGGCTATGTGCCACCATCTGTCACCTGTAAGTTGCCTTAATCCTAGGGTGCTGAGATCCCACTGCTCCGCAAGAAGATAATCAGAATGTAAAGCCTTAAATACTGGTACATTTATGAGTTCAAAGAATTTTGTAACATTCGTGAAAAGATCACCGCCCAAACCATAGGCTGGCATGCTCACTATAGCATCAACATAAACCTTATACTTGGATGGGTTTGCGAAGAAGCTTTCAACGTCGGGTGCATCAGTGAATGATTCCACCATAACCTTTAATTGTTCGGGCGTGGCCCCATATGCCACTACTGGTATAACATTAAATCCTCTAGCCTCTAATGCATCGATAATAGCATAGTATGGTTGTAGTTTTTGATTGTCCACGTACATTTTACTTTCAAGGAGCCCTATACAACCCGTGGCGTTCGCCCTGAAGTATTTATTGATGTATTCTGTAAGGTTATACCATCCGTGACGGTAAATCCCATATGGTTTTTCGCCGCTGGTTGCCCATATTGGAGGTTTCCAGTATCCAGTGTTTGGAACCCCAATAAGATTGAGGGCCCAGACGATCTGGTTTACAAACGCATTATTATTATTGATGTCTTTGTAGAGTACCGCCATGTTGTACTCTAGTGAGAATATGCCAGTAATATTAGATGATGAGATGTAATTTAACACGTGTTCGAAATTGGCGCCTTTTTTGGTATTTTGATAGTAGTCTATTAGGAGCTCATCTTGTATGTTGGAGAGGATGTATTCTCCTTTGATGTTTGAGTATCTCATGAGACTTGTATATGCTGGATTATAGACTATTGCAGGTTCTAGTATGAGGAATATGCCACCTGTTTTGTTAGTTATTCCTGGGTTTGTTGAGAGCAGTTTTTGTAGGCGTTGAGATGCGCTGTCACTTAAGTATTCTCCAAGAAATATGTCACAGGCTGATAGGACTTGCAGGAGTTCGTTATCTGACATCTTGGTTAACTGTTCACAGCTTCTGATCTGTATCTGGACCTTTTCCCTTACAGGGGCGTATCCAAGAACGTTTGCATCATGAACTGCCTCGTTAATAACTATCGTTTGTCCTTCATCACTTATAATAAATACTAGAACGTTACCACTTTTCTTAACGGTGCAGAATCTGTTAAATTTATTATTTGTTTTATTGATTTCCTGGATGTGGTTTTCTGGGTCTATTATGAGTTGTAGTGTGTGGGAGCCCACAGTCATTGGAGTCCAATTAAACACTACCGTAGTTGTCTCACCACTCCTAAGTAATGGGATGGTATAACTACCAACCCTCACACCATTATCAACAAAATCAACCCTAACCCCACTAGCATTGGCCGGACCAATATTCGATATCCTCGCAGTGAATGTGTATGTCTCATTAACTATAAGATCAGCAACTAATTCCGTACTTTTGCATATAAGATCGGGAAGAGCCTGATTAACTGTCACATTCAATATTATCCTATTGTTTGTCTCATTGGTCTCCTGGATGTGGTTTTCTGGGTCTATTATGAGTTGTAGTGTGTGGGAGCCCACAGTCATTGGAGTCCAATTAAACACTACCGTAGTTGTCTCACCACTCCTAAGTAATGGGATGGTATAACTACCAACCCTCACACCATTATCAACAAAATCAACCCTAACCCCACTAGTATCTTGATTACCTGCATTTCCAACCAGCGCGGTGACATTATATGTCAATCCTTTATAGAATGTTCCATCGAGCTTGGATTGTGTCCATAGCTCTGGTTCTCTACTGACCGGTGCCTAATACCTTGCCTCAAGTAAGGCAAGTATAATCTTATAAAAGCCTTTTCCACCATAACCACCCGTTAATGCACCATCATATGTTAAAAGGTTCTCTCCAGTAGGATTGAATTGAGCAGTGACATTCCATTTATTTAATCCGCTGTAATCTCCAGTTAACTGATTACCGGAAAGCCTCCTCCCATTAAAGGTATATGTGCCATCAACACTGCTCGCATGAATTACAGTCGCTGTGACATTTTTAATATCACCTATGATATTCGATCCAAAAATGGTTCTCCCAATATAATTTTCTCCAGTATTATCCGTGTAGTAATAGTTGTCCACATCATGGCCCATATTGACCCAGTAGGCGACAGTATCAGTGCTTCCAGGGATGTCATAGGCTACTACAAGTGTTATAACCTTTATGCGACCATCTGTAGTACAATTAAATGTGGTCACATTAGCCCAGTTTCTAACTCCCGTAATATTGGTTACATCATACCATAGGAGATAGTCACTTGTAACCCGCACAATATGATCATTTATTTGAGTATACTGAGAAGCTTCCTCATTATTCTCAGGATAAACATATTGGGAAGATAGGTGTGTGCTCTCTAGAAGATGCCCATTATATGTGATATTCACGTTAAGCGGATAATCCACTTGCATATGTCCTTGGTATACAAGTACATGAAGTTGTGCCCATGAAACACTTGCATTAGCAGGCAAATCCCTAAAAGTATATACTACCGTGGAATTACCGGGTTTATTCATACTATAATCTGCCGATCCGTTGGTGCCAAAATAGGTATCAACATAAAGCCCGCCACTTACAGTCCCATTTTTGACTGTTTCAAGTTTTAAACCTCCACACCATGGATCAGCATAAGCTGACGAAGTTAATGAAAATATTACAACTGTTAGAATGATTACACCCAACAGCTTATGAAATTTCTCCATCAGAACCAACCTTCTTTGATCATTTCTATCACTTTATTGTAAATTCATTGTTTATATATTTTACCAAAAAAGTATTACTAATTATGAGGAGTATAAAAATAGTATCATAAAAAGTCGTAGTGTGTTACTATACATTGTGTAGAAGAAAAACAAGTAATACCATGGGAGCCTTTCTAACAAAAAAATAAAAAGGGGGGCTTATATTGTGACGTAGTTTGGCAGTCGCTTATTGGTTCCGTAGAATTTTATGATTTTGCTGTACATGTAAACCAGACGTTGGAATGGTATTCTTCCAAGGCCAGTGATGGCGTAATTTGGTGCGCGGCCACGACTATCTATGAATGAAAGGATATTCTTTGCAACCTTCACATAACTTGACCTGTAAATTCTGCCATGTCTGTACCATCCACTAGAAGCTGTCGGACTTGCAACACTCTTCACAGAAATCAGAGCTAGGTTACCAGCATTTATATTGACTGTTGCCTTGCAAAGCAAGTAAAGGAACTGTGCCATACTTTGCTGCTGCCCATTAATCGCCACCTTACTTGGCAATCTACCATAACGCTCATAATAAGCTCTAACCCAAGAAGCAGCATCAATGATCTGTCCAACGCTAATACCCGGACTCCTAACACTCACAAACGCTGTCAAATTATTTATTGCCACAGGATAATTACCCGCTGAAGTCAGAGTATAATTGAAGCTCACAACTCCCACACCACCAGCAGGGACCGCTATAGTCTTTGTAGCTACCGTCTGACCATTCACCTTAAATTGTGCTGTGTAATTTCCGGCCAAGTCACCAGTGTTTCTCAAGTTAGCTGTCACCGTAATGTTCAGTGGTGCCACACCACTCTTTGGAGTCACCGTAAGGTTTCCTACTGTTATATTAGCAGGTTTTAACACTGTCACAGCCACTGGGGCCAGATCATCTATTGTCACATTGTAAACTCCAGCAGTCAACACCCTACTAAACTCCACACTCACAGTCTGCCCAGCAGGGACCGCTATAGTCTTTGTAGCTACCGTCTGACCATTCACCTTAAGTTGCGCTGTGTAATTCCCTGCCACATCACCACTGTTCGTCAAATTAGCAGACACCGTAATATTCAATGGCGCCACACCACTCGTTGGAATCACCGTAAGGTTTTCGAGTGTGAATTGTGGGCCTTGGTAGACTGTTATGTAGTTTTCTTTTGTTAGTGTGTTTTCTCCTCCGGGTCCTTTTATTATGAGTGTTACTGTGTAGGTTCCTGGTTGTGTGTAGGTGTAGGTTGGGTTTTGTTCTGTGCTATCTATTATAGTGTCGTTGTTGAAGTCCCAGTACCATTCTGTAGCTTCAGTTGAAAGGTCGGTGAACTGGACTGTTAGTGGTGCGATTCCTTCAGTTGCATTGGCTGTGAAGTTGGCCATTGGTGGTTCGTATTCTAGTATTAGGATTGCTTGGAGGGCTACCATGTTGTCTCCATGGCTTCCGTTGTTGTAGCTTTGTATTTTTGCGGTGTTTGTCCCGTTTTGTAGGGTTTCTTTTATTTGGTAGGTGCTGAATCCTATTTGCGGTCCTGTTAGGTAGTCTTGCCAGAATCCTGTGTATTCTTGGTTGTTGAAGTAGAATTTGCTTTTGTTGGCTTCGTTTGCAGAGGCTGTTATGACTATTGTCTTGGCTTCTTTTAGCATGTTTGTGTTTATGTCGTTGAAGATTGCGTGGGCTGTTGCCTCGGTATCGTTTACTCCGTAGTCTGTTCTGCTGTAGAGCATGTCTGTTTCTTCGTTTATCCAGATTTTCTTGATAGTTTCGTTTTCGTGTTCATAGATTATGAGAATGTATGAACCGTAAAGTGCTGTTGTTGTGTTAGTTCCAGCTGTTAGGGTTAGTGTGTTGTTTTCACTCGGCCTGAATAGGCTTGTTACATTATATACTAGTAGTCCGCTTGGGTAATTGCTTGATCCGTAACCTTTGGTGTCGTTGTAGTGTGCCAGTGGATTTATGGTTACGTTGTTGAATGTTGCGATGAAGTCTGGGATTCCCCCTACAGTGTTCCATGTGTATGGTTGGTATAATCTAGCCTCTTTTATTGTGGCTCCTTCTGGTATTGGTAGGTCTGCTGGGGTCCATATGACGATGTAGGGGTTTTGCCAGTTTCCTGATCCTGATCCACGGTATGTTGAATTGCCTGGTGAATATAATAGTTTTAGGCGTCCTTCTAATGCTAGTACAGTGTTTATGTCGCTTCCATTCGTGTACTGCTTGCCCTTGTAGCCGTTGTAGTAGATGGTAGCAGTTGTATTGTAAATGTTGTTGGTTTCGTTGGTTTCTTCAACTTCATCATCACTGTCCACTATGACGTTAATGGTTATGGGTCCTGTTAGTGGTGTGAAATCATTAAATGTTACATTGGCGGTTGCACCTGCAGCTAATCCTTGTAGTATCTTTGTATTATTATATTCGCCTACTATGAGTTTCACTTTGAATTGGCCGGCGTCAAGGTTTCCTTCATTATATATTGTTACTTGGATCGTGTTGGGTTCATTTGCGAATAGTTCACGGTGTCCAGCCGCATTATTTGGATTATATGTGATGTTAGTGACTTTAAGATCTCTCTGTAAGGATACAGTAGTGTTTGCTACGTTGTTGTTGATGTTAGCATCCCTTATATTCGTATTTCTGAGATAGTGCATATCCGTGTATGTTATGTTTGCGATGATTATATAATCTCCAAGTGTCAGGTTCAGGTTTTGTGTGATCGTCCTTGATTCTCCTGGTTGTAAGGCTGGGATTTCATGGATAAATTCTTGACTGTCACATGTTATATTCACCGGGAATGTTGCATCCGGGTCTATTTTTGTGATGTCTGCTTTACCATTGTTCTTAACCCTTACCTGTATACTATTACTTGTTGCTGTGATGTTTTCAATTAGTAGATCTGCTATGAGTGGTTTTTGGTCTCCCTGGTATGGTGTATCCCCAATTCCATCTCCGTCAAGGTCGTCTCCTGTGTAATCCGACCAATAATTACCTCCGCCAGTGGTGTTCCAATTGTTGTTGCTTGGATTTCCCTCTGTCTGGTTTGTATTGTTTATGAAGTAATTATCGTATATCATGTTTCCTGTACTGGCCCCTGTTCCGGTGCCTGTCAGTCTAATACCCTTTGAGTTTTCTTTGATGATGTTGCCTATGATGGTATGGTTACTTCCACCAGTCACATAGAGTCCATAGTTGCATCCCGTGACATTGTTTCCTGTTATCGTGCATCTTTGGGCGTTGAATGGCCATATTCCATAGTTGCAGTTTGTTACTATGTTGTCTTGTACTGTGTCGCCATTTAGTGGCACGATGCCGTATCCTTGTTTGTTTGTCCCTATTGCTGTGTTGGCTATTATTGTATTGTTTCCTCCGCCTTCAACGCGGATTCCACTTTTATCCGCCACGTAGACTGTGTTGTTGGCTATGAAGTTATTGTTGCCAGATATGTATATAACTGATCTGACTGTGCCTGGGTTTACTATATTATCTGTTACGATGTTGTTTGCACCATATACGAGTAATCCACCAGAGGTGATGTTATTGTATGCTATTGTATTGTTTCCGTCTCCAGATACGTATATACCATAGGTGCTGCCTTGAACGTTATTGTATTGTATCGTGCTCGTTACACCATTGTAAAGGTATATGGCGTTGCTAGAGTTCATTATGGTGTTATTTTCTATTATGAGATTGTTGTTTTGTTTGTATGCGATTATAGCATTTGCTTGTGTGTTTGTTATGGTACTGGTTTTTATTGTGATGCCAGTGGAGTTCCAGAGGTATATTCCATGTCTATTATTGAGGATTGTTGTGTTTTGGATTGTGCAATCGCTTGAAGTGACTATTAGTATTCCTTGACTGTTATTGGATACTGTGATATCCTTTATTGTGACATTTGTTCCATTGATTATGGCGAGGAATCCTACTGTTTCATTGATTGTCCTGTTTTGGACGTTCTTCAAGTAATATACAGGGTTCCCATTTATAGTGTTGCTCGTGTCTATCTCCTGATTGAATTTTGAACCATCTGTTGATACTGTGTCAAAAACTCCAAAGTTTAACAGGTTATCTTGTAGTCTGTTATTGTGGAGTTGGCAGCCTTCAGAATCTTTAATGTAGATTCCATAGTAGTTGTTGATGACTGTGTTGTTGATAAGTGTGCATCTGTACTGTGTATCAATGTTGATGCCTTTACCATTTGTACCATTAGCGCCTTGGATTGTGAAACCCTCAATCCTTGTATCATTTGCTTTCACATCAATAACGGTTCCAGTTGACGTAGATGCTATGATATTCACAAGACCATTGGCCTTTAATGTTAAAGGCTTATTTAAGACTATGTTTTCTGTGTAGTTGCCTTCACCTACGAGTATTGTATGTCCAGCTACTGTACTATTATCGTTTATAGCATCCTGGATTCTATCAAACGTTCTGTTTGTGTCAAGGTTCATGACCTTCGCCACTGTTATGCAGTTTTCTTTTGTTAGTGTGTTTTCTCCTCCTGGTCCTTTAACGGTAAGTGTTACTGTGTAGGTTCCCGGTTGTGTGTAGGTGTAGGTTGGGTTCTGTTCTCTGCTATCTATTATAGTGTCGTTGTTGAAGTCCCAGTACCATTCTGTAGCTTCAGTTGAAAGGTCGGTGAACTGAACTGTTAATGGGGCAACACCCATTGTGGGACTTGCTGTGAAGTTAGCTGCCAGTGACTCAACATATTCAACCATTAATATTTGTAGGATTGCGCCCATCCCACCACTGCTCGTGCCTTGTATCCTTGCCCTGTTTTCTGTGCTGTTTAATTTGCCTGTGACATTGAATATCTCGGGGTATGATGTTTTGCTGTTTCCTTGCCACACGTTCAATCCTAAAGTCTCATTGTTGAAGTACACGTTTCCTTCATTTGGTCCGGCATGTGTTACCCATGTCATATAGGTTGCATTTGAAACTTTCTCCACGTCAGGTATTCCGGGGAAGTTGACATATGCAATGCATTCTTCAGGTTGCACGCTAAAGTTTGGGTCAAGGAGTAGAATGTCATATTCTTCGTTTATGTATATACCAGTGGGTGGTCTTGATGTGTCGTTGTAGATCACTAGGAGTGTGAATGGGAACATGCTAAGTGTATGTGTTTGTTGAGATGCCGGTACTGTTAAGTTTACAAAGACTGCATTATCTTGGTTTTTTAGGTAGTATTCTGTCACATCATAGACTAGTAATCCATATTTATAGTGCGGGTAGCCTCCAAAATTTGATTGATCCCAGTACCATCTTGTATAATTCCCTGGTTGGAATGTAGCATTATTGAAGTGTATTGTAAGGTATGTTGTTGCGGCCCCATCAGCAGGGTTTGTGCCCTTGTTATCCCAGTTGTATGGGACGTAGAGGTAAACTTTGACTGGTGTGGCATTTTCTGGTATGCTAAGTTGCGTTCCATTAAAAATCACAGTGTAGTTTGACCAGCCTTCGGTTCCAGCCCTATATGTTGTATCTGGTTGCGCATAATATGCTAGACCATAACGGCCATAGTATGTTTCTACCGTATTAATGTCTGAGCCATTGTAGGCCCATCTTTAACCCTTGTATCCATTATATAGAACTGGAACTGTCCTCGTCTTTTCGTTGTTTGCTTCATTGGTTTCTGGCACTTCATTGTATGGGTCTATCACGAACCTGTAGGTCACATTTTGGTTATTGTTACTGTAGAGTGTTTCCGTCGTGGCAGATCTTATCGTAGGATCCGTTATATTCACATATACTGTTCCACTAGGATTAATGGGGGGTATAATAGAGGTTGCCACTAGTTCGTCGTTAGCATATAATGCCAGTATGGTCGCTGGTGATGCGCCACTACCATTATTTTTAATCTGGCACCTCATTGTATTATTTTCCAATACAAATGCTGCACCACCATTAAATGTGACTGTCTGTAGTGTTAGGTCTATGTTTGGTGTGTAGGTGACTTTTTGGACTGCAAGTATTATCTTATAGTAGCCCCCTAGTCCTGTTCCTGGGCTTTTGTGGTATGTGAATTTGTTGGTTCCGTTATTGTAGATGTTTGTGACATTCCATATTTCGTATCCACTGTAGCTTCCACGTCTTTGGTATGTGCCATTTGGCAGGTTCTGGTCATTGTATGTGTAAATTCCATCACTGCTCGCTGCATGCACTATCATCACACTCGCATTTGCAGGGTTGGGCACAGCACCGTTGAAGTAGGTTTCTCCTGTGTAATCTTCATCGTTGTAGCTACTCACGTCATGTCCCCAATTGATCCAATATCTTGTCGCGGTTGTGCTTCCTGGGATGTTGTAGGCCACGATTAGTGTTATGAGTTTTATGCGGCCGTCGTAGGATCCGATAGTGCATACGTTGGCTGTGTTGTTCATGTCCTTCTTTGTCATGTTTGTTACATCATACCATAGTAGGTAGTCGCTTGTGACGCGCATTGTATGGTTGTTTATCATCAGGTAGGGGTCGTTGTCATGTCCCTCGCCTAGAAGCCAAGTGTTATTGTTTCCCTCTGGGGGGTAGATGTATGTTGTGTAGAGTGTTTGGTTTTCTAATGAGTTGCCATTGTAGGTTACGTTTACATATGTTTGCCTGGCTTCTTGCATGTGGCCTGAGTATACGAGGACGTACAGTGTTGCATTTTTGATCTGAGCATTTGATGGTATTGTGTAGTTGAAAGTGTATGTGATGTTAGCGTTTCCTCCTGTATTGTTGCCAACACCCTCTGGATCTGTGAAACCATAATATGAGTCAACGTTTACATCGCCTGTTACTGTACCATTCTGGAGCGTATCTAATGGTTTGCCACCAACATAACTGTCTGCATAGGAATACCCGTTTAAAACTAGGATAACACTGATTATCAGCAAAATGTAAACACTACTCTTCAACGTAGAATTCAATATTTTTCACCTCCTATTAATAACTGGTCTCTTATTGCTATTTTATTATATAAAAATTAATATGTATTACATTTTATAGTAAATTATATATTATAGTATTACATATGTTGATACAAATATTCAATGTCGGAGAGTAATCAAGCGCAGCTGGTAAAAAACTCGTATGAGCACATGCTCAGAAAACTAAAAGGTTACCAAACAAACCAAAGAACTGCTTCATAAAAAAGATATAACCCCTGGATGAAATTCTTATATGATGATAAGGTCAAAGTACGCCTTCCTCCAGAGGCTCACAAGGGACCTCAAAAATGAAATCAATAAGTATAGGAGAGGAACTGGAGGGAGCAACACCCCCATCGGTCTTCATAGGTAGCTGGAATTACCCTAAGGTTTATGCGGGTCCCATGATAGCCCCTGTACAGGAGGAAATGGAAATATTTGACTCCCCCGAGCGATGGATACCAGAGAGAAACATTGCAGCAGCCTGGTTAATTAACTCGCTGGCCTCGTTTATAATGAGCCCGGAGTGAACGAAGTGATCATCATAGAACCCTATTGATCTCAAGTAGGTCCCGGCGACCCTAACTATCAAAATTGTGAAGATCAGCAAAAAAACCCGGACCCAGGATTTCACCTGATATGTTCCTGAACACTCTGCTGAGGAGCTATATAACCAAAAAAATATTAAAAAAGGTTTAGATTGTGACGTAGTTTGGCAGTCGCTTATTGGTTCCGTAGAATTTTATGATTTTACTGTACATGTAAACGAGGCGCTGGAAGGGTATTCTTCCAAGGCCAGTGATGGCGTAATTTGGTGCGCGGCCACGACTATCTATGAATGAAAGGATATTCTTTGCAACCCTCACATAACTTGACCTGTAAAGTCTGCCATGTCTGTACCATCCACCAGAAGCTGGCGCACTTGCAACACTCTTCACAGAAATCGGAGCCACGTTACCAGCATTTATATTGACTGTTGCCCTGCAAAGCAGGTAGAGGAACTGCGCCATACTATACCCATGTCCACTGATTGTCACTTTACCTGGCAATCTACCATAACGCCCATAATAAGCTCTAACCCAAGAAGCAGCATCAGTGAGCTGCCTAACACTAATTTTAACACTCGCAAAGGCTGTCAGATTATTTATTGCCAGGGTATAATTACCCGCTGAAGTCAAGGTGTAATTGAAACTCACAACCACCACACCACCAGCAGGAACCTCCACCGTCTTTGTAGCTACTCTCCGACCATTCACTATAAGTCCAGCTGTATAATTCCCTGGTAAGTCGCCAGTATTTGTCAAATCAGCAGACACTTTAATGTTCAGTGGCGCCACTCCACTCGTTGGAGTCACCTTAAGGTTCCCTGCTGTTATGTTGATCTTTTTGATGTTGTTACTGGTGTTAGCGTCTCTTATGGTTGTAGTTTCCAGGTAGTGTGTTGTTTCGTTGTATAGTATTGTTGTTATGATTTGATAGTTTCCTCCTGGGACGATATTCAGTGTGATTGTCTGTGTTCCTCCGCCTGGTAGGGGGTCTATGTCTCGTGTGAATTCTTGGCTGTTATATTGTACTGTGATCGGGACTTGTGCGTTCGGATCTATCCTTGTTATATCTGCTTTCCCATTATTTTTAACCCTTACCTGTATACCGCCGCTTGTGCTGATATTTTCAATCATTAAGTCAACGATTAATGGTTTCTGATCCAAATTGTATGGTGTGTCACCTATACCATCACCATCAAGATCGTCTCCAGCATAATCTGACCAGTAATTACCCACTTCTGTCCCATTCCAATAATTGCCACTTAAATCTCCTGCTGTCTGGTTTGTGTTGTTAATGAAATAATTCCCAACAATAGTATTGTTACCTGATCCAAATAGGAAGATTCCGTAGCTGTTGTTGGTGATGGTATTGTTACAGATGGTGTTATTACCTGATTCAAATAGGTAGATTCCCCATTGGTTGTTGGTGATGGTATTGTTACAAATAGTATTATTATCTGATCCAAGTAGGTAGATTCCCTCCTCGCCGTTGCTGGTGATGACATTGTTACAGATAGTGTTGTTGGATCCAGATAGGTAGATTCCGGGTTTGCCACCTGTTATTGTGAATCCTTTGACCTGTGTGTTGTTGGCTGTGACATTGAATACTGGCATGGTAGTATTGCCTGCGGATACAGTTACTGTTCCGTTAGCCTCTAATGTTAGAGTTTTGTTAACGAGCACATTTTCATTGTAGGTTCCTGAATTGACGATTAAATGATGTCCATCTGTACTGTTATCTATGGCTTCCTGGATTGTGCTGAATTCTTCAGTTGTATTTAAGTTAACAACTGTTGCTGATACCCCATTTACAAGCAAGAACGCCACTGCTAAAACTAGCAGTAAAAATGAGATCCTCGACATTATTTTCACCAACTAATTATATTATTAAATCATTATTTAACATTACCCTAAACCAAAAAAAATAGCATCATCTTAACGGCGAATAAAAAAAACATATAAAAAGATTTGAAGTGGGACAATTAGAAGAACTGCTTCATAAAAAAGATATAACCCCTGGATGAAATTCTTATATGATGATAAGATCAAAGTACGCCTTCCTCCAGAAGCTCACAAGGGACCTCAAAATGAAATCAATAAACATAGGAGAGGAACTGGAGGGAGCAACACCCCCATCGGTCTTCATAGGTAGCTGGAATTACCCTAAGGTTTATGCGGGCCCCATGATAGCCCCTGTACAGGAGGAAGTGGAAATATTTGACTCCCCCGAGCGATGGATACCAGAAAGAAAGACACAGGAGGAGATCATAGACTACCGTCTCAACCTTGTAAGGGGAAAACAGCTGGTGGGCGTCCGCGACCTGGACAATCACCTCGTGGAAAAACTCCAGGAGATATCCCTCTCATCAGGGGCCATTGAAAGCGAGGCCCAGTTCAGAAGGAAACCGCGAGGACTCTTTTTCAGCGAAGAACAGACGCCCCACGGTCCCAGCGCAGTTCTTGAGAACTTTGAGATAGAAAACGTGAAATGGGACCGTGAACTTGAGAGGGCCTACCATGACACTGACCTCAGGGCACGGGAGGCCATAGTCGAGCTCCACAGGAAGGGCACCCCCTTCTCGGCTGTACAGAAGGCACTCTCAGTCGGTGCCCTCGGCGAAGGGAAAAGGAGAAAACTTGTACCGACAAGGTGGTCAATAACAGCCTGTGACAGTACCCTCGCCGACCACTTCCTCGAAAGGGTCCTTGAATATGAGCCCATAGACACCTTCAGGGTCCATGAGTTTGAGAGCCTCAAAAACCATTACCTGATACTCCTGACACCCTCAGAGTGGCAGTATGAATGGATGGAGGCCTTCATGAAGAGGGACGGTCGTGCAATGATATTCTCAGACCATGAGACCGGTAAGGGTAAGAGGGAATATTCAAGGGTGGGTGGCTGCTACTACAGCGCCAAGATGGCTGTCCTCGATGCCCTGGACCGGGAGGAAAAACAGGCCGGGGCAATCATCCTGAGGGAGGCCTACCCTGGCTACGTGCCCCTCGGAGTATTCAATGTGAGGGAGAACGTGAAAAATGCCATGGATACAGAACCCACCATGTTCAATGACCTGAGGGGTGCACTTGAATTCATTGACAGTAAGCTTAAACTTGGACTTGAGGCCTTCAGGGTGAGGAGCAACCTCCTGAAGGAACTTGAAGTATCCAGACAGACAACCCTTGACTCGTTCTTCAGGTGATAGTATGAAGCTGAAATTCAGAGAACCCTCTGCAGAGGCGAGGAGGGCCGTGTGCCGCTCTGCACTCTACGGTGAGAAACATGACCCTGAGGCCCGGATCAGGAAGGTGACCGGACACAGATACGCCAGGTTACTCAACAGCGGAAATGCGGCCATACTTCTCCTGGCCCACCGCCTTGAGGGGCCCCTCCTGGTACCCGACCAGGGGGGCTGGAGGGGATTTATGAGGATCCCCGAGATAACCGGAAGGGAGGTCCTGACCGTGAAGACAGACCTTGGGCTCCTGGACCCGGAGGTCCTCGATGCAAGGCTGACTGAGACAGGTGCCAGTGCACTCCTTGTGACGAGCTTTGCAGGTTACACGGCAGAACAGCCCATCAGGGAACTTGCAGATGTCTGCAGATCCCACGGGGCTCTTCTGGTTGAGGACGCCTCAGGTAGCGTCTCAGACCCCCTTGAGAGACTCTGCAATGGCAAAATCAGTGACATCATAATAGCATCCACAGGTGCCCCGAAGACCGTGAACGCAGGTGGTGGGGGATTCATATCAACATCAGTCCCGCAAATTGTGCAGCAGGACATGCTCCTCTCCTCCCTCAAAGCTGACCCATACGTGAGGGCGGCTGTGGCCCTTGAGCTGGAAGCTGCAGAGAGGAACCTTACAGAGACCCTCAGAGCCTGCAGCTACCTCAAGGAGAACCTTGAAGGGGTCCTGCACCCCGATAAGAGGGGTATAAACGTCATAATACCATCCAGTGATCCCCGTGGTGATGTGAAGCGCCTCAGAAAGGTTATAAACGCCGACGGTAGAAGCATATTCACTCCCTGTCCCTCCTATGACCGGGTCCTTGAGAATGCAGTTGCAGTTGAGGTTAAAAACCTTGATGTGGGTTCTCTGACCCCTGAAAACCTTGAGGCGATGGCCGAGTTAATCTCTTCAACCATGGGGGCGACTAGGCCACGGTGAGCATTGTGGTCCTCTCCAGGAGGGCCTCTCCAACACCGACTGTCTCAGCCTCCCCTCCAAGGTCGTAGATCCTCCTCAGATATTCCTCATCAGGTTCGAGGACCCCATCATCCCTTTCAAAAATTGAATCCAGAAATTTAATCACTTCATCTCCACAGTCAACAAGGACGGCACAGATCTCCATTTCACCCTCTTTGATGCCCAGGAGCTCAATGGTCCTGCTTATCTGCCTCATACCCGCAACGCGGAGGCATATCTCTATCCCCATGTCACTGGAGATGTTCTGGCCCCTCTCAAAGGCCTTCAGTGCATGGATTGCCCCATGGATGGCATGTTCCCTGCCTGCAACTGCCCTGGCATCCATAAGCTGAACCGTGCATGGAAAACCTTTCATCTCATCAAGGAGCCCCGTGAGGTCTCTGACAACTCCACGGTAGCCTCTAACGTCTAAATTCATATTAGCACCCTCAATGAGTCCCTTCAGATTTTTCATTTGCCAGGAGCCTGTTAACACCGCTGAGGAAGGCCTCGACACTGGCCATTATGATGTCTGGCTGTGTGCTCCTTGCACTTATTATCCTGTCCCCGTGTCTGAGTTTTATGACAACGTCTATGAGGGCATCTGTACCCCCTGTGATGGCATCCACGTGGTACTCCTCAAGTGTTATGTCTGCAAAGTCCTCGAGGCTCTTCTTTATGGCAACTATCGCTGCGTCCACGGGACCAACACCGGTACCTGCCTCAAGTACCTCCCTGTCATCGACTCGGAGCTTGACGGATGCTGTGGGCGTCACCCGGTTACCTGAGACTATGGTGACCTCCTGGAGGTCAACCACCTTGTCCTCCATGACCCCGAGGACATCCTCGGCTATTGCCTGGAGATCCACATCGGTAACGCATTTACCCATATCCCCCAGTGTCTTGACCCTCCTGAATATCTCCATGAGTTTATCATCGGCGACCTTCATTCCGAGTTCATCAAGTCGCTTCCTGAGGGCATGGGTGCCTATATGTTTGCCCATCACGAACCCTCTCCCGTGACCAACCATCTCAGGTGTTATTGGCTCATAGGTTTCAGCCTTCTTGAGGACACCGTCGGCGTGTATCCCTGATTCATGGGCGAAGGCATTTTCTCCCACTATGGCCTTGTTTGGCTGGAGGTATACACCGGTCATCCTTGCAACCATCCTCGATGTCTCATAGAGCATCTCTATGTTGATACTGGTGTCCACATCATAGAGGGATTTAAGGGCCACGACAACCTCCTCAAGGGCTGCGTTGCCTGCCCTTTCACCTATACCGTTTATTGTTGCATGGACCTCCGATGCCCCCGCCCTTAGACCTGCAAGGGAGTTTGCGACTGCAAGGCCGAAGTCGTTGTGGCAGTGCACACTCAGTGGTGCCCCGAGTTCTGAGAGTCCCCTGTAGAACTCATAGGAACGTTCTGGTGTGAGTATGCCGACGGTGTCACAGGCGCATATCCTCTCTGCACCGGCCTCTATACCCTCCCTGAAGATGGTCCGGAGGAAGTCCATGTCACTTCTTGTTGAGTCCTCTGCTGAGAGTTCGACCAGAATACCATGGTCCACTGCATACTCTGTGCAGTCCACCGCCTGCTCGAGGACCTCCTCCCTTGTCTTTCGGAGTTTGTGTTCAAGGTGCAGGTCAGATGTTGGGACCACCAGGTGCACACTGTCAACGTCACATGAGATTGCAGCGTCTATGTCCTCCCGCACAGCCCTTGCGAAGCTGCAGATCTCTGCCCTCAAACCCTCTGATGTGATTTTCCTGATACCTTCCCTTTCACCCTCTGATGTGATTGCTGAGCCTGCCTCAATGATGTCTGCGCCCAGTGCATCGATTTTGAGTGCTATTCTCAGTTTTTCCTCAGGGGTGAGTGAAACCCCCGGTGTCTGTTCTCCATCCCTCAGTGTGGTATCAAGTACTCTAACCTGCAATTTAATCCCCTTTAAGGTGTTCGGAAAATAGTTATGTAGAGTTTGGTTTTAAATGGTATATATGGTTAAGTGCCCATTTATGTGCAGTGGATACTGGCGATTTCATCGTCTGTGGTACCGGTATCAGATACCAGCCTCCACCTGACGTACTAAACCCTCTCAATGACCCTTATAACCCTTGTGAGGCTCCTGTGCATCCTCATTGAGTACCTCTCCCTGATGCTGAATCTTTCATCAATGAGGCTCTCCAGGTCGAGGTAGTGGGGTGCTGCCATGCAGATCATGCCCCCCTCTGCAAGGTTTGAGTGTGCAGAGTCCAGGAATTCCCTGTAAAGCTTCTCACTCTTCTCACCTGCAGTTGAAGCTGATATACCGTAGGGGGGATCGGTCACTATGGCGTCGACCTTCTCGTCGAGCCTCAGATCCCTTGCATCAGACCTTATAACCTCGAAGTCGGTTATACCGTAATGCTGAAGGTTTTCACGGGTGCCCTCAACCATCCTCCAGTCTATATCGGCCCCCACAACCCTCACACCCATGAGGCCCGCCTCTATGAGTATCCCGCCTGTACCGCAGAAGGGGTCAAGGATCCTGTCACCTGCCTTCACCCCTGAGAGGTTGACCATGCACCTTGCGAGTTTGGGGCTCATTGAACCAGGGTAGAAGAAGGGTCTCTTGTGGGGTCTGGCCTGGTTGAAGTGTTCCTTGCTGATGACTGCGAGCCTCCTTGTGAGTATGAACCTGTCATTAATGAGTACCGGTCTTATCAGGGTCCAGGGCTTCTCAAGGTCAACCTTCAGTCCAGTATCCTCCTTTATGATCGCTCCGATGGTCCTCTCGAGTGTCCTGGAATCCACATCGCCACACAGTTTTCTTATCCTCACCGCGAAGCTTTCCCTGACGTATTTACTCCAGTCAATTTCCTCTGCAGCATCATCCAGATCATCAGCAGCCGCATATCCTATGACCTCAGAGATCTCATGGGCATAGGCTAACCTTTTTTTAAGGATCTTCCATGTACTCCTGGGAGCATCTATGACCTCATATCCACTTCCGGATTCAATAACACTGAAATCTATCCCCTCCGACATCAAAACGGACCTTAGTTCCGCCGATGGGAGTTCAGGGTGCTCCTGTGAGAGTAACACCATCATTTCCATATTCCTGCCACCTTAGACGTGAGGATGGATGGTATTATCCTGAACAGGATTCCCCTCTTCAGGAACTCCCTGATGAGGGGTGTCTGTCTGTCCATGTCCCCGTATTCTGATATTATATCCTCTGCACCGTACTCCTTCATCTTAAGGAATATGTGGTCAAGGTCCTTGTCTGAGAGTAGTCTGAAGGTCCTCTGAACCCTCATCTGGTTCTTCATCTCTGACATGTGGATCTTCCTGCAGGCATCCTCATATTCTTTGAGGTCTGCATCCCCCTCAAGGACCCCCTGGATGACCTCTGCCGCCACCCCTGCAGCACGGGAAGCCAGAACTATGCCCCCACCAGTTGTGGGTTTAACCTGCCCGGCAGCATCTCCAAGAAGAATGCATCTCCCCCTTACGAGTCTCAAATCAAGGTCTGGTCTGGGGATGAACCCATGGTGGGACTCAAGGATCTCAAAGTCGCTGCTGAGGTCTGAGATGAAGCCTTTAAGGAATTCCTTCAGGTTCTGCTGGGGTCCGAAGACACCCACCCTCGCCGTCTGTTCATCTATGGGTATCCTCCACATAAAGCCCGGAGAGAGGCGGGAGTCAACCTTGAGGTCCACGAAGTCAGTGTCCATCTCACTGTCCCTGAACCTCACAAGGTACTGTCTCGCAGGGTACCTGCTGGGTGCGGCGGACTGCCCCCTTGCATCCACAAGAACATCCGCACTGAGTTCATCGCCATTTACCCTGACATGACCTGTTTTCTCATTGAAATCCCTCACCGCAGTTCCCTTCGTCAACTCTGCGCCTGCTTCCATCGCGAGTTCTGCAAGATGCTGGTCATAGGCTGTCCTGTCAATTACATGGGCCTCTGGTCTGTCCTTAGAAACCCTGAGTTTTATGCCTGATGGTGAATGGAGAACAGCGCCCCTCACACTGTTCAGTATAAATTCATCAGGGAGCACGTTAACCTCCATTATTCTGTGTGATACGAGTCCTGCACACTGAAGTGGCAGACCGATTATCTTCTTCCTCTCAAAGAGGCCAACCCTGAATCCTTTAGTGGCTGTGAGCCTTGCAAGGGTTGAACCGGCAGGCCCGGCCCCCATTATGAGAACATCGTAATCAGTCATCCCTGCCCTCCCTTCTGTATCTCTTAAATTTCCTTGAGTGTCTCTCCATTATGGATTCATCACCGCGCCTATCCACCGCAAACTTACCGTCAGATCCCATGGATTCATCACCGCGCCTATCCACCACAAACTTACCGTCAGATTCCTTCTCATCCTACGGGTCTCCAGAATTCCGGGTCTGCAAATCCTGGCTCCCTCCTTCTACTGGATGATAGTTCCCTGAGGATCTCCTCTACATCATCATATCCCCTCTCTGTGAACCTGCTAATATGGTACTCAATCTTTGAGGGGGATGGTGCATCCCTGAGTATTATGTTGGTGCCCTCGTGGCCCCCATGGATCTCCAGATCCGCAGAGTCAAGGAGCCTCTCTGTTATGCTCTGTGAGAAGGATACGTCCACTATCTTCCTGTGGTTTATGTAGTATCTCCTCTTCCATAGGACCCCCTCCTCAACCATGACCCTCTGGTCGGTGATTATGTAGCGCCTGTTCCTCCAGGAGATCACATCCCAGAGGATGGAGAGGAGGATTATGATTATTATGCCTGTAAGAAGCCATGCGACCTTCTCAGCTACTGTGACACCATAATTTGCAATCAGGAGATTGTCAAGTGCCCCGGCTCCCTCAACTATCCACTGGAAGAGGTATAGTATTATCACGGCTGACAGGGCCTTTATTATGGTTGATTTTGAGTTGAGGATGAACCGCGGCCTTGTCTCATATAAAATTCTCTCACCTGGATGTAACCTGTCCCTGCCAAACATGTTATCACAGAACTGACATATAGTTGTTAAAAGAAGTTAACTACAATGAGGATTAATTTGTTGTATATGTTTTTATATGTAATGGTTGGAGATTGATCCCCTCTGATGTCTCATTTAATGTATTAGAGAGCTGGTGTGGAACCATGGAAAGGATAGTTATCGGTGAGACCCGCATAAATCTCAGGACAGAACTAAGGAACCATGGACTCTCTGGATTCGTTCTGGGAGAGAGGATGAAGCTCATGGATTATATCCGGAGAAATCCCGAGTTTTTAACATCCCTTGAACCCATAGTGGTGTCTGAGGGCCCTCTCATCGTCAGGATGATGTCCCGGGCCTCACGGAAGGCTGAGGTTGGACCCATGGCATCGGTTGCAGGGACAATATCCCAGCTCTCACTCATGCACCTCATGGGTAAGGGTTCGCGGTGCAGCATAATCGACAACGGCGGTGACATCGCCCTTGTTAACAACCGCAAAATCACTGTGGGTCTCTATGCTGGATCTTCATCACTCTCAGGGACTGTGGGCTTCCTTCTGAAGCCAGGCGGTCCCAGGGGTGTATGCACATCCTCGGGGACTGTGGGGCACTCCATAAGCTTCGGGAGGGCAGATTCTGTGACAGTTTTTGCATCTGAGGCCAGCACAGCAGACGCCCTTGCAACCTCAATAGCAAACAGTGCGAATGGCCCTGATGATATATCAGCCGTTGAGAATGCCCTTGAAAGGGCTGATGACTTCAGGGAGCATTTCCGGGGTGTTATGGTTGTGGTGGGTGAACATGCAGGTACCGTCGGCAGAATACCTCGACTTGTAATGACTGATAGAAAGGCTGTTCTTGGTGACCTCTGGGATGAGGTATAGGAATAACTAAGGGCTTTAACCAGATACAATGACACCAGACAGAATAAGTAAATAAGTAATTCCCTAACACTGCAAAATTAGAAGAGCACCTGATCCTAAGAACAGAATTTAATGCGATCTAGTTAACCACTTTAAAAAGAAGTGGGGTTATAGATTACAGCCTCAGATCGCCCATCAGTCATCACTTCTCAGAGCTCATAGGGTTCATCACAGGCCATAATCAGTATTAACCGAACATCACGCCGGTTTCCTGTTTGTATTCCTCCTCCTTCTCAACACCCATTATCTTATCAACGGCATCCATGAAGTCAGCCATTGTGACCTCATCACGCTCATCCCTGATTGCAAACATACCTGCCTCGGTACATATTGCCTTGAGGTCTGCGCCTGATGCCCCATCGGTTATCCTTGCAAGGAGTTCAATATCGACCTCCTCTGCAAGGGCCATTCCTGAGGTGTGTATCTTGAGTATCTCCCTTCTACCATCCTCATTTGGTAGAGGTACCTCAATGAACCTGTCAAATCTTCCTGGACGGAGGAGTGCCGGGTCAAGTATGTCTGGTCTGTTGGTTGCTGCAACTATACCGACATTACCCCTTGATTCGAATCCATCAAGCTCTGCAAGGAGCTGCATGAGTGTCCTCTGAACCTCCCTGTCACCGCTTGTTGAACTCTTAAGCCTCTTGGCTGCCACGGCGTCAATTTCGTCTATGAATATTATGCTCGGGGATTTCTCCTTGGCCAGCTCAAAGACTCCCCTCACGAGCCTTGCGCCCTCACCTATGTATTTCCTGACGAACTCTGATGCAACTATCTTTATGAATGTTGCATTGGTCTCATGGGCGACGGCCTTTGCCAGGAGTGTTTTACCTGTACCAGGTGGTCCATAGAGGAGTACGCCCTTGGGTGGCTCTATACCTATCTTTTCAAAGAGTTCCGGTTTTTTGAGCGGTAATTCAACTGTCTCCTTGACCTCGCGTACCTGTTCCTCAAGGCCACCTATCTGCTCATAGGAGACATCTGGTTTTTCCTCGACTTCCATGCCCGTCACAACGGGGTCCTTCTCAGATGGAAGTACATCCACTATGCTGAAGGTCTGCTGGTTCAGTGCAACCCTTGCACCGGGCTCCAGCTGCTTTCTATCTATGAATCTTGAATAATTTATTACGAAGTGGGGTCCGGTTGTACTCTTAACTGCGACCCTGTGATCATCAAGAACCTCTGTTACTGTGGCTATGACCAGTGGAGGGGTTCTGAACCTTTCGATTTCACCACGAAGGGATTTAACTTCCCTGTCAAGCCTTGTCCTCTCATTTTCAATTAAAAGTTTGTCCTTCTCAAGTTTTCTGATTTTCCACATCAGATTTCTTTTTGTCTTGGAGTTTTCCTCTTTAAGCATTCTAACTTCTTTTTTGAGGTCCTCAATCTTTTTTAATACATTCTGGGAGTTATTTTCCATGATTTTAGAACACTCCTATTTAAATTTTGTTGTATACTATCTTGTTTCTAGTAATATTTAAATATTGGGGTGGGATAAATCTAGTATAAAATAAAAAGGGATCTTCATGAGATGCGAGATTTGCGGTAAAAAGATTGTTGGAAAACCTTTAAAGACAAAAATCGATAGTTCAGTCATGGAAGTATGCAGGGAATGCTCAAAGTTCGGTAAAATCATCAGAGAACCCACAACACCCCGTAAAAAAAGTTTCAGGAAGCCCCAGAAAAGGTCCAGGAGACCCATGGATACCGTGTACGAGGTCGTTGAGGACTACGGAAGGATCATAAGAACTGAAAGGGAGAAGAGGGACTGGTCAAGGGAGGATCTCGCTGAGAGGATCAACGAGAAGGTATCCGTCATAAACAGGATTGAATCCGAGAGGATGGAACCCGATATTAAGCTCGCAAGGAAGCTTGAAAGGCTCCTCAAAATAAAACTCCTTGAAAAATTTGAGGCCGATGATCTGGAGAAATCAGAGGGTGGCGGGTTCCGCGGAGCCACGATAGGTGACATTGCAAGAATAAAGAGGGGTTAAAGTCCCAAAAAAATTATTTCTAAAAATTATTTTAGACACCCACGGCGGATGTTGCAGGAATAAAAATGGATTAAAGTCCATTTTCTAAAAATTATTTTAGAATCCCATTTCATCCGAATTTTCTCTTCAACTACCCTTATGGGAATAGTATCCCCTGAGGACCCTCAGACCGCCGAACATCTCCCTGAGGTCATTGTATTCATCGTATTCACTGCTAACCACTATCACATGTGCCGGGGGGTGTATCCTTCTGATGGCCATTATGCTTCTGGTGTCATCCTCCTCCACCTCAACGGCTGCCGCCACAGAGGACTTCATGCGGAGTTCCCCGAGTATGGATGATGCCATCCTGTCTGCAATATCATTCCTCAGAATCCTGGGTTTTCCACGGACCTTAAGGCCGGCATGCCTTTCAAGGTCCGCTATGGCGTTCAGAATTTTTTTCCTGCTATCTGCCCTCAGAATTATTAGAGACACGTTTTAACCCCTTCTGAATGAACTTATAAGGCTGCTCCTGAAGAGGACGAGGAGCACCATGATGAATCCCAGTGCCGTCTGGATGTTACCGAGTATCTCAAGGAGCCCTGAACTAACGGGCAGTTCCATCGGAGGGGCTGTCCTATCATCTGGTAGGGGTGTGTAGTAGACACCTACAGCCCTTGAACTTGGCTTCACATTTATGTCCTTTGGCTCCACATAGTTGACTCCCACAAGGAACCCATTCTTTATGGCCCTGTTTATGGATCTGGCTATTGCCTCTGCACTGTAACCGTTCTTCTTCACCGATGCCCTTACAATCTCCTGGGTTGTCTGAACAACACCGGCCTCCTCTGTCCCGTAGACCGAGACAGATACAGAGCCGTTGGTCACGGTTATGGCGTCCTTGAGAGCCTCATATGCATAGATAACCTTTAACTTGCTGCCATCCACCGGACAGGTCTGGTAGTTCTCTGCAGCAGGGTACCCTATGCTCCAGCCACACTCATCGCATACCTTGACGTAGGGTTCATCCATTGGGTAACCGGTCTCATTGAGGTCCGCTGGTGTGAACATGTCCCCTGTGGATACCCCTGAGACAAGGTTAACTGCACCACCACCATACTTTTCACCGGCGTCCTTTGAAACCTCCTCAAAGACCTTTCCCACGATGTAAGTGGCAGAGTAGCCGTCCCTTATCATCTTACCTATGTTAACGGCTGTCTCCTGACGTACACGGGTTGCTGTACCATACTTGGGGTTTCCATGCGTGTTCCTCAGGTGTATTATGGCTCCCCTCTTACCTGGAGGAAGAACCGCAAGACCCCCAGAGTAGGGTGTAACTGTTATGGTACCGTCATCCTCCACGATAACCACGTAGGCATCGAAGGAACCACCCACAGCTGCACCTATGCTGGGACCTCCGCACATGACCCTGATTCCCTGGTAACTGTTGGCTGCTGATGCCGCCTCAGCCGCTGTTGCACCATTCTCCAGGCGGTTTATAACGTCCATTATTGCCATGAGCCTCGGTGTTGAATGCACCTTCACCACCTGAGAGGACAGCGAACCTCTTCTCCTTGGACATGAGGAAGGTTGACTGGAACATGTTCTGGGCGAAGGACATACTCCCGGCTGCAGCACCATTAGGATCCGCTCCTGTGGGGTCTGTGATTACAATAACGTTCATTGTGGCGGATACCGGACCTATAAGCAGGTTGAAGATGAATATGAGAGCTAACAGTCTACCGAGCCTGTTCATCAGCCCACTCCCCCTGTTCTGTTGGTAACTTTAACCGTGGCGAAGTCCTCGATAACATTAACAGTGACTATGCCTGTTCTGGTGTCCACCTTCACATCAGCGGCTGCTATGGGCGTTACACGGGTGCCGGGAATTGTTGTCATCTTAACAAACTTCTCGGCATTCTCCATCGCCTCTGAAAGGGGAACCTTTCTCTTGGAGGTTACAAGCACCTCTCCCTTTATGTAGCTTCCGGGCCGGAAACCCGCAGCATATACATTTGCTTTTATGGAGGACAGTGGAACTATATCGTTACCCTTAACTATGACACCTGCTATTGGAACTCCACCTGTATCCTCCATTGATGATGCGTAGGCAAGATAGGTCATAGCACGACCTGAGAGGATCAGGATGAATGCCAGCAGGAGTATCACGAGGGTATCCCTTCTGATCTTTATGAGCATAACAGTTCACCTTTAACTGCGTTTCATCACAGTTACTGAATAGTTAGTTCTCTGACTCCATCTTTATAAAGATTGACCACAGAAATGAACATCCATCCAATGCAGAGCTGAAACCGGACCCCCTGAATCCACCGCAGAGATGGACTCCCGATCACGGCTGAGACCAGGAACCGTTACAAGCTGCGATACAGTAGTCACATCCTGATCTCATCTATTATCCCTGCAGCCGGGTCCATTCCCTGGGCTCCGAGGAGGAGGATGGTATCATGGGGTTTCGCGGCATCCAGCACCATCCTCAGGGCGTCCCTGAGTTTCTCCACGTGGATGTAGGATGCACCCCTCTCATCAAGGACCCCAAGGAATGCTCTTCTCTCATTTTCAAGTACCCTGTTCTGTTCATCAACAACGTCACTGCTTGAGGTTACTATGAGTTCTGCATTGAGGCCCCTGAGGGAATCTGCAAGGGCGGCTGCGTTCATCACATTTATATCCTCTCCACGGGAGCCCCTGATGGCATTCACCACCCACAGCCTCCCCCTGAGATTCGCTGCAGCGCTCCTCACGGTGAACCTGATACCTGAGGGGTTGTGGGCGAAGTCGTCTATGACAAGGGGCTCAGTCATGAGGACCGAAAACCTCCTCTTGAGGGGCCTGTATGTTTTAACACCCATCCTTATGTCCTCGGGGGAGAAGCCCAGTTCCAGACATGCTGCAGCGGCAGCCAGGGTGTTCTGTATGAAGTGCTCACTCCTGAAGGGGAGTTCCTCTGCAGGGATTATGAGGTCCCCTCCAATGTGGATGCCCTCCCCATCATACCTCACAGGGGAGTCCGAGCCGTAAAAGACCACACTGAGACCCGGGTTCACATGGGCCATTGCCCTCACACGTTCATCGTCGGCATTGAGTACAGCCACCCCAGATTCGATGGCCCTCAGGGCCCCTGCTACCTCCCTGAAGACATCTTCCACAGATTCAACAAGTCCTATATGGTCCATTGCAACGTTTGTTATGACGACCACCTCAGGCCCTATGGCTGCGGTCATCATGCGGGCGTGGTCCCTCATGACCCTTCCAAGCCACCCCTGCACCTCTGAGACCTCTATAACCATGAATTCAGGTGCCCCATCAGATGAGGCCTCGGCTATCTGCTGTGATACCACAGGGTCTATGAGGGTGTTGAACTCTGACCTTGAATCTGTGTTTGTGTAGGATGAAGCACCGGTGGTCTCTATTATATGATGGATCATGTGGGTTGTGGTGGACTTCCCATTGGTACCCGTGACCACAACCCTTCTGGAGGAGGGGGCGAATCGCTCTATTGTCCAGGAGAGTGCAAGGGCATTTGCATTCTCAATCCTGTCAACGAGGATAACCGGGAGCCCGTGCTCTTCGGCTAGCCTGGAAGACTTTCCCCGGAGATCCTGGGTTATGATGGCGGATACACCCCTTTCTGAGGCGATTTCAATGCCCTTCTCATCGATCCAGTGTCTTATAACAATGTCACCTGCTTCAGCAGCTCCAAGGGTCGTGAATATCCCCGAAATGCTCTATCTGGACCTTTGAGTCTTCCTGAAATCTTATCTGCGATTTCATGGAGATACATGACCTTCACCCATCAGAGGATACTCCCTGTCATGTAGAGTCCCAGTGCACAGACAATCAGTGTTATGAGCCAGTAGAGGAGCACTATCCTCCTCTCGGACATCCCACGGTAGTGGAGTGTGTGGTGCAGCGGTTCAACCGGGAGTCTTATAACCCCTGCACGGTGGAGGAGGCTCACGATAACCGAGACCACAGGCACTGCTATTGCAAGGACACCGAAGTAAACCGTGTCTGTGAGCATCACTGCAGTTGCATAGCCTGCCCCCAGGGCAAATGAACCGGTATCACCCATGAATATGCTCGCGGGGTGTCTGTTGAATACGAGGAACCCGGCACACATCCCGGCCAGTGCCAGGAAGGGCAGGGCCTGACCCGATAGGCCAAGGAAAATTGCGCAGGAT
The DNA here is from genome assembly GCF_000008645.1 of Methanothermobacter thermautotrophicus str. Delta H. Lineage (NCBI taxonomy): Archaea > Methanobacteriati > Methanobacteriota > Methanobacteria > Methanobacteriales > Methanobacteriaceae > Methanothermobacter > Methanothermobacter thermautotrophicus. The sequence goes on from NC_000916.1 coordinate 665,805, forward strand.
AAGGATGCTATGAGCATTATCCCGGCTGCCATCCCATCCATTCCATCTATGAGGTTAACTGCGTTTATGGCCCCCACCATACCTGCTATGGCGATGGGTGCGGCTGCAAGACCCAGGTAGAACCCTCCGAGCTTACCAACAGCTCCTGAGAGTACAAGGAAGACACCTATCAGTAGCTGGGCCAGTATCTTCTCACCCTCACTCACCTCATTCTTTATTGGAGCCTCACCAACCACCTCAACAAGTCCCTCAGAGAGCAGAGCCTCAACATCCCTCTTTGCCTTGTCTGTTGCCGCCCTTGCCTCCTCTCCGGGCTTCAGTACAAGCTGGCCAACCTCCAGGGGCCCTTCAGATACGTTCCTTATTATCCTCTGGACCTCCTTCACCTTGAGGCCCAGAAGGTCATCCAGAAGGCCTACAATTGCTGCTGTGAGGACTATGAGTGATGTCAGGACGAGGTAGGGGTTGTTTCGATAGAGTACCGTTACAAGGAGGAGAGCCAGTAGCATCCCAAGCCCCCCCATTGTAGGTGTTCCTGCCTTGTGGCTGTGCTCAGTGACTATTGGTTTATCACCGATATCCGCACTCCTCAGAATGTTCCTTATAAAGAGCGTGAATACTGCAGCTGAAACAGTGCTTATAATGAAAACCATCAAAAACTCCATCATATCACCTGCCTTCTGTGTACATCAAGATCACCAAGTTTTTTAATGACCAGTTCAAGCAGTTCAGGATCATTGGCCCCCACAGTTACCCTCATATGGTTCCTCGGGCCGTGAAGCACCCATCTTGTCCCATCTGGCATGAAGGACTCCAGGTCCCGGGGTTACCTATGGGTATCTCAACAGCATAATGGTTCTTCCTCCTGATTTCACCAGGTTTCCAGTTTCCTGCTGCCATGTCCACAAGGCAGTGCATGGGATTTATCTCTGTTGCCGCCTCTGAGATGTACCTGGTCCCGCTTGGGCGTGTATTGACCTCTATGGCATAGAGTTTTCCATCCTCCGAGACTATCATGTCAACATCGGTGTTACCCTCCGCACCAAGGAGTTCTGTGACTTCTGAAGCCATTGCAAGGGCCTCCATTCCATCGAATCCCCTGATAATAGCGGGGGCCCTCTTCACCTTCCTCAGGGGGTGCAGTCCGTCCATCCTTGTGTCTCCCTTATCAACGGCCACCAGGGGGAGGGTTTCATCATTCCATCGGAGTACCTCAACGGATATTTCACGGCCCTGTATGTATTCCTCCATGAGGGCATGGTCATGGGCGTGGAGATATTCCCTGACATCAGAAGGGGTGGCTGCGACCATCACGCCTGAACCGCCCTGTCCCTCCCTCTGCTTGAGAACCACCGGCATTTCAGTTACATCCTCCGGTGAATCGATTAAATCGTATTCCGGCGTTCTTATCCTGTTTCTGGAGAAGAACTCCTTGGTTTTAAATTTATCTGTGGATATCTCAGCAGCCTCCGGCCCTGATGCAACCACCGGCACTCCGTAGTCAGCCTCAAGTTTCTCCTTGAGCCAGGCCACATCCCTGAGGGGTCCGTCGACACCTATCAGGGGTACCACCGCATCAACGTCCTCCCTGAGGGCTATTTCCAGAGGGCCCTCCATGCCCCTGGGCACTATGTGGTATGAATCGGCGAGTTCAAGGTTTGGGGCGTCTGGATTTGACTCGGAGAGAATGGTGGTCACACCCATCGCTGAGGCGTACTCTGCAACGTCATTGAAGAGTCTTGAACCTATGAACAGAATCCTCATGATGATCACTCAAAAAAATCAAGGACTGGTTTACTCTTTGGTGGGATCTTATAAAAACTTAATCTTGACCGGTTCAGGTAAAATTCATCCAGAATTCTCAATACCCTCAAAATACAGGGCTGATTGAATTCAACCCTAAAAATCATCCGCAGCTTCCAAAGTCATCAAGGGCAGAGATTATCATCCCTGCGAGGTCATGTACAGCGTCTTCAACCGCGGGTGAGAGTCCAGTCCCAAATTCAAGGTTTTCTGGCTGTACACCCATGAGGGCAATCCTGTAAGCACCCTGATCCTCAAGGTACCTCACAAGGAAGGATAGGGGCATGGCATGGGTGGATATGCTGTACTCTGATATACTATCCCTCTCAATGAGCCTTACGGTTCCCGGCTCCTCTCTCATCTCAACAGCGTCCACAATCAGTATGTGGCTCGGTCTTTCGGAGCGTATTTTTCCTGTGAAGTTTTCAGGCACCGTGCCCGCATTGATAACGAGATGGCCCCTCTCCTCCATTGCCTCCTGGATGAGGGACGCCAGGTATGGGCCAAGGCCATCATCGGACCTCAATTCATTCCCGACTGTGAGGACGAGGAGCCTTCTGCAGTCAGTGAGAAAATCACTCAGAAGCCGCTTCAACGTGATAGAAACCACCAGAAATAATCAGATAAATCATATGATGGATGCTTCAACTGAATCAAGGCCGCCACCCATCCTGTATGAAAGTTTTATCTCGACCTCACCTTTATCTCCGGTCTCCTCGAGGGGTATGATGAGCGGGGGGTTCATCATGGGTGTGGGACCGCATATGATTCCAGGAGCCGTCAGGGTAAAGGATATTATTCTGATAGCGTTGAAGGGACTCGATGCCTGCAGCTTCAATGAACCCCTGAAAATCTCAGGGAGGTTCCCCCTGAACTCGACCCGGTCATAAACCCTCATTGGACCTGATGATGGTTGTGAAAGATTTTCATCATACATGATGTTTTCAAAGTTCACGGTGACGGGTTCTGCTGCATTGAAGACTGCCTGTGGTATTACAGTCCCATCATTCCTCAGGAACTTTAGGGCCCTCCTTAGAACCGGGACCTGCTCCTCATCTATGAGTGCTGTGTCAAGCATCTCACATATGATCGTGTCAGCCGCACTGAATTCATAGTGCAGGGCGTCCTCGTTGACAACACTGACGTTATCCAGACCTGATAGGTTCTCCCCTGCACATGCAGCTATCTTTGGGTCCCTTTCAATTGCAATGACACGATCAGCATACTCTGAAGCAAAGAATGAGAGGATCCCGCTGCCTGCCCCGAGGTCATAGGTGAGGCCCCTGGCCCTGGATGATATGGCCTCGCGGAAGGCTGCGAGGCGTTCATGATCCCCCAGAAGGTTTCCGTGATACGGTGTGACCCTGAATCTCATTTAGGTACTGAAGGCTTTGCTGGATCAGTGCTCATGTTCTATTTTCTGTTCGGTTGATGTGCTGGTGAGCCTCACGTGTTCAACGCCCTTGAGCCTCATCATCTTCTCGGTGAGTTCCCTTATCTTTGCAACATCTCCCTTAACCACTATGACCTCAAGGCAGTGTCTTTCGGTCATGTGTACGTGCATAACAGCGTTGATGTATTCACGGTAGTCGTGCTGTATGTCTGCAAGGTCCTCCATGACCCCTGTGTAGTGGTGGTCATAGATCACAGCAATAATACCGATTCGCTCACCTTCCATTTCATTCATCCACTGGTACCTTACAATGTAGTCCTTAAGGGCGTCTCTTATGCCCTTTGATCTTGACTGGTAGCCACGATCCCTTAGAACTTCATCAAATTCATTCAAGAGCTTTTTTGGCAGAGACATGCTTATTCTCATCATAACTATTACCCCACAAGTGGTTTGATATGAATTTATTATATTATTATTCTAAAGTCATATTTAAACCTTTTTTTAGCTTGCAGTATTGTCTGCAGAAAACAACAGGTTATTACATGAATAATTAACACGACTATTTAAATGCATCGCAGACACCATGGCTGTCCCCGAGGATAAAAGATACAGTGATGTCGGCACCGGCATAATTGCATAACAATGCCCTCAGGATAACAAAGCATAAAAAGATACAGTGATATATTAATTAGAAGTATGACTTTGAGGGATTTCAATGAAGGTTAAAGAAGCCATGAACCCTGAGATAATAACTGTGAGCCCCGAGACAAGGCCCCTCGAGGCCTTCGAGAAGATGTACAAACATGGAGTCAGGAGACTGTTCGTACTCGAAGATGATGGTAAACCTGTGGGTGTGGTATCCTACACTGACCTAATAGGAGTTCTTGGAACCATAAAACCCGACAGTGAACACCCTGAGAGGGACCTTAAGGTGAGGGACATCATGGTGGATGAGGTGATAACCATCTCCGCAGATGACAACATAGAGGACGCCGCCAACCTCATGCTGAGGGCTGATATATCAGGACTCCTTGTAATGGATGATGAAAGACCTGTGGGAGTCATAACAAAAACTGACATATGCCGGCTGGTTGCAGCTGAGATACTGGTTCCCTCCTGATGTCCAGGAGTGAGTGACCACAAGTAACTGGAGGTCCCCATTGAAGATTATAACCAGAAAGGAAAACATGGTCTACAGGGAAATCAGGTACATGCAGCTTGACCTTAACACCCCCGTATCTGAGGATATGCTCAAAAGGAACCTTGACCTGCCAGAACACGAATACCATGACACCATCACAGCTCTTGAGAATAAGGGACTTATTTCACGGGAAAATGGCCGTATAGTGGCCGAAAACCTCGATGAAGAGGTCAGGGTGATGGAGACCCAGGAAGATGTCAGGGTCGCCGAACTCAACCAGATCGAAGAGGAGGCCCTCAGGATCCTCAGGGAAATCGGGAGTGGAGCTCCAATCCCACGCTACCTCCTTGAGGGCCACCTCCTCTACGGTCCTCTTAAACTTGGGACCAGAAGGATGTACAACATCATCCTCTCCCTTGAAAACAGGGGGCTCATTGAAAGGGTCCTCCTTGAGGATGGTGAGTACTACCGTCCAATCATGGAGAAGACTGAAAATTGATCCATGGATTTAAAGTCCCCTGCCAGGTAAAAACAGGGACTAAAGCTCCAGGTCCCCGGTTACAGGGAGACCTCTGAGCCATCCGAGGTCGCTCTGGTAGAGCATCCTTATATCCTTTATATCAAATCTTATCATGGCAAGCCTCTCTATACCGAGACCAAAGGCGGCTACAGGTGTTTCAACTCCCAGAGGTTCCAGGACCTCGGGCCTGAACATCCCGGCCCCACCAAGCTCTATCCAGCTTTTTTTCTCCGGGAGATAGATTTCACATTCGGTTGATAGGTATGTGTATGGGAAGTAGGCCGGTCTGAACCTGACCTCAAATCCAAGTTTCCTGTAGAACTCCCTCAGTATACCCAGAAGATTCCTGAAGTTAACCTCATCCCCTGCAACGATCCCCTCAACCTGATGAAACTCAGGGAGGTGCTTGTAGGTGATGGTCTCCCTCCTGAAAACACGTCCAACAGAAAACATCTTGAGGGGCGGTTCGTTCTCACTGAGGAACCTTGCAGAGACGCAGGTCGTATGGGTCCTGAGCACGCTCTGTCTTGCAACATCCCTGTCCCATTCGTACTGCCAGCCCTCTGATCCTGTTGAACCGCCGGTTTCATGTGCGTCCTGCACAGCCCTTACAAGGTCCTCACAGGGGAGATCCGTGACGGCGGGGTTTTTAACATAGAAGGTGTCCTGCATCTCCCTTGCAGCGTGGTCCTGGGGCTGGAAGAGGCAGTCAAAGTTCCAGAAGGCAGACTCGACGATGGGGCCCCTTGATTCTGTGAATCCAAGTTTAAGGAATATTGACCTTATCTCATCGATTATGCGCCTCAGAGGGTGCATCTTTCCAGGGTAGACCAGAGGGTACTCTGCATCAATGTTGTATCCCCTGTAGTGGAGTTTTCTCCAGGCCCCGCTCTTGAGGTGTTCATGGGTGACCTGTGTTGCCTCCTCAACTATCTCGATTCCCCTTTCAAGGAGTTTTCTGCCCTCTGTGGTGAGTTCAATTGTATGCCTCTTAATTTTCCTTATATCAACTATTCCCTTCCGTCCCTTCAGATCCTTCAGTGCACCCCTGAGTTCATCAGGGAGTTCTCTGATCCTCACGGATCCCCTTTCAAGTAAGAGTTCCAGCAGCCTCTCATCCGCACCCCTTTCAGGTGTTTCATCGCTCACCGCTGAGACCATCCCCTGGCTTATCCTCCCCCATCCCTTCCTCATGAGCCAGCCAATACCAATACCTGCCTCTTTCTTATCAAGACCCGCTCTCCTGGAAAGTTCTGACATTTCAAGCTCTTCTTCACCTTTAAGGGCCTCTATGAGTCTGCGCTCAGGAAGTCCCTCCCTGGCACAGGACTCTCCATCCTCTGTGAGGGATACAACCTCATCCGCGTCCTTCATAACCCTCACAAATCCCCTTGATTCAAGTGCGCCTGACGCACTCATGACAGATTTTATATCAATTTTCTGGGATTCTGCTATTTCTTCAGGCTTTAATGGTTTATCTGAGCCTTCGAATGCTTTCAGAACCTTCTTCTCGTAAATGTGAAGCTGGTCAATGATCCTGTCAAGATCCATCATAATAATTCTCCTCCAGTTTACTCAAATAAGCGTTTCAACCCAGTTCTGAGTAGTAATCAAGTAATCCAACCATGACAGAGGAAGCTGTGAGATCCGCGGTTGTCCCGGGGTTCCATCCCATCCGGTAGAGCTTCCTGTCAAATTTCTCAACCCTCCTGAGACCCGCTGCAGTGAGCACACCTCCCCTATCAACGATGTCTGAGGCTTCCTCTGAAACCTCCACGGCGATCTTCTCGCCATACTTCCTGGATATCAGTGTGTCGGGGAATCTTGAAAGTATGGTCAGGAATGTCTGGACCACGGCCCGGTTCATGCCATGCTTCTCCACGGTTCCCTTAAAGACCGGGAAGCCGACGTTGAATGTAACCGGCATGCTGGACGTTAACTCCCTTGCAATGAGGTCCCAGTCAGCTGACATCTTGAGGGTGTCAAAGAGGGTGATGTTCTCATCGATTATCCTCTGCTGTGAAGCAGGGTCATTAACGTCGAGGGTGTCATGTTCACCCATTCCACCGGCCTCCGCAGTTGAAATGGCCCTGTAGAGGTTAACAGCGTCCCCTGATGTTGTCTGAAGTATAAGACGGTTTACCTGCTCCCTGAGTCCCTGGAGATCCCCGCTGTCAACCATCCCTGCGGCTGCTGAGAGGGGTGTGAGCAGCATTATGATACCAAGGTTTGTATTGGTTGAAACCCACCTCCTGGTGTCCTCAACCGCCCTGAGTATGAGCTCTCCCAGCCCGAGGGTCGAAAGGTCAAGAGTATCCCTCAGTTTCTCCCCCCTCTCTGCTGCCAGTCTCATGGTATCACCTGTGACTATCCCGCTCACGAGGAAGTCCTCGTAGACCATATCATCGAAGTCACGGGTCCTGTGGACATTGCCTGGTTTCGGGTATCCGCTGACCTCAAGGACAGAGGCCAGTTCTGCTATCCTTGAAACATGGAGGGGATCCATCTAGATCACCCCCAGGAGATCAGGTGCGAAGTGTGATATTATAAGATCTGCACCTGCACGTTTTATTGATAATATGGATTCATATATGGCCTCATCAGTGAGGTATCCGCTCTTTATGGCCGCCTTCAGCATTGAGTACTCGCCACTGACGTTGTATGCTGCAAGTGGCACGCTGAACCTCTCCCTGACCTTACCTATAACATCAAGGTATGCCAGGGCCGGTTTCACCATGAGTATATCAGCACCCTCCCTGAGGTCCAGTTCAGCCTCAATGAGGGCCTCGTCAATGTTGGCAGGGTCCATCTGATAGGATCTCCTGTCACCGAAGGCAGGGGCCGATGATACGGCGCCCCGGAATGGTGCATAGAATGCTGAAGCATATTTAACCGCGTAGGACATTATCAGGGTGTCCTGGAAGCCTGCATCATCAAGGCTCCTCCTTATGGCTGCCACCCTACCATCCATCATATCCGATGGGGCCACCACGTCTGCCCCGGCCTCGGCATGGGATAGGGCTATCCTTGAAAGGACCTCCAGGGTCTCATCGTTGACGATTTCGCCATCCACGACGATACCGCAGTGCCCATGGCTGGTGTACTGGCATAGGCAGACATCAGTCATGACCACAAGGTCTGTTTCCTCCTTGAGCCTCCTCACAGTCCTCTGCACAACACCGTGGGGGTCATGGGCTGCTGAGGCGAGCTCATCCTTGGCTGATGGCATTCCGAATATGAGTACGGATGATAGTCCCTCATCCTCAAGTCTGGATGCCTCGGAAACCGCATCATCCACAGAGTACCTGAACTGGCCTGGCATTGTATCTATGGCCTCCACATCACCCCTTCCAAGTTTTTCACTCACAAACATGGGGTATATGAGATCCGATGGGTGCAGCCGTGTTTCTCTAAGGATATTCCTTATCTGTGGACTCTTACGTAACCTTCGCATCCTTTTTGTGGGAAACTCCATATTATCACTCACAGGTAACTGTTGGATTCATTGTGATATTTCTTATTACATCCTCAAGGGTAAAAAACATAACCATGTCCCGCGCAGAAAATAAATTCCGGGGCCCTTCATGAACACCACGGTTGATGTATGGAGATCATGACTCAACATCCACAAGGACCTCAACACGTTTTATGGCCTCATCAACAGCCTCAGGGTCCATAATTATCTTTATGGCACCTTCAGGACACCTCTCAGCGCACCTGCCGCATATGAGGCATTTTCTTGCGTCGTGCTCCAGTTCCTTCCCCACAGCTATGGCACCAGTGAAGCAGGCCTCCTCACAGCGACCGCATAGAACACAGCTGGACTCCTCCCTTTTCAGTTCCACGCCTTCCATTGGTGTTATGGAGGATGCTATGTCCTCAGAGAGGAGTGGCGTCATCTTCCAGAGACAGCAGCATTCACAGCAGCTACAGACCGAGAGGAGTTCATCATGGGGCCCTGAGTTAAGCCAGACAGAGTCTATCCTGTTCCTCCCTATTATATGGACCAGTCCTGCCTCCTGGCATCTTTCAATGTGTTCAAGTGCCTCCTCAGCAGATATGAGTCTTCCGACCTTCTCTGAGATCCTCATGGCTCCGGGGCCCAGGAAGAGGCAGCCAAGGTCATGGGGGTAGCTGCTGCAGCCCGATGAGACCCTGCATATGCAGAAGTCCATCCGGAAGATGTACCTGGACCGGAGTATCATCCTCCTCAGGACCTCCGATGGGAGGGCGACATTCTCAGGCACCTGGATGCGGTGGTTTATCTCGATGGATGAGTTCCTGGGTATGACCTGTATATCGTCCCCCTCAAAGAAGAGTCTCCTTACGAGGTTCCTGAATATCACAGACCTTTCTGTGAGGGATGCGAGTTTAAATCGGGACCTGAATGTCCTCCTTATTATCGCAACACTTATATCTGTGAAGTCAATCACGTGAACCACCCAGTTTTTCTGTGAGGGGATCGCCATCCCCATGGACCCTTCCTCTGTAGTAGGACTTGCCGTGCCTGACTATAAGGGCATGGTACTCCTGGAAGACCCTGAAATCGGGTTCAAGGGACCTTTCGAAGAGTTCCTTTATTCTGTGGTAGCTCTCATCACCGGCTATGAGTCCCAGATGGGTCAGTATCCTCCTTGTGTATGCATCAACCACGAACTCCGGTTTTCTGTAGGCATATAGCAGCACTGAATCCGCGGTTTCGGGGCCGACACCCCTTACCTTCAGGAGCTCCTTCCGGGATGGTGTTGAGCCCTCAAGGGATATGAAGAACCCTGCCATTTCGCGGAGGTATGAGACCTTCTGTCTGTAGAAACCAGCACACCTTATGGCCGCCTCAAGTTCAGCGTCATCCAGGGAGAGTATCCTGTGGGGTTTAAGGGCGTCCATTGCCGCAAGGTTTCTGAGTGCAGATGCAGCAGAGTCCCAGGAGGTGTTCTGTGTGAGTATGGAACCTGTGATGACCTCAAAGACATCCCCATCATCTGATGGTGGGGTGTAATCGCCGGGGTGGTACCTGAGTGTCATTGTATCCCTATCAAGGAGTGGCCACCATCCCTGGGGCCCGTAGAGTTCCATGAGGAAACGGTAGATATGCCTGAGCACCTTCATGTTTAATAGGTAAATAAACACCACGGTTAAACATTTAGGTCCGGCGTGAAAACCCTGATTGTAAGGAATCCACATCAACCGCCATCCTCATGATCACAGAACATAAAAAGCAGCACAATCAGTAAACCAGCAATACCCCGATGATATATTAATTAAAAGTTACACAGTAAATCCATGAGATATGAAATTTTACACAGACCAAGTTTTAGTATGGCTCACATCGAGCTTGAAAGCGGTGAAGCGATAAAGGCTGAGACCGGTGCAATGGTGAGCATGAGCTCAAACATAGAACTTCAGACAGAGACAGGGGGTCTTCTTGGGGCTTTTAAGAGATCCATTGGAGGGGAAAGCCTTTTCCTCAACACCTTCAGGGCACAGGGTAGGGGGGATGTGCAGCTCGCACCGGCCTACCCGGGTGATGTTGAGGTCCTTGAGACAACGGAGGCCATCTATGCCCAGAGCGGCGCATTCATGGCCGGACCAGAAGATGTGGAGATAGACACAAAACTGGGAGGTTTCAAGACCTTCTTTGCAAGGGAGGGATTATTCCTTCTTAAAATCCAGTCCTCAGGACCGGTGTTCCTTTCAAGTTTCGGGGCAATTTACAGCAGGGAACTTGTAAATGAGAGGTTCATAGTGGACACAGGCCACGTTGTAGCCTTCACAGAGGGTCTTGATTTCAGTGTAAGAAAGGTTGGTGGACTTAAAAGTACTTTTCTGAGTGGCGAAGGCCTGGTTGCAGAATTTGAAGGTACAGGAACCGTATACATGCAGAGCCGGAGCATTGATAGCTTCGTTGGATGGTTAACACCCATGCTCCCCTCAAGGAGTTAGATTGATACTGTGTGGTGATTCGGTGGCCGGGAACAGTACCGGTGAAATGTTCAGAGTAACGACCTTCGGATCCAGCCATGGTCCTGCAGTGGGTGCCGTTATCGACGGCTGCCCCGCAGGTCTCGAGCTGAGTGAGGATGACATACAGCAGGAACTTAACAGGAGAAGACCTGGAACCGGCGCCCTGACCACTCCACGGGCTGAATCCGACAGGGTCGAGATACTCTCAGGTATATTCAGGGGAAGAACAGATGGCACTCCAATAGCTGGAATCGTCAGAAACCTGGACGCCGACTCAAAAAGTTACAGCAACATTAAGAATACACCAAGGCCGGGGCACGGCGACTACACCTGGAGGGCGAGGTTCAGGAACTACGACTACCGTGGCGGTGGCCGTGGAAGTGGAAGGGTTACCATTGGGCACGTAATCGGTGGGGCCGTTGCAAAGAAACTCATCGGTAATTATGGTTTGACCGTAACAGGCCACGTTGTACAGGTGGGTGATGTTAAGGCAGACACTGTAAGCCTTAAAAGGATAGGCGAGTATGCTGAGAGCAATCCTGTTCGCTGTGCAGATCCCAGGGCGGCCAGACAGATGGAGAAGGTTATACTTGATGCCCGCAGCAGGGGAGACTCCGTTGGCGGGGTTGTTGAGGTTGTTGTCCTGGGTGCGCCCCCTGGACTCGGCGATCCGGTATTCAGTAAACTCGATGCAGATATGGCCAGGGCCCTCATGGGTATCGGGTCTGTGAAGGGTGTTGAGATCGGGATGGGATTCGAGGTTGCAGAACACCGTGCAAGTGAGATAAACGATGAGTTCTACCTGGATGATGATGGTAAGGTGAGGACAACAACAAACACCTCTGGAGGCATACTTGGAGGAATATCAAGCGGCATGCCAATAACTGCAAGGATAGCAGTAAAGCCCACACCATCCATATCAGTCCCCCAGAAGACCGTTGACCTTGAAAGGATGGAGGAAACAACCATTGAGGTCCGTGGAAGACATGATCCCTGCATCTGCCCCAGGGTTGTGCCTGTTGCAGAGGCTGCGGTTGCAATCGTCCTTGCCGACCATATGATAAGGGCCGGCTTCATCCACCCCACATACATTGGAAACGAATGAAAGAATCCCTATCTGACCAGAGAGATGACAGCAGAACTGCTCGAATTCCTTGAGGAGCTGAGCCGCGCCCTCATAGCCTCAGGGAATTCTGTTACAGATACCGAGAGAATCCTGTGGAGTGTCGCCGAGTCCCAGGGCGTGGAGGTTGAGGTCTCGGTCCTCCCAACCATGATCATAATAAAGGCGGAGGGAGAGGTTTCAAGGATGGGCCTTGCAGCCCAGTCCCCCGGGATGATGCCCCTTCACCAGGTCACAGAAATATACAGACTCACCGATGATGTGACATCCCGAAGGATGGAAGTGGGTGAGGCCCTGGGTGAGCTCAGGGGGATATTGAGGGGATCCCACAGGTTCGGGCGCTACGGGATCCTTCTGGGTTATCTTATTCTCTCAATAGGTATAGCACTGCTTATACAGCCAGACCCTGATCTTGTAATTTACTCATCATTTTTCAGCCTTATAGCAGGCTCCCTGATAGTGGTGGGTTACGGTAACAGGAGGCTCTCCCTCATCATGCCTGTACTGGCATCCTTCACGGTTTCTGGTGTTGCCTTCTTCCTGATCAATACCGGTGCCGTGAGCGGGAACCTCACACTCCTTGTACCTCCGCTGATATACTTTATCCCCGGTGTAACCCTAACCACCGGCATCTATGAACTTGCAAGTGGTGAACTGGTTTCAGGGTCAAGCAGGGTGATATACGGGTGCATGGTTCTTCTCCTCCTCCTGTTTGGTGTCCTGATGGGTATGCAGCTTAACAGGTTTCCGCAGGAGGAATTTGCAGCCATAAAAATATCAGCCATGAGCTACAGCCCGTATCTGGGGGCATTCATATTTGCCGTTGGTATATATCTCTTCCTCTCTGTCTACCGGAGTGATTTTCCATGGATACTTCTTGTGCTCTACAGTGCACTCATGGGACAGCAGCTGGGAAATGTAGCTGGAGGAGGACTCCTCGGGGCATTTCTGGGGGCCCTGTCAATGACACTGGTTGCCAGGGGCATTGAGCTTGCAGGTAAGACTCCGCACTTCGTCACCCTCTACCCGGCCTTCTGGTTCCTTGCTCCGGGGTCCCTGGGTTTCATAGGACTCGCAAATCTTCTGGGGAGGAACTATCTGACATCCGTGGCTGAGATAACACTCTTCGCAATGACTGTGGTTGCAATAGCCCTTGGACTGCTTGTTGGCGCACTGCTCACGGAACCATTCAGTGATAAAATAAGAGCCCCGGGCGGGGATTGAACCCGCGACCTCGGGATTACGAATCCCGCGCTCTCCCACCTAAGCTACCGAGGCCTGAAGTAATTTTTTATGACTTATTGAAACTGGATCCTTAAATAATTAATGGTCCGCATGTATGATCCTGAACCCTGCCTTGATGTTCGAAAACTCCCATCTGGTCCCTGTTCCAAGGTTTATATGTGTTCTGAAACCCTATCATGATCGAAACCTATGTTAAATGGGAATTTTGGAAGATGTTCATCTCTGACCAGGTAATCGTCATCGTTAACGTTTCATGGCTTTTTTATCGGGTCTGTTTATTGAGGAGTCCTTTTTAAATTTCTGTCCCTGGGTTTCCACTCTTCCCTCAGGTAAATACTTTGCAGAGCCGTAATATGTATGAGTTTTTTGTATAATTCAAAACCTGGAGGTTTTTTGAAGGAAGCATGTGTGGATGAAGAGAGCCTTCAGGAAATGGCCGGGCTGCCCCCATCCAGGTCAAGTTTCATGCCATCCCTCGCTGCCAGTGTCCTGATACCCGTTGCCTCCTGGACCTGAATGCCTCCATCTCAGGGTCGTTGAGTATCATCTTCATTCCAAGGTGGGTCATCACTGCAATACCAGGTTTCACATCCTCCACAAGTTTTATGAAATCATCCGTACACATGTGGCCCCTTATATGCTCATCCCCTGGTCTTATGACGCTTGATATGAGGACATCCGCCCCCCGGTGGTAATCGGCAAGTCCATCGAAGTACTCTGTATCCGAGGTATAGGACACTGAAAGATCATCAGTCCTTAACCTGAACCCCACACCTGTCGGGTCCCCATGGACGGTGCCTGTACCTGTAACCTCAAGATCCCCTATATCCACTGTCTCACCGGCTGATAGTGTTATGCATCGTGATCTTCTCATATGGTACTCTGATATGCATGGCCCCCAGTCCCTGTAACCCTCCATTACACTTAAACTTCCCAGGATGGTGCCCCTCTGGCGCGTCATGCCCCTGGTCATTGCCTCTATGAGTACCTCTGCATCGGTGTAGTGGTCAGTGTGTGAGTGGGATACCATCACAGCATCCAGCTTCCTGGGGTCAGAGTCAAACTGATAGGACCTCACAAGCGCCCCTGGACCCGGGTCGATGTGGATGTTCATGCCGGCGATTCCATCAATCCTCAGCCCGCCGGTCATCCTTTTCTGTGTTATGGTGGCGAAATCGTCCGCCACCACTCCCTAGAAACGTTAACCTCATTCAATCACCCATCCTATCTTTATCCGTCGCCAATAAAAATTTATTCCTCCCTGCGACAGATTATGACGTCACAGTCGACCTTTATATCTCTCCCCTCCACGCAGAGGTTCTCATCCCTTACAGCTATTTTCTCGCCGGGTGAAAGGGTGCCGCCATCTGATATCCTCATGAGTACCATGTCCCCTGGACCTGCAACCTTCTTCCAGCGAGTGTCATAGGCCTCAACGTCACCGGCAAGTTTAACCTCCACGTGGCTCCCATCCTGCCTCATAACCCTGCCGACCTCACCCTCTGTGAGGATCCTTGAGGCCAGTTTTATCTCCTCCCGTCGGTCTAGCATCTCCTGTTTGAGTTTGGCCCTCCATTTCTGTAGGAGGCGGACGTCCCTCACGATTGTATCACTCAGAAGCCTGTGGGCGCTCTTCTTATCCAGTGAGGGGCTCTTTATGAACAGATCATATTCACTACCAACAGATGGTGTCTGTGAGGATACATGGTCCATGAGTTCCCTGAAGAGGTCAGCAACATCCTTAAGGCTTGTCTTTGTCTTCCACCTCTTTTTAAGGAACCTGTTTGTAATCTCCTTGGCTATCTTATTTCCGAAGACTATTATTGCAGTATCACCCTTTTCCATGCTGGTTATCCTTGAACCTGTGAGTTCAATTATCTGATAGGCCCCTGTTGTTGCGTATATCCTTCTTCTTCTTGTCTCAAAGGGTGTTTTCTGGCTTATTTCACCCACAACAACGTCGCCAAGGCTTCTGACCTTGCATGTGTCATCTGTGACCTTTATATTTACGCCAAGCTCCGACGCCCTCCTCTGGAGTTCCTCATCACTTTTTATCTTGCCTGTGTACAGCTCCTCCTCAAGTACCTCTCTACTTGATTTATCACCAAAATAGGCTATTCTCCGTTTATCTCCAGCTATGACGCATCCCTTGCTACTTATGTAGGTTATGATGAGACTCATTGTGGATCACCCGATCATCTATACACATGAATTTGATGGGACAGTTAATTAAAGGATTCGAATTTTATGATCGCCTCCCCTATTAGCATGGACCCCTTAATGAAAAACTGGCATGCATCATCAGATGAATGAAGTGAAGAGATTAAGCAGCTCGGTAGTTGCTGTCTTCTTACTACCGAATCCAGATGAAGTACCGCACAGAGGAAGCAGAAGGTGACTGAAGATAATAAGGTACAGTCAACCCCTCAATTAATAAAGCGCCATCAACATAAATAATGGTGAGGGGGAACCAATGAAAGATGAGTACACCAATTCTCTCATAAAGGAGAAGAGTCCCTATTTACTGCAGCATGCACACAACCCTGTGAACTGGTATCCATGGGGTGATGATGCCTTCAGAAAGGCCCTGGCAGAGAGGAAACCCATATTTTTATCGATAGGATACTCCACCTGTCACTGGTGCCATGTGATGGCAAGGGAGTCCTTTGAGAACCCTGAAATCGCAGATATACTCAATCGAGACTTTGTTTCTGTTAAGGTGGACCGGGAGGAGCGCCCGGATATTGATGCCATATACATGAGGGTCTGCCAGATGATGACAGGTGCCGGGGGATGGCCCCTGACGATCATCATGACACCCGAGGGTGAACCCTTCTTTGCAGGGACCTACTTCCCTCCAGAGGATAGGGGTGGAGTCCCGGGCCTTAAGACGATCCTTGAGAGGGTTGTGATGCTCTGGAAGAAGGACGCCGACGGGATAGCTGAGACCGCGAGGAAGGTCGTGGAGGCCCTGAAGGAAAAGCCCGCTTCATACCAGATTAAACCTGAAACCGTGGATATGGCCTACGAGTACCTCAGGAGGAATTTTGACAGGAAAAATGGTGGTTTCGGGTCTCAGCAGAAATTCCCAACTCCCCACAACATCCACTTCCTCCTCACCTACCACCTCCGGAGGGGTGAGGGGGAGGCCCTTGAGATGGTCAGACTCACCCTGGAGAGGATGAGGTACGGTGGAATATATGACCAGCTGGGTTACGGTTTCCACAGATACGCTGTTGAACCAACATGGACGATACCCCACTTTGAGAAGATGCTCTATGACCAGGCCCTCGCAATGACAGCCTACCTTGAGGCCTTCCAGGTGACGGGTGATGAGCTCCACCAGAGGACCGCCCTTGAGATTTCAGAGTATGTCCTCAGGGACCTCAAGTCCCGGAGGGTGGATTCTACTCGGCCGTGGATGCTGAAAGCGGTGGTGTTGAGGGTGGTTACTACCTCTGGAGGGCATCAGAGATACAGGAGGCCCTCGGTGATGATGCAGACCTTGTAATGCGCTACTTCAATGTTCTTGAGGATGGTAACTTCAGGGGCGAGGTGAGGGGTGCGAACATACTCCATGTGGATTCCCCTGAGAGGGTGGCAGAGGAGTTCAATCTGACCCTCGATGAACTTAATGAGAGGATAGAGGAGGCAAGGAGGGTCCTTCTTGAAAGAAGACTTGAACGTGAGGCCCCTTCTGTGGATGATAAGGTGCTCACAGACTGGAATGGCCTGATGATCGGTGCCCTTGCACGCTGCAGCAGGGTTCTTGACCATGATGAATCCCTCAGGGCAGCTGAAGGGTGCCTTGAATTCATTGAGGGCAGGTTAATGTCCGATGGAAGGCTACTTCACAGGTACAGGGATGGCGAGGCAGCCATAAACGGGAAACTGGATGACTACGCATTCCTGATATGGGGTCTCCTTGAAATGTATGATGCGACCCTCCGGGAGGGGTACATCAGAAAGGCCCTTGAACTCACAGAGATCCTCAGGGATAACTTCAGGGACTCTGATGGTGGTTTTTATCTCACAGATGATCCGGATGTTATTGTGAGGCCAAAGGAATCAATGGATGGGGCGATTCCATCAGGTAACTCTGTTCAGATGCAGAACCTTCTGAGGCTCGGTGGTCTCCTCGAGGATGAAGGACTGATAGATGAGGCCAGGGGGATACTGAAAGCCTTCTCCAGGAGGGTTGAATCGTCTCCAGGGGCTCACACCTTCCTCCTGTCCTCTGCAGAGTGGGCAGTTTATGGTGGGAGGTCCCTGGTGGTTGTCTGCAGTGGAGAACCAGAAATACCTGCAGTTCTCAGGAAAACCCTGATCCCGGATTTCACCCTCACAGTTATGGGGGGATCAGGTGACTGGTCCTTTGCCCCGGCACACCTCAATGAGAAGGTGGCCCTGGGTGATGGGTGCACCTACTACCTCTGTGATGGCAGCAAATGCCACCCGCCAGCAGAGGACCCTGAAAGGGTCATCGAGTACCTGGGGGTGAAATAGATGGGCAGACAGAAAGACCATGAGAAAGGTCCCGGTGAAATTATGGAGAGCCACGGGCACCATGAGAAGAAGGGTAAGATGATGGACAGCCACGGGCACCACGAGGAGGACTACAGGAGGAGGTTCATCATATGCCTCCTCATGACCATACCCGTGATCCTTTTAGGGGAGCTTCCAACTGGCAACGTCCTGTTCAGTTTTGAGGGCAGCGAATTTCTGGTGCTCATTCTATCATCAGCAATATTCCTGTATGGGGGATACCCCTTCCTCAGGGGGTCCCTGCGTGAGCTATCATCACGCACCCCCGGTATGATGACACTCATTGCAGTTGCAATAACAGTGGCATACACCTACAGCCTCGGGGTGATTCTGGGCCTCGAGGGAATGGTATTCTTTGTTGAACTCGTCACACTGATAGATGTTATGCTCCTGGGTCACTGGATCGAGATGAGATCCATAATGAGTGCATCAGGGGCTGTTGAGAGGCTTGCAGGACTGCTGCCCAGGAGGGCCCACCTGGTGGTTGACGGCAAGGTTGAGGACGTTGATGTGAGCACCCTCAAACCAGGTGACATTGTGGTTGTGAGGTCCGGTGAGAGGGTACCCTCAGATGGGACCGTCATCAGGGGGGAGTCCCATGTCAATGAATCACTGCTGACAGGGGAATCAAGGCCCATAAAGAAGGTGCCGGGGGATGGTGTCATCGGGGGCTCCATAAACACTGGGGGGTCCCTCACGGTGGAGGTTGAACGTGTGGGTGAGGAGTCCTTCATCTCCCAGATCATTGAACTCGTGGGCAGAGCCCAGGAGGGCAGGACAAGGACACAGGTCCTTGCGGACAAAGCCGCCTTCTGGTTAACCTCCATCGCCCTCCTCGGTGGGCTTCTAACCTTCATCGCCTGGTCCTGGCTGGGGATGGACGTATTCTTCTCCCTTGAAAGGGCCGTCACCCTCATGGTCACCGCTTGCCCCCATGCACTGGGACTTGCAATACCCCTCGTTATAGCCGTCTCAACAGCCATCTCCGCAGGGAGGGGTATACTCATAAGGAACCGTGAATCCTTTGAGAATGCCCGGGACCCTGATGTGGTTGTATTTGACAAGACAGGGACACTCACCATGGGTGAGCTTGGAATAACCGATGTTATATCCTTTGACCCTGAAATGGATGAGGGAGAAATATTATCCTACGCCGCGGCCGTTGAATCAGGATCAAGCCACCCCATAGCAAGGGGGATAGTTGAAGCCGTTGCTGAGGTCCTTCCGGTGGAGAACTTCAACTCACTTGAGGGCAGGGGTGTGATGGGGCATGTTAACGGCTCAGTGGTGAAGGTGCTCAGTTACGGCTACACAGAGGAGCTTGGTTTCAGCATCAGTGACCCCCGGGTTGATGAACTGATAGGTCAGGCCAAGACCACCGTATTTGTGATTGTGGATGATGAACTAAGGGGCTGCATCGCCCTTGCAGACATGATAAGGCCCGAGGCCCGGGAGGCTGTGGGGATCCTCAGATCAAGGGGTGTCAGGTGCCTCATGTTAACAGGTGACAGCAGTGCAGTGGCTGGGTGGGTGGCCTCAGAGGTTGGTATAGACGATTACATGGCTGAGCTCATACCCATTGAGAAGTATGATGAAATAAGGAAGCTTCAGGAGGAGGGGCTGAGGGTTGTAATGGTCGGTGATGGTGTCAACGATGCCCCGGCCCTTGTACAGGCAGACATTGGTGTTGCAATAGGGGCCGGAACGGATGTTGCAATCGAGAGTGCCGATGTTGTCCTTGTGAGGAGCAACCCCCTTGACGTTGTGGACCTGATGGATCTTGCAGCAGCCACCTACAGCAAGATGAAGGAGAACCTCATCTGGGCCACAGGATACAATGTCATAGCCCTCCCTCTGGCGGCAGGAGTCCTCTACGGGCAGGGTATCATCCTCAGTCCCGCCATGGGAGCCATCCTGATGTCACTGAGCACCGTCATAGTCGCCCTGAACGCAAGGACCTTCAGCTTCAGTGGGCAGAGCGGCCGTTAAATCCATGTCTAAGCAACAAAAATGGGCTTAGACATTTCATTCCCTCAACCACGTACCATCAAAATCCATGCCTCAGCAGCTGCCAGACATAAAATGAAAGGATTTAATATGATGTTCTACATAGTATCCTATGTAAAAAGGATGGGTGAAGAAAATGAAAAGAACCCTTGAAAACCTTACAAAGGCCTTTATTGGTGAGAGCCAGGCAAGGAACAGGTACACCTTCTATGCCAAAATCGCCAAGAAGGAAGGATTTGAGCAGATATCCGAGATATTCCTGACCACGGCGGATAATGAGAGGGAGCATGCCAAGTGGCTCTTCCGCCTGATAAATGACCTCAAAAAGGAGGTCGGTGAGGACCTCAGCTCAATCGTGGTAGATGCGGAGGCTCCCCTCACACTTGGAACCACAGATGAGAACCTCATAGCAGCCATTGAGGGTGAGCACTATGAGAACAGCGAGATGTACCCTGAATTTGCTGATGTGGCAGAGGAGGAGGGATACCCTGAAATTGCAAAGAGGCTCAGAGCAATAGCCGAGGCAGAGAAACACCACGAGGAACGCTACAGAAAGCTCCTCAAGCTGGTTGAGACAGGTAAGGTTTACAGGAAGGATGAACCCGTGACCTGGGTCTGCAGAAAATGCGGCTACGTCCATGAGGGAACAGAACCACCTGAGAAGTGTCCATCATGTGACCATCCGTCCAGATACTTCCAGGTGAAATGTGAGGACTACTGAAGGGTCACCAATGACAGAAACCAACCAGATATTCAGATGCAACGTCTGCGGAAATATCGTTGAAGTCCTTAACCCCGGAGCTGGACAGCTTGTATGCTGTAATCAGCCCATGGAACTACTGGTTGCAAGAAGAACCGATGTTGGACCAGAGAAGCATGTCCCGGTGGTCGAAGAAACCGGTACTGGCATCAGGGTTAAGGTGGGTGAGGTTCCACACCCCATGGAGGAGAACCACCACATCCAGTGGATAGAGGTTATTGCCGGAGACATGGTCTACAGGAAGGACCTGAACCCTGGAGACAATCCAGAGGCAGAGTTCCCTGTTGAGATGGCTTCAGACTTCATGGTGAGGATCTACTGCAATATACATGGTCTCTGGTACTGAGACACAGGATTACCTTTTTTTAGCCAGGAGGTCCCGATGTGAAGATTAAGTATGCCACCATAATAGTTGATGAGATGGAGGAGTCTGTTAAATTCTACAGGGATGTGATGGGGTTCACTGTAGACAGCCATTACGATCTTGGAGCCAGCGGAGAGATAACAATCCTGAGGGGTGAAGGAGAAGCCATGGTGGAGCTGATCAAAAACCCCACCGATAAACCCGGATTCTTTTCAATAGGAATGGAGGTCGATGACCTCGAAGCCACCCTGAATGATCTGAGATCGCGTGGAGCAAGGGTCCTTATGGAACCGACACCAATAACGGTGGGGCTCCTGGCATTCATTGAGGACCCGAATGGAGTCCGTATAGCCCTGATTGAGCACCGTTAATCAATAAATAAATCGTCACTCTGAAACATCCTGAACCCCAAAACTTTTATTTTCCAGAATATAAAGAAATCCAACATGAAGCGTATCCATTTTATCAGCCTTTTAATTCTCGTTGTGGCTGTGAGTGGGTGTATAAACTCGGGAAACGGCAGCATAAACCAGCTGGTGCCCGAGATAAACGACCATATAAAGAAGGGTGACTCCTATTTCAATGAATCCGCCATTGCAGCCAACAGCTTCAAACTCGATGAGGCACTATCAAAGTGTGAACTCGCAGCTTCAGAGTACAGGTCCGCCAGGGACCTTGCATCGGAGGCCCTGGGCTATGCCAGGAACGGTGCAGACCCGGTAATTGTTAATTACCTCGAACTCCTTGTATCTGAACTTGAGGCCAAGATAAACGCAACCATTGAACTTAAAAATGCCATCCAGATGTTCAGTATCAATGAAACAGGAAACGGTAACTCCAACATTGAAATGGCAAACAGCTACATGAGGACCGCAAAGGAGCTTGAAAGTGAAAGGATGGAAATTGTGAAAAAAAATCCGGAAAAATTCAGCTAAACGATCAGACTCATCCAAGTCATTTTTAATTCCCCCTTTCAACCTCCAGGAACCTCTCACCTGTCCATTTCACAGCCAGGGATCCGAGGGGTGCTGTGAAGAGGATGGCAAGTACAGCCATTGCGAGTATTGTTTCACCGGCAGCCACTCCAGCAGCAAGGGGTATTGCTCCTATAGCTGCCTGGACTGTGGCCTTTGGTATGTACGCCGATATGCAGAACACCTTCTCCTTAAGGTTAAGATCCGTTCCCTTGAGGGAGAGCAGGACACCGATACTCCTCACCATCAGTCCAGCGGTGATCACTGCAAGTCCCAGAAGGCCGACATGGAATATGAGCCTCACATCCACCTGTGCACCTACAAGGACGAAGAGTAGTATCTCCGCGAATATCCAGACCTTGTTGAACTTCTCAGATAATTTGAGTCCAGTCTCGGGCATCCTCTCCAGGATGACAAGTCCCACCACCATGACACCCACAAGGGCGGCTATCGGGAGATAGGTGCTAATAAGGTCCCCCATGTTCTTGAGGAGGATGGCTGCACCTAGGATTATGAGGGTTTTCTCGGTGTTCCTTATCTCAAACCTCCTGAAGAGATATACCAGGGCAAGACCAAGTGCAAGGCCTCCAGTTATCCCCGTCAGGATTGATAGTGGAACTCCAATGGCCTCGACAAGGAGATTAACCTGCTGTCCCTGATATATGCCGAGGAATACAGAGAACAGCGTTATTGAAACAACATCATCAACTGATGCCCCCGTCAGTATAATCGTGGGTATGCCCTTGGCTGTTCCCATCCTCCTCTCAATGAATGAGAGCATCTGGGGAACTATGACTGCCGGTGAGACTGCGGCTATAACAAAGCCCAGTATACCCGCCTCAATGATGGGAAGTCCAAGTATGTAGTGTGAGGCCACCATCACCGCAAGGCCCTCAAAGACGTCCGGGATGAAGCTCATCTTGACTGCAGTCATTCCCACCTTCCTGAGGCTCTCGAGGTTTATACCAAACCCTGCCCTCAGAAGGATTATTATGAGGGCTATAACCCTGAGGTCGGGGGATATATCCATTATGCTCTTTGATATGAGGTTCAATCCATGGGGGCCTATAAGGATACCCAGTATCAGCATCCCCAGGATTCCCGGGAGCCTTGCCCTGGTGAAAACCCTGTTGAATAGAAGACCAAGTAGTATGATAACAGCTACGCTAAATGCAACGTACTCCAAATTTATACCTCCAGTTTGAGGAAAGTTTCTCCCACATTATTATGCAGGAGTCATCAGCCAGAAAAAGCGGTTAAAGGTGGACTCCATCACCTGCAGGATGTAATTTATCTCCATATTTATCCATTATATACTTTATGAATGCTGAACATGACCTTTCAGTTAGTATAAAAAAGTGGAAAATCTCCGGGACCAGGGAATTCATGTTCCAGGAGAAGGCATTTAACCAGCAGACCTGAATCCTTCAAGTCCAAGAAGAATGACCAGAGCTGCGGACTGTGTGATGATCGAGAATGCCACAAGTCCCGGTACAGAGAGTCCATAGAGGTAACTCATGATGAGGCTTCCTGAAAACCATGCCACGCCGAAGATGGTGTTAAATGTACCGTAGGCAGA
Source organism: Methanothermobacter thermautotrophicus str. Delta H (assembly GCF_000008645.1). Taxonomy (NCBI): domain Archaea; kingdom Methanobacteriati; phylum Methanobacteriota; class Methanobacteria; order Methanobacteriales; family Methanobacteriaceae; genus Methanothermobacter; species Methanothermobacter thermautotrophicus. Next base: position 689,223 of record NC_000916.1, read on the forward strand.
GCCCCTCCTCTCCGGAGATGAGAATGCAGAAACAGCCGCCCTCATAACAGACTCCTGGGCCCCCATGCCCACACCCCAGAGTACAGCACCCATAACTGCAGCCCATGAACCTCCAAGGAATGAGAGGGGTGCATAGAACATTGAAACGAGAACCGCGAGGGCCATCACCCTGAAACCGTACCTGTCGAAGTATCTGCCAGATACCAGGGCTGAGAGGGCATCGGTGAGCATTGCGAGTGCATATATAATGGGGATGTTTGAGGGATCCAGAACACTCCTGACTCCAAGGTGATATCCGATCAGTGGGAAATCAGCATACCCCAGGGCAACGAAGCATACCGAGGCAAGGTAAAGCCAGTAAGCCCCCCTGAAATCTCTGTAATCAATTTCTCCTGATGCTTCAAGTTCAGAGGGCCTCGGGAACATGAGGTAACCGGTGACAAGTACTGCAATGGCTATAGTGGCGGGTGCCAGGAGAACCAGGAAGCCCTCCCGGTAGCCTCCGCCGGATGCAAGAACAATGAAGACCATTAAGGGACCTGCAACTGCACCTATCTGATCCAGGGCCTCATGCAACCCGAATCCGGCTCCATGACCCATATCATAGGAGGCGTAGGATAGCATTGCATCCCTTGGTGGTGTCCTGAGGCCCTTACCGAGCCTCTCAAGTATGATCAGCAAAACCGCAACCTGCCAGTTACCTGCAAATGCAAGGAGGGGAACTGCAAGGAGGTTGATAAGGTACCCGGCAAAGGTTATGAGCCAGTACCTCCCGGTTCTATCAGAGATGTAGCCCGAGAGAAACCTCACAAGGTATCCAGATAGCTCCCCGAAACCGGCTGCAAATCCAACCATGAATGCGCTTGCACCCAGAAAAGCCAGAAATGGACCCGTTATCCCCCTACCACCCTCATAGGTCATATCAGCGAAGAGGCTCACGATTCCGAGGATTACAATGAATACCGTTGATTTCCTCATGATGGTACTCCCTTCAACAAGATTTCCTCAGCATGCGAGCAGTGTTTCACCATCCATGAATACTGGCCAGCATGTAAATTGCCCTGTAGGTGTACTCCGGTTCAGATATCCCCATATAGACGGACCTCCTGAAACCACCATCGGGATTCCTTATTTTCATTATAAACCGTGTGACATCACTCACCTTACCCCTCAGGATCTCATTGATGCGGAACCCCGAATGGACGGTTTCAATGTATGGTGGATATGATATGGGTGTGAAGTTCCAGGCACCATCCGAGAAGCAGGAGTCTGTGAACTGAAGGACCTCATCGCCCGGAATCTTCATGCCATGGCCGTTGAGTATCTCAAGGGCAAAGCGGGTGTTGATTATATCTGAACCATAGGCACCGAATCCCCCATCCTCATTCTGAATTGAGAGGACCCATTCCGGTATTTCATCAAGGTATTCCCCATGCATCCTGAGGACGGAGTCCATGTAGAAGGTTATCTCAAGGCTTGATTTCCTGTATGATGTCCTCAGCATCTCAGTGAATTTCTCAGGTATTTCAAAGTTCCTGCCATAATCCCTGAGGATACTGCACCTGTAGAAGAGTCCCTGGGCAGCGAAGGTCCCTCCCCTGTGGACATCCTCGAGCCAGTCCAGGGTCTCCTCAAGCCGGGGCGGCTCATGGTCAAGGACCTCGAAGGACCTGATGGCATAGTAGGTGTTCTTTGAATCTGGCAGTCCCTCATAGAGTGTGTAACCGCCGCTGGAATGTCTCCTTTTATTGAGAAAACTTATGACCGAATTTTTCAGTGCTGGGGGATCAAACATTCATAACCTCCCTCTCAGGGCACACAAATATATATGGATTCCAGTTTAATATAATAAACCTAACATTTATCATTTAAATAAATCGTTTCTATGAGGAATACCATGATTCAGTCATGTAATGAATGTAAGGGTAAAGGTTACCGTGTTAAGAGTTACAAGATATGCAGCGCATGCCATGGAACAGGTTTCAGATCAACAGAGGATATAAAGGATCATTTCAAGGGTGTTTCAAACAGTGCAAGGCAGAGGTTCGACCTCGAGGACTCCCATGAGGTCCCCTGTGAGGTATGCAGGGGTAAGGGTGAGGTGGAGGTGAGGGAAACCTGCCCCACCTGTGGCGGTAAGGGTGAGGTTAACATCTGCCCATCATGTGGAAGGATGATGAAGGGTAGGGATGAGTACTGCCCGGAATGTCAGAAGAAGGAGAAGGTCTACATCCTCCACCCTGCATGCACAATGGACGACCTCGAGGTTGGAAGCATATACCGTGGGAAGATAACCAGGGTTGAAAAATATGGGGTCTTTGTGAGCCTCAACAGCCACGTCTGGGGACTCATGAGGGGATTGTTCCCAGACTACAAGGTGGGGGATGAACTATTCGTCAGGGTATCCCAGGTGAAACCCTACAAGGGCGAGGTGGACATGATCCCGGCCAGTATAAAGGGGCCCTACGAGGTTATCAAGTTAAAGAAGGACCTGCCAAGGACGAGGATAGCAGACATAGATACAAAGAGCCTTGGTAAAACCGTGCGGATAGTGGGGGAGGTCATTCAGATCCAGCAGACATCCGGTCCAACCATATTCACGGTATCCGATGAAACCGGGACCACATGGGCTGCGGCCTTCGATGAGCCAGGTATAAGGGTCTACCCCCACATACAGATCGGCCACATAGTTGAGGTTATAGGAGAGGTTAACCAGCACACAGGAAAGATTCAGATCGAATCCGAGTCAATTGAACGCCTCATAGGTAATGAAGCTGCGGAAGCCAGGCGGCTCATCGATGAGGCCATAGACAGGAGGGCTGAACCAGAAAGAAAGGACCTCTTAATTGAAAGCGAAACCCTGGAAAAATTAAGACCAAAACTTGTGGAGGCGGCCAAGGCAATAAGGAGGGCCGTCTATGATGGAAGATCCATCCTTGTGAGGCACCATGCAGACGCTGATGGTATCTGTGCCGGTGTTGCCATTGAAAAGGCTGTTTTACCCCTCCTCCGTGACCTCAACCCCAGCACAGATGCTGAGTGGCACTACTTCAAGAGGGCCCCCAGCAAGGCACCCTTCTATGAACTCGAGGACGTTGTGAAGGACCTCTCATATGCCCTGGAGGACCTCGAGAGGCACGGGCAGAAACTGCCGCTCCTTGTACTGCTTGATAACGGGTCGACAGAGGAGGATATACTTGCCCTCATGAAGGCCAAGATATATGACATTGAAATCGTGGTTGTGGACCACCACTACCCTGGCGAGGTCCAGGATGGACGTGTTGAGGTTGATGAATATGTTGACACCCACGTGAATCCATACCTGGTCGGTGGCGACTCCCAGATAACTGCGGGGTCGCTGTCAGTGGAGATAGCCAAGATGATAAACCCTGAAATTGCAGAGAGGATTCTCCATCTCCCTGGTATCGCTGCGGTTGGTGACCATGCGAACTCCCCTGAGGCCGAGGCCTACATTGAACTTGCAGCAGAGCGCGGCTATGAAAGGGAGGACCTTGAAAGGATCGCCGCATGTATAGACTTCGAGGCCTTCTACCTCAGGTTCATGAACGGGAGGGGCATCATCGACACCATACTTGGGCTTGGAAGTCTTGATAAACACAAGAAACTGGTTGATGCGCTCTACAGGGAATACGAGAGGAAGGTTGACACCCAGCTCAGGGCAGCCATACCCAACCTCAAATCCACAAGGCTGCCCAACGGGATACTCTTCAATGTCCTGGATGTTGAGAAGTACTCACACCGCTTCACATTCCCTGCCCCGGGGAAGACCTGTGGATTCGTCCATGATTACATGGTCCAGAAGCATGGTGAGGACACACCCATAATCACCCTGGCCTACGGACCTGACTTCGGTGTTATAAGGGCCACTGATGCTGTCAATGAGAAATTTGGATTTAACCTCAACGAGATAGTCTGGGAACTCGCAGAGGAGATCCCAGAGGCAGTGATAGATGGTGGTGGCCATGAATGTGCCGGTTCACTCAAGTATATTGAGGGACTCTCAAAGAAGGTGCTATCAGCCTTTGCAGAGAAGGTTGCAGCCCTTAAGGGGTGATCCCTCTGACCACTAAATAAGATTGAAACAGGGCATGGAGCCATGAGTGGCGTTAAATTTTCTGGAGCATGGCCTAAACTTTCTTTTTGCCCTCTTCCTTAATCCTGAAGTAATAGTCGCAGTGATCTGCTATGGGGCACTCCTCATGGCGTGGACCCAGAGGCCTGCATATGTCCTGGCCGAACTGTACCATGAGGTCATTGAGCTCTATCCAGTATTCCCTGGGAATCACCTTCATCAGTGCCCTCTCGGTCTCCTCGGGGGTCCTGGTATCCACAAGTCCTATCCTGTTGGATATCCTATGGACATGGGTATCCACCGGTATGGCTGGCCTGCCAAAGGCATAGACCAGGACACAGTTGGCTGTCTTTCTGCCCACCCCGGGGAGTTTCAGGAGCTCGTTGATGTCATCCGGCACCTTACCATCATATTCCTCGAGGATTATCCTGGAAACCTCCCTCACCCTCCTGGCCTTCACATGATAGAAGCCTGCCTTCCTGATGAGGGCTTCGATTTCCTCGAGGGGTGCATAGGCCACATCCTCAATGGAGGGGTACCTCTCAAAGAGACTGGCTGTGGCCTCATCGGTGTTCTCATCCCTTGTCCTCTGTGACAGGATGGTCCTTATAAGTACGCGGTAGGGGTCACGGTCCTCAAAGACCCTCATGGAGTATACACTCCTCAGACCCCCAATTATGGCATCAATATCCTTGATGAGATCACCAGAAAAAAGTTTATCCTGAGAAAAAAAGATGAAATCAGTTGAGCTTTTCAAGTAGAACTTCAAGGCCCTCCATGAGCCCACTGCCCTCCGTTGCAACTGTAGGGAATACCTCCACTTCGGAGTCTATTTCCAGTTCAGAATCATCGAGGTCCTGTTTATTTGAGAATACAACGTAGGGTATGTTTTTCTCATCAAGTTCAGCCATTATTTCCTTCTCCGCCAGGGTGACGCCCCTTGAGTTATCAACAACTATTATTGCAGCGTCAAGGCCGTTTGATATTATCTCAAGCATGAACTTGAATCTCTCATGGCCGGGTGTTGCAAAGAGGTGTATCTTCTCACCATTAACAATGCAGTTACCATAATCAAGTGCAAGTGTTGTGCCCTTGTATTCAACCTTGGTTATCTTATCACAGAGCTGTTCAAGGGTTGTTGTTTTACCGGTATCATAATCTCCAAAGATTACAACCTTTGTCTCCTTGGCTTTCTTCATATAATCAACTCACAGTCATTCAGTTAGTCTAACATTTGAATATGGGTTAACCCTATTTTATATATTTTAGGATAAATTCATTCTGCAACCAATCTGCATCATCCTCTCTGGGAAATCAGGGAATGATACGCTGAAAACCTCTGCATCCCTTATAGTTATACCCTCCCTGAGGCCTATGAGTGTGAAGGCCATTGCAAGTCTGTGGTCACCATGGGACCAGACAGTCCCCCCGGAGGCACCTCCCTCTATGATCATCCCATCGGGAAGTTCGGTGACATCCACTCCAAGTCTTCTGAGTTCAGCAGCGCATGTGCTTATCCTGTCTGTTTCCTTGTACCTTGCATGTTCAACACCGCCTATCTCGGTCCGGCCAGTTGCAAGGGCCCCGAGGACAGCCACCGTTGGCAGGAGGTCGGGGGCGTCGTGGAGGTTGACGGAGACCCCAGAGAGCTCACCGGTGGAGGCTATCCTGACGTGGTCCTCCCCCCTCCTTACCTCGGCCCCCATATCACTGATTATGTCCAGTATGATGCGGTCTCCCTGCCTCGAATCCCTGAAGAGGTTTTCGATGAGGACATCCCCACCTGCAGCAGCCACCGCCCCTGCAAGGTAGGATGCTGATGAGTAGTCACCCTCAACCGTGTAGTCCAGTCCCCTGTAAACTGCTGGTTCAACCCGGAAGGTGCCTTCGGAGTAATCAACGGGGACAGAGAACCTCTCCATCACATCAACTGTCATGTCAACGTAGGGCCTTGAGATGAAGTCGCCCTCCACCATCACTTCAACACCCTCGGTGAGGGGTGCTGCGATGAGGATGGATGATATGAACTGTGAACTGACATCCCCCCTGATGGATGTACTGCCACCCCTTAAACCACCCCTTACGATAATCGGTGGAAGTCCATTCATCCGTGATGACAGTGCCTCGACACCGAGGGGTCTCAGGGCATCAAGGAGTGGCTGCATTGGCCTTGTTCTGAGGGATTCGTCCCCTGTGAGTACCGTGTAGTTTTCTGCAAGGCCAGCCACAGAGGTCATGAGGCGGAGGGTTGTGCCAGAGTTCCCCAGATAGATAACGTCATCAGGGGTTTCAAGTTCCCCTCCGCTTCCATGCACGGTCCAGGCATCCCCCTCATCAACCCTTATGCCGAAGGCCCTGCAGGCGTTCAGGGACGAAAGGGTGTCCTCGGCTATGAGTGGGTCCCTGATCTCTGATACCCCCTCTGCCAGTGCTGCGATTATGACTGCCCGGTGGGTGTAGCTCTTCGATGGGGGTGCCTTAACGGTTCCTTCAAGGTTACCTGATTTTTCAACTGTGAGATCCATAAAAACACCTGCAGATACCTCCAGATGGATCAGCGCACTATTTCAATTATGACCTCTGGTTCGTCCAGGTTTAGAACATCTACCCTCTCGCCTGCTGTTCCGATGACCTCCTTCCTGAAGCTGATATGATCCATGGTGAGTCTGTTACCCTCGACCTCGATTTCACCGTTCCTCTGGATCTCCTCGTAGACCTCATGGGGATCAGCACCTGTGAGCCAGGATATTATAGCTGGGGCATCTGATCTGAACTCAGGACCTATTTTTTCCATCCTTGGCTCAAGTTCCACGGCCCTCTCGGTTATCTCGGGTTTGCCAGCCACGAGGCTGATATCACCTATGTTCATTGTACCTGCGATATCGTCCAGGAAGGGTTTTATCATTTCTGCGGATTCATTATCGGTGTAGATGGTGGCTGCTTTGAGTGGTGCGTTCAGGGGCATCTTGGAGGAGGACTTGAACCTCCTGATCTCTCCTATAATTTCAACTGCAAGGTCTCCGCTCCTCTCGATTTCAGGGTCAACGATTTCAGGTATGTGCTCTGGCCAGCCCCTCAGGTGTATGGATCCCTCTCCCACGTGCTGGTGCACCTCCTCTGTGAAGTGGGGTGCCACCGGGGCCAGGAGCCTCAGACATGTGTCAAGTACCATTCTGAGGGTGTTCTGGGCCGCCATCCTTGATTCGGGATCCTCATCTGAGTAGAGCCTGTATTTCACTGCCTCAATGTATTCGTCGCAAAAGTCATGCCAGATGAAGGTCTGGACACGGTTAACCGCTGCTGCGAAGTTGTAATCATCCAGGCTCTCTGTTACCTCAGCCACCAGGTTCATGAGCCTGGAGAGTATCCAGCGGTCCATGGGTCTGGCTTCAACCTCCGGGTTCTCTGTGAGGTGTATGCTTATGAATCTGAAGGCGTTCCAGAATTTTCTCAGGAACTTATACCCATACTTCACGTCCTTCCATGCGAAGGGGACATCTGATCCCGGCACGCTCCCTGCCGCCCATAACCTCAGGGCATCGGCACCGTAATCCTCCAGGACCTCCTCTGGTGCTATTACGTTTCCACGGGACTTGCTCATCTTGTGGCCGTCCTCTCCGAATACCATACCATTTATAACTATTTCACTGAATGGTTTCTCGCCTGTGAGGGCCATGCATCTGAGTATCGTGTAGAAGGCCCAGGTACGGATTATGTCATGGCCCTGCGGTCTCAGGTCGGCTGGGAAGAGTTCCCTGTAGGACTCATCGGGCCATCCTGCAACTGAGAGGGGTGATATCGAGCTGTCCATCCATGTGTCAAGGACGTCCTCCTCTCCTATGAATTCTGTACTCCCGCATTCACATGTTATCCCGGGTCCATCCCTTGTGGGGTCTACTGGCAGCATCTCCTCATCGGCCACGTGGACCCTGCCACATTCACTGCAGTACCAGACGGGTATGGGTGTTGCGAATATCCTCTGACGTGATATGCACCAGTCCCAGTCCATTGAACCTGTCCAGTTGAGGAGCCTTGTCTTCATATGCCCTGGTACCCATTTCATCTCCTCTGCAGCTTCCCTAACCTGGGGTATGAGTTTCTTGACAGCCACGAACCACTGCTTCTTGACAAGGATCTCGATGGGTGTCTTGCACCTCCAGCATGTCCCAACGTTCTGTCTGACAGGCTCCTTCTTTAAGAGGAAGCCTTCATTCTCAAGGTCCTCCACTATCTTCTCCTTGCACTCTGCTATGGTAAGCCCCTGGTATTTACCTGCGGCCTCTGTCATGTAACCCCTTTCGTCTATTGCATCTATCACGTCAAGTCCATGGCGGTTGACCCAGCTCACGTCGGTTTTATCACCGAATGTGCACACCATAACTGCCCCTGTACCGAATTCAGGGTCCACTTCAGGGTCCTTTATGAGTTTAACCTTCTGTCCAAAGAGGGGCACCTCTATGAGTTTGTCCTCAAATTCCCTGAACCGCTCATCATCGGGGTGCACAACAACGGCCACACAGGCAGCCATGAGTTCTGGCCTTGTTGTTGCTATTGTGATGTGCTCATCTGCACCCTCAACAGGGAACCTGACGTAGTTGAGGTTTGTCTCATTCTCAATGTATTCAACCTCTGCGAAGGCTATTGCAGTCTCACACCTCGGGCACCAGTTCACCGGGTGCACACCCTGGTATATGAGTCCATCCCTGTACATGCGGAGGAATGATAGCTGCGTCCTCCTCATGTACTCGGGGGTCATGGTTACAAATTCATGGTTCCAGTCCTGGCTGAAGCCAAGGCGCTGCATCTGCTCCTTCATCATCCTTATATTTTCCTGTGTGAGCTCCACGCAGAGGCGCCTGAATTCTTCACGTGAAACATCGCTCTTCTTGATGTTATGGGTCTCCTCGACCTTAACCTCCGTTGGGAGGCCGTGGCAGTCCCATCCCTGTGGGAAGAGAACATCGAAACCTCTCATCCTCTTGAAACGGGCTATTATGTCCATGTAGACCCAGTTGAGCACGTGGCCCATGTGTATTGAACCTGTGGGGTAGGGTGGTGGTGTGTCTATAATGTACCTTGGCTTTGTCCCTGACCCTATGAAGCGGTATATGTCCTCTTCCTGCCATTTTTTCTGCCATTTAACCTCGTTTTTATGGTTGTAATCCTTCGGGATCTGATTATCGGTCATCTTATTCTCTCCCTGATAGAAGCTGTGATTAGTGCTGCGGTAGTTATAGATAATATTCACTACCCAATCTTTATAAAGATGTTTGAATACTCTAACCTTGTAGGAGAAATAAGGGGAAGCAAGTTCTCATATGGTGAATACCGATGGAGTTAATCTGGTTCTACATAGCACTTTTCCTTGCAATAAGTGATGAGATACATACAAAGATACTCTGGAATGTGTTCTTTGACTTTTACATACTCCTGGCCGGGATTCTCAAGGAGACATTCTCATCGAATATACAGCTCTGGCTGGTCCACGAGTGTCTGGAGGCCCTTTTCCACTTCGTGATCCTGTCGGTCGTGTTTTTATCCCTCGAAATCGGGGTTCCTTGCAGCCACAATACACCTGGTTGTTGATCTGTACCACCAGCTGAGCGGGGTTGATCATGGATGGCTGTACCACAGGGCGCTTCACTTCACGGTTGAATCCCTCTTCTTTATAATGATCTTCTCAGCAGCCTGAATCTATCATGAACTGAAAAAGACACCATCTACGAGCTGATACGTGATATAGGTGTTACAGGCATGAAAAATAAAAGTAAAGGAAGGTCCATCTGAAGTCCCTTGATACCCTTTTAATCAGTTAATCCTTCTTGCAAGGGTTACAGTGCCAAGGAACCTTGTTGTGGGTATTCTGGGAATTGAGGATGCTGAAATGTATTTTCCAAGGAACAGTATGTTATCAGGTCTTCCCCTGTATCTTCCTATGAGCCTTCCTCCATCGAAGGTTACATGGACCTTCACAGATGTTGAGTTTTTCTCTGAACGTGTCTCATAGAGCAGTATGTTTCTCCTGTTAATACCCCACCTGTCTGTTCCTGCCGCATAAACAGCGGCCTTCAGTGGGTCCCTGCTCCACCTGGAATAGTAGCCCCTCCGGTAGTATGAAGGGCTGTTCGGGACACTCAGGTATTCACCACTTTTCAACCTGAAGACTGAGAGCCTTGAATATCCCCTCCGGTAAATTGAAACTCCTGCCTGTCCACCTGGACCTCTTATAACAAAGTGACCGAGTCCCAGTCTTCTCACAAGGCTGTGGGCCCTCTTCATATCATAGGAGGTCACATTACCCCTTCTGATAATGTCACCACCAATGGACTCAAGTGCCCGGTTTATCCATACAATATCGGGCCCCCCGGCACCCATCATCCAGCCGCCCTCTGAGATTACTGTGTGGAAGAAGTAACCGTTGGTTGTCTTGTATTCCTTGAGGGTCTCCCTGCCATTCCATACCGTCCTCTGGATTTTGAGGGTCGCTGCGTAGGTCGAATCCCTCCGGTAGGCGAAGACCGCGCATGTATCATTTACGTTGACGATGACTGAACAGCAATTAGAGGTGGCTTTAATATGGGAGTGGTTACCTTTGGACCCCCATCTACTCCATGTATCATTTTCAGTGGCTGCTGAAGCCGTTCCAAGGGAGATTGCAAGGAAAATCAGAAAAGCAACCCCCCAGTATTTATTCATATTACACCCCCCAAGAAATCTCTAATATTTAATTGTATTTTGATGCATATATAACCGGGTGTGTGCCGGAGGAATGGAAAAACCAACCCCTGAAAATCCTTAAGATAATTTATTTGCCTGTGGACTCGTTGATGCAGCCCACACCCACGGACTCGCTGGTGGCGGTTAATTATTTATTTGATACCATGATAACATTCAAACATCACATTTACTGGAGGATCACCATGCCTGTTATAACGTTCGATTACGATGACCTGAAGGAACTGGGCATTGATATTGATAGGGAGAAGCTCCTTGACGTTCTGCCGATGATGGGAAGTGATATAGAGGACTTTGATGACGAAAGCATTAAGGTGGAGTTTTTTCCCAACCGTCCTGACCTGCTCTCGGTTGAGGGTGTTGCAAGGAGCCTCCGCGGATTCCTTGGAATTGAAAAGGGTATGCCATCCTATGATGTCCATGACTCCGGGGTGGAGGTCACAGTAGATGAGTCTGTACTTGATGTGAGGCCATACCTTGGAATGGCCGTCATAGAGGACGTTCAGTTCACCGATAAAAAACTTAAACAGGTCATGGAGTTCCAGGAGGACCTGCACTGGGTCATAGGCAGGGACCGCAGGAAGGTGGCCATAGGTATCCATGACCTTGACCGTGTCGAGCCACCCTTCCTCTACAGTGGCGTTGAACCGGAGGGAGTCACATTCACACCCCTTGACAGTGTATGTGAAATGACACCCCATGAAATACTCGAGGAGCACCCCAAGGGTGTCAGTTACGCCCACCTCCTCCGGGACCATGACCGTTACCCCCTGATAACAGATAAGAATGGGGACGTTCTCTCCATGCCCCCCATAATAAATGGGGAGCTCACCAAGTTAACCGTGAACACCCGCAGAATACTTGTGGATGTCACAGGAACCGATGATAGGGCTGTCAGACAGACCCTGAATATCATATGCACATCCTTTGCAGAGGCGGGTGGAAGGATAGGCTCGGTGAGGGTTAAGCGTCCTGATGGAGAGCTGCATCTACCAGACCTCACACCACGTGAGATGAGGGTATCTGTCTCAGAAGCCTCACGGATAACCGGACTTGAACTCAGTGCAGATGAGGTCATGGATCTCCTCATGAAGGCCCGGATGGACGCCCGGAGGACCTCAGATGATGAGGTGGTTGCGGTTATACCCGCCTACCGGGTGGATATACTCCACGAGGTTGACCTTGTTGAGAACATAGCTGTGCAGCACTGCATAGGGAGGATTGAACCCGAACTTCCTGATATAGCGACCATTGCAGAGGAGGACACCTGGAGCAGGGCAGACGCGTCTATAAGGGAGGTCATGGTGGGCCTCGGATTCCAGGAGGTTATGAGCCTCATGTTAACCAGTGAGGAGAGCCACTACAGGAGGATGAGGCTTGAGGAGGATGAAAGGGTTGAGGTTGCCCAGCCCATTTCCCAAGACAGGACCATGATCCGCAAGAGTCTGCTCAACGGCCTCCTTGAGTTCTTCGAGGACAACAAGCACGAGGATCTTCCACAGAAGATATTCGAGGTCGGGGATGTGGTGTACATTAACCCTGAATCTGAGACCCGTAGCAGGGTCGTTACGAAGCTTGCATGCGCAGTCACGCACTCCAGTGCAGGTTTCACCGAGATAAAGTCCCTTGCAGCGGCTGTGGTTGAGAACCTCGGTTACGAGTTCAGGATAGAGCCCCTTGAACACCCATCCTTCATAGAGGGAAGATGTGCAGCCATAGAATCTGAGGGCAAATCCTCAGCCATAGGTGGATTCTTCGGTGAGGTCCATCCTGAGGTTGTAACAAACTTCAACCTGGAATATCCTGTTATTGCACTTGAAATCGAATTTAAGTAGAAATAAATGGAATATGAACTTTCAGGGCTTTCCAGCCACTGATACCCTTATCCTTCTGTTTCTGGGTCCGTCGAGTTCTGCGAAGAAGATGCTCTGCCAGGTCCCAAGGTCCATTGATCCGTTGATAACCGGAACCGTCTGGCTTCCCCCGAGGAGCACGGCCCTCAGATGGGAGTCGGCATTGTTGTCAATGGCGTTGTGTCCATAGGATGCATCCACCGGTACGGTGCCCTCAAGCATGGATTCAATGTCGCTGAGGAGTCTGCTTTCATTTTCATTTATGAATATCGCTGATGTTGAATGCCTTGAGAAGACATTCAGTATGCCGTTCCTTATCCCTGAGGACTCAAGAACACCCGAGACCATGGAGGTTATGTCAATGAGCTCAACCCTTCGGGATGTCCTCAGGGGGAGTTCCTGTGTATAGACTTCCATAAAAACACCACATTTCATTTATGTCCCTCATTTTAATAAAAGCTTCACCCGGGAAAGTGTGGAGTGAAGGGGATAGTGCGGGATTCTGATGGGACTGGAGCTGGATAATTGATGGATCAGTCTGAAGCGAATACTAGCCGCATTGCTGGCTACTTCAGCACCCCTGAAAATAGGCCTGTGAACCTGTAAAGGAGACTCCTGTCCTGATAGAATGCTGCGTGTGGACATACCTCCATGCAGCAGAGACAGTTGATGCAGCGGGAATAATCGAACTCCGGTATGACTGCACCCGCCTTCAGAGCCTCAACCGGGCAGCTCTCAACACAGACATTGCAGTTCCTGCACCTCTCAGGGTCTATGGCAGGTCTCGACCACCAGAGCTTCCTGATGGCGCGTGCAAGGCCCGATGGTAGGAGGTCAAGGGTGTAATAGATGTTTGATGGCCACCTGAAGTCATCCACCCTTTCAGGTTCATACCCTGCAATTTCAAGTTCGGCAGGATCCGGGGCGAGTCCCTCTCTCCTGGCGGCCTCATTAACAGGGACCCTGAAGGGGTCCATGCCCAGTAGCCAGGGGATGTATACGTCAAGTGCAATGGCATCCTCTGATGCCAGGATGATTCCAAGGTCCCTGGGGTCTCCCCCCGATGGACCGTTTCCCTCCATCCCGACAACCCCATCAACCAGGGTGAGGGCTGGTTCTGTAAGGAGGTAAATTTCAAGGAGCCTCCTTGCGAACTCGGATGGTCTGGGGTGCTCCCTGTGATAATCCGCCTTCCCGAATCCAGGCACTGCACCGTACATGTTCTTAACGGCACATGTGAATATGGTCATGCTGTGGGTTTTCAGCTTGGGGAGGTTGACGACAAGGTCACTGTCCACCACCGGCCTTGAAATGGGATATCCTGAACCCATAATGTATGATCCAGAGGCCTCAAAATTCACTGGTTCAATATCCAGTCTCCTGCACACATCAAGTATGCCTGTGGCCCTCCAGAATCTTTCTATATTCCTGAATGAACCACCGGGGCTGTCACCTATGGATACCTCAGCCCCAAGGTCCAGAAATACCTCTGCCACAGCCTCGATGACTGATGGGTGGGTTGTGACGTGCCTCTCCGGTGATGCTGCCATGAGCATGTTCGGTTTAAGGAGAACCCTGTCCCCACTGGATGCGAACCTCCTGGCTCCTCCCAGAAGTTCAATACACTCAGTGACCGACTCCCTTACCTCCTCAGGGTCATAGGAATGGCACTCTGATACCGCTATCCCCTTCATCTTTCAGATGCTCCAGAAAAAATAGAAGTGGTCAGGGATGTTTAAAGTCCGAAGGATTTCATGAGGAGCTCTTCATTGACAAATCCTGCCCTGAAGACATCTCCTGTCCTGAGGTCATTTATAACGACCTCTGCAGGTGCAAACATTCCCTTATCTATCTTGTAGAAGTCGTAGTCGGCCTCCCTGAAGACATCATAGAAGGGTTTACCATAACCCTCAGATGCAGATGATGGGAGGTTCTCTGCCAGGGATTTTATGTCATCTCCTTCCTCGGATTCTATGTAATAGTAGGTCCTTCCGCCGAAGAGGACTGCATCATTGGTTTTACCCATGGCCTTAAGACTGTCAGGGTCAACCGGGGCTATTGGTGCTATACCGGCAGCATATTTGACCTTGTTAACATCGAAGTGGAGTGCCTCAAGCATCTTGTAGGTACCGTTTTCAACCACACGGCCTGAGATCTGTATTGAACCAACCAGGGATGATGTTGGGGCCACCAGGACGTATACGTTCTCTGCTGCCACGTCACACTCCTCTGCAATCATGTCTGTGACATCCTCACCAGGGAGTTTATCTGCCTCAAGGGTGAGTATTGCAACATCTGCCTCATCCTGGTATCCTATCTCCTCATAGGTCTCTGCAGGTTTCAGGGAGAGGGCCCTTGCAGGTCCGGAACCCAGTGCAAAGAAGTCGCCCACACTGACTGACCATCCAGCCTTCTGGGCTCCCAGTGTTGATATGGCAGGGAAGTCTGTCTTTATCTTAACGGATGGAAGTGCGAACCTCTCTGAAAGGTCGCCGGGTATGGAGATCCCAACATCTGCAAGTCCTCCCAGGCAGACACCTGTGTAGAGTTCACCTGCCTTGATGCTGCCGTCAACGTTAACTCCGCAGTCGATGACTGTTGAACCATTTTCAAGTTTATCGACCTTTATTTTAAGGTCGTCTGCCTTTTCAATCATTCTGTCAACTATCTTCTTTGCCTCAAGGTTTACACTTACCATTTGATCACCTCTTCTGCTTCTTTGAAGTTAACCTCATATATATGAGCGCTAATTGAGTGGATGGTTATGTGACCCACCTCAACACCCACCTCTGCTGCGACGTGATCAGCAAGATAGGCAAGGCCCACAGCATTTGGGAACCATGCCCCGTAGATGTCATGGCTGCGCCAGAGGGCCGTTGTGAAGAGCCTCCCATCCCTTATCTTGAAGTCAACGAGGATCATGCAGGGGACCTCATCACTCGCAGTGTCTTCAGGAGGATCCCAGGTTACCATGGTGGCCCTTCTTGATTCTGTGCAGTTTTTAAGTCTCCTTATGGCCTCATCCAGCTGGTCCACTCCGAAGTGTGCCCTCAGGCGGTTTCCGTAGGTGTAGACAAATCCCTTCCTGTCCCCTGAGAGGAACTGTTCAGAGTACTTCTCAAGTTTTTCACCGCTCCAGAAGTAGCCCTCAGGGACCTTTATGTTGAGCAGCGAACCCCTCCTGATATGGTAAAAGTCATCTGATTTGCCGAGGGGCTTCTTTATGGTCACAACGGTGTTCATGACCTCCCTTGTAAGGGATCCCCTTTCATCCCTTATCTCCCGCCCATCATGCATTATCTTCTCAACGAGTTTCTTCCAGCCATCTGCAATTTCATTGACTTCTATACTGTAGGCCATCATGAACACCCTCAATTACCTGCTGCCATCACCATGTTGCGGAGTTTGCTGAAGGCCGCCTTCCTCGGGAGTTTCCTCATTCCGCAGTCAGGGTCGATGTAGAGGTTCTCCTCTCCAACTATATCAGCACCCCTTTTAATAAGGTTTCTTATCTCCTCCATGGATTCAACCCTCTCGGTTGTGGTATCCACACATCCAAATCCTACCCCCTTATCACCCCTCCATTTCTCCTCAAGGACCTCCAGGTTGGATGGTCTTCCCGCGAATTCAAGGTCCAGGACATCAACCTTAAATCTGAGCAGATCAGAGAGCACATTCCTTATGTCTCCACACACATGCAGTGAGACCTCAATGTCCAGGCCGGCTGCAATGTGATCTATGGCCCTCCCTGCTGTTTTCATGTCAACAATTCCCGTTGAGAGGAAGGGTTCATCTATCTGTATCATTGCAGCCCCTGCATCCTGGAGGTGCTTTGCCTCTATTTTAAGAACTCCTGCCATGTCCATGACAGCCCGATCCCTCTTCTGGGGGTCGTAGAACCCCTCTATCCTGGATGCGTAGATCATGGTGGATGGTCCGGTTATTATGCCCTTAACACCCCTTGATTCATCATCTGTGAGGCCCCTTAAAATCCGGTATGCATATCTGAGGTCAGCTGCTCCTATGGAACCTGCAGGCGGTGTTATCCTTGAGTATATGATTGATGTGCCGTCCTCGATCTTCATGCCTCCAATTGCCGCTGCGAAGTGTCCCACCATGTCGCCACGAACCTGTCCATCCGAGATTATATCAACTCCCGCCCTGAACTGGTCCCTCACAGCAGCCTCTATGGCCGGTCTGTATCTATCGTAGGAGCCAAAAAAATTCAGCAGACGTTCACCCAGTGTCTCAGGACCCCTGGGTTCTGTGGGGTAGCTTCCAACAACTGTTGTGATCACACCATCACCCTCAGGGTTCTGCCACCTCAAGGATCCTCTCTATCTCCTCTGGATCAACCGGGAGCTCAACCACGGCTGTACCGTAGCATGGCTTGGTGTATGGTATCATGACGGTTGATCTTTCCTCATCTATACCGATGGGTACGGGTGGTATGCCGATTATCCTTGCGCCGAGGATCTTCTCACCGGGCTTTATGTGGACGACCCTCCGTGCCTTCTTTTCTATCATTGCTGCACATTCCCTGAAACCGGCCCTCTTCATGTGGATCTCATATTCCCCTGACTGCTGCAGATAGGTCTCCAGGCAGAACGTCATGGTTTCTCCTCCATGAACCTGTCTATCCTCACCCGCAGGGGTGCAGGGTTGTGGTGTGCCCTTGCAGCAATGATCTCCGCGTCAAGGGTCTCCATTATTTCATTAACGAGTTCTTCAAGGACATCTGCGTCCCTATCAAAGATTATTGCCAGGGTCTCTGTATTCAGTATCCCTGCAAAGGTCACAAGGTATGCTGCTGCAGCATCGTTGGGTACAAAGCCTGCGAGGAATTCGTAGTCACCCTCAGCTAATTCGTTGATGCATGATTCAAGGTCCACCATTTCATCCGTGTAGATACCCTCAGGGTCAGCAACCTGGACAAGCCTGAGTGCGGCTGGATTGGCTGTTACAGTAACCCTGAAACCCTTCTTTTTGAGTTTATGTGATGTGTATATTGCCAGGGGGATCTGAACCGGTGATTCCGGGCATCCCAGTACCATTAAAGCCTTCCCTGTTGATTCCGTTTTCATGATTATCTCCCCATTATGGGTTCTTGATCATTCACCAGCTGGGACCGCCTACTCCTTCAGCCCGACAGAGTTTGCAAATATGAGTGAGCTGAGGAAGATGAAGGTCAGGAGGGCTGTCCCGTTTATTGTCCTGTTTATCACGAAGAGTCCTATTATGGCCTGCGACATGAAGGCTGCGAGGGCCCCTGTCAGCAGAACCTCCCTTCCAAGGTAGCTTCTTGAGCCATTTTCACGCCTTTCACGGTATATGCTGAGCATCCTCAATCCCATTATAATGATACCCACACACCAGATTAGAAGGAAGAACATGGTAATGTATCCAAAGTCATAGGCCCACCCAAATACTCCAGGCACCATGTAATCTATCACGTCCTTCTTGTTGACGAGTATGCCATAGAAAACCGGGAAGGGCAGACCAAAGAAGAGTATGAGCTGAAGTGGAAGTGAAATGTATCCATCGGCAAATCCACTTGAGAGTTCACCCCAGTAGGAAGACATTGGATTATGACCCAGGAGGGTGGTGTTCTTGATGACAAGTTTCATGCTCGGGAGTGAAAATGTTTCGAGTCTCTCTATACGTAGAAGAGGGCTTAGAACAGTCATCCCCAGTACCCTTGAGATTAACTCAAGGCCCCCGAATCCAGCCACTGCTATTAATGCAAAGCCGGCGACCCGCTTAACCGTGATGAGGGACCTCTGCCTCATGGACTTTGATATTATGA
The DNA here is from genome assembly GCF_000008645.1 of Methanothermobacter thermautotrophicus str. Delta H. Classification (NCBI taxonomy): domain Archaea; kingdom Methanobacteriati; phylum Methanobacteriota; class Methanobacteria; order Methanobacteriales; family Methanobacteriaceae; genus Methanothermobacter; species Methanothermobacter thermautotrophicus. The sequence continues at coordinate 707,710 of NC_000916.1, forward strand.
AAAGTCCCATAAAAAGGCCCAGAAGCCATAGAAGGAGGAACGATCTGTGCATAAGACCCCCAAAGAGGGTTATGCCCGCCATGAGCAGGTAAACAAAACCTCTAAGGCCCCTCACATCAACCCCTGATTCCTCCATGATTGCAAGGGCTGCAAGGGATGATACTGTCACAAGCAGGGCTATTGGGCCAAATGGGTGGGTGAACTCACTCTGACCGAATGACATGAAGAGTGCAACAACGTCAAGTCCGAAGATTATGTTGAATCCTATTCCAAGGACTATGCAGATGAATAGAACCATGCTGAGGGACATTGGTGCAAGGTTGAGTATGAAAACCATTGCTGCGTAGAGTATTATGCCAACCTCAATTATGAGCTGAAGGTGATTCTGTGCTATAAGGGCCAATTTAATCCTCCAGAGATGTTGATGATAGGGGACTGCAAACATGTTTCAGGGCAAAAATCCGGACCCTGAAACCAGAGATATGGGGTTGCAACTAGATCATATATTGAGGGTTATCTTAAAAAGTTTTTCCGCCAGGTATGGATTTTCGAAAGACAACCATAGTCCTCACCGGGACCATTGTAGTCTGCCACAGCCATTACAGGACCGTATTCAACTGTTTTGCCCTTTTCAACTGGTTTGAAACCGTTTTTAAGGTAAAACCTTATTGCACGGTCGTTTGATGGCTTTGTGATGAGGTAGATCTCCCTCGCACCCATACCCTTCACGGTCCCTGCGAACCTTTCAAGGAGCCTTCCGGCAATTCCAGTTCCCCTGAGGGACGGTGAAACACAGAGGAGGTGGATGTATGCCTCGGAGGGGTTATCCTGTGATATGAACCCCAGCAGGAACCCCACGATTTCATCCCCATCCTCAGCAATAAATGAGGTTGTGCTGAAGAACCTCGTGAATATATGGTAGATGGAGTTTCTCTCTGTAACCATAGGTGGGCATTCATGTGCCAGTTCAGCTATGGCCAGGAAGTCCTCCTCCCTTGCGTTCCTCACCATCACACCAATCACCATATTAATTATCCGTCGAAGATTTAATAAGGTTAACTTTAAATATTAAAAGGCTTAATGTATACTTTGTTGGGGCTGGTAGCTCAGGTTGGTAGAGCGTCGCCTTGGCATGGCGGAGGCCCCGGGTTCAAATCCCGGCCAGTCCACTCAAAACTGTTTTTTAAACTGTTTTTATTGTCCTGCATTTATTTTTACTGATTAAATGAAGTTTTTCAGGTTTCCTTATTAAAATAAAAAAATCATTCCAGGCCACAGGGAAGTGCCCAATGATTTTTAAGTTTAAAGGGAGTCACCGGGATGTCCCTAACTGGATTCAGCGGCCTCGTAGACCATGTCCACTATTATCCGGAAGAGGTCATCTGTTCTGAGTTTCTTTTGCTCCCTCTTTGATACAAGGAGTCTCAGGGCCGTGTTTACGATTTCATCCACATCGGTGGATCGGTACATGAGGCCATTGTCTATATAGAACCTGTCCACTGAAAGGGGCTTTCCAGGGTAACAGGATATGACTGGTGTGCCAAGGAGAGCCGCCTCCCTGTTCATGGTCCCGCCGGCGCCTATAACAAGGTCACATCTCTTCATGAGGCTGAAGGTGTCAACTGGTGGCTTTATTATGGTAACATTATCATATCCCTCGAAGATCTCTGCCTGTTCCCTGAACCTGGGTATTATGAGTATATTGGCGTAATCCTTCAGGACCTCCACTATCGGCGTGAGGACCGATTCATGACAGTCAGCATCAAGGTAGGATGCCAGTGACGGCTCCGGCCTCATGAGTATTGTCTTCTCCCTTTCAAGTTTCAGGTTCAGGTCCTCGAAGATGTTCTCATTGTATTCAAAGTTCTGGAAGTGGATTATCTCAGAGGTCCCCCTGTATCTCCTTATCCTGTTTGGGTCAGCACCTGTTTTCATTATGTCCCAGAGGTCAATGACCTCAGGCATTATTATGTTGTCACAGAGAGGGAGTGTTAGCTTGTTTGCTGCCAGTGCGTGCTCATTGTCAAGTACATAGACACTTGGGATTCCAAGACCAAAGGTTACCCTTGGGAGTTCTATGGAGTGTTTTGAAAGACCAACATCTGGTCTCTGTTCTGCTATAAATTTTGAGAGGTTATATGCCCTCTTTGTGCTCTCAATGAGTTTCTCAGAGAGGGTTACGCCATGTTTACCTATTGATGTGAACTCAAAGCCGAAGAGCTTCATGAGCCTGTGTATATCACCGAACTTCCTGGCGGTGATTATGACATCCTCGCCCTCTTCCTGGAAGTATGTTATCACATCCCTGAAAAACCTGACATGAGGGGCGTTGGTAATATCAATCCATATCTTCAAGGAAAACCACCAAAAAAATATTTTAATCTGCCATTGCCCCTTCAATGGCTTCTATGATCTCCTGAACACCATCACCTGTCTTGAGGCTGGTCTTTATTACCCTGACTTCCGGGTTGATCTTCTTAACATCATCAACCATCTTGTCAAGGTCCGCGCCAACGGCCTCTGCAAGGTCAGCCTTGTTAATAACAACAAGGTCCGCCTCCCGGAATATGAGGGGGTGCTTCTCGACTGTGTCGTCGCCCTCTGTGGAGCTTACAACAACAACCCTCATGTGGGATCCAAGATCAAAGTCCACCGGACAGATGAGGTTGCCGACGTTCTCAATGAATAGCAGGTCCACATCATCAAGGGGGAGGTCCTCAAGTCCGTGCTCAACGAGGTGGGCATCAAGGTGGCACTCCTTACCTGTGTTGAGCCCGACAACAGGTACGTCGTACTTCTCAAACCTTCCAGCGTCGAATTTGCTTATAACGTCCCCTGCGATAACCGCAACCTTCCTGTCCATGTTCTCAATGAGTTTCTCTATGAGTGTTGTTTTTCCTGAACCTATTGCACCCAGAAAGTCAACTGCAAAGACATTTGCCCTGTCAAGGCGTCTCTGGTTCTTTCTGGCGAGTTTCCTGTTTGCAAGCAGGATGTCATTCTGAATTTCAACCTCTGCTACTTTATGCATGAAATTCCTCCTCTAGTCCTTCTTCTCAATCTTTATATTTTTAACATTGCATTCCCTGCCAGCCCTGACATGGAACTCATGGCCCCCGCAGGCGGGGCATTTTATGACCGGAGCGAAGTGGTCAAGTTCATCGGCCTCGACCACGCCCTCATATCCACATTCACACTCTATTTCCACGGGGACAACCTCAAGGTTGAACCTGGCGCCCTCAAGTATTGTGCCCTCGCTGAGGACGTCCAGCATAAATTCTATCTGTTCCGGGTTCAGCAGGGTAAGCTGGCCGATCTCAACCGTGACCTCAAGGACCTCGACGGCGTCATTCTTCTCTGCAGCATCGATAACCGTCCTCACAATTGCATCGGCCATGGATAGTTCATGCACCCATTTCACCTCTTTAGTCTGACAAAATTTTATAATTAGAATTAATAGAGTTATCTATATAAAAATTGTTAATTACCGGAAGGTGATTTTTCATGATAATAGGTTGTTCAGCATCACAGAAACTTGCTGCCTCAGTTGCAGATTTACTAGATGAACCTTTATGCCCCGTTGAAACCCGTAAATTCCCTGATGGGGAACGTTACATCAGGGTTAAGGAGGAAGTGGAGGGAGAGGTGACCGTTGTGCAGTCAACGGGTTACCCCCAGGATGAAAACCTCATGGAACTCCTTTTCATGATAGAGAACCTTAAAGATCTGGGGGCGGATTATGTGCGTGCAGCCATACCCTACTTTGGATACGGGAGGCAGGAGAGGCGTTTCAAGAGCGGTGAAGCTGTATCGGCGAAAATAGTCGCCCACCTCCTTGAGGCCGCCGGTGCAGATGAAATTGTAACCGTGAACCTCCATGAGAACTGCCTGAGTGAGTTCTTCCGTGTACCTGTGAGGGAGCTCTCTGCAATGCCCCTCATCGCTGAACACATCTCATTCCTTGATGACCCGGTAATCATCGCCCCGGATAAGGGTGCCCTAGGTCATGCCCGGGAGGTCAGTGATATACTTGGATGTGAATGTGACTACATGGAGAAGGTCCGCATATCCCCTGAGGTGGTTGAGACCCGTGTGAGTGACCTTGATGTTGAAGGAAAGGATGCTGTGGTTGTTGATGACATCATAAGCACCGGTGGGACCATAGTAAACGCCGCCGGGATTTTAGGGAAATGTGGAGCCTCAAGCATAACTGTTTGCTGTGTCCACCCGGTCCTTGTGGAGGACGCCCTCCTGAAGATATTCTCAGCCGGTGTTGAGAGGGTCATTGCAACGGACACCCTTAAATCTGATGTTAGCGAGATCTCAGTTGCACCGCTTATTGCAGATGTCATGAAAGATTAATTTAACCCATTTCAGATATTTTTTCAGTTCCCGGCCCTTATTAACTTTTTTTAAGAATCATCTGGACCTGAGCACATGAAAAGGGAGCTCAGTATAAAAAAGACGTATATCCTAAATAACCCATTAGAACTATTTCGCCAGAACACAGATAAATCCTGAAAACAGGCTGGAACTTCCAAAAAGAAAAAGTAAATGCAGAGGATCAGTGCATGGCTGGTTTTTTCATGATTGAAGGCACAATATCACTTATCTTCTGCATCCTTTGAATCAGGCTCTCCTTTCCCTTACCGATGAGTGCGTGTTCAAGGACATCCCCGAGGGTCTCAACGGGTACTATCTCAACCATGTCCTCGTACTTCTTCTCAATCATCACATCACCCATGTTGGATGCAGGTATCAGGACCTTCCTTATTCCCGCCTCTGCAGCTGCCTCTATCTTCCCTGTGACTCCTCCAACAGGGAGAACATCTCCGCGTATGCTCAGTGAGCCGGTGAGGGCAACTGACTGATCCACAGGTATCTCCTCAAGGGCCGATATGACTGCTGTTGCAACGGAGACACTTGCACTGTCCCCCTCCACACCATCATAGGCCTGGAGGAACTGTATGTGGATGTCATAGTTGGATATGTCTGTACCGGTGTATTTCTTTATGAGGGCGCTTACGTTCTGCACAGCCTCCCTTGCGATTTCACCCAGTTTACCTGTTGCTATGATTCTGCCTTCCTCCTTGCTCTGGGCAGGGGCGGCCTCTGCGGCTATGGGGAGTATGATCCCACTCCTATCACCGATTATCGCAAGGCCGTTGACTCGACCGACCTCTCCACCCTCTGATTTGAAGACACTGTACTTCTTCTTCTGGACAATGTATCTATCTGCAATCTGCTGCTCAAGGGTTCGTGAAAGTTTTTTTGCCTCTATAACGTCCTCTGTTTCCACAAGTTCTGCTCCGCGGCTCTTGGCTATGTCACCGGCTGCCCTTACAAGGCCCCCCAGTTCACGGAGTTTTAGGGTCAGTGAGTCCTTCTTACCGGCCCTCCTCTGGGCCTCCCTTATTATCTCCTCAACTGCCTCCCTGCTGAAGTGGGGGATCCTTCCATCCTTTTCAACTTCCTGTGCAACGAACTGAACGAGTTTGTCCCTGTTTTCTGGTGTGTCGGGCATCGTGTCCTTCATGAAGACCTCGTATCCGTATCCCCTTATCCTTGAACGGAGGGCAGGGTGCATACCCTCAAGCACCTGCAGGTTACCTGAAGCCACCAGTACGAAGTCACAGGGAACCGCCTGTGAGCGTACCATGGCTCCGCTGCTTGTTTCGCTCTGGCCTGTGATCGAGTACCTCTTCTCCTGCATGGCCGTCAGGAGTTCCTGCTGGGTCTTCATCTTCATTGTCCCTATCTCATCTATGTAGAGCACACCCTTGTTGGCCTTGTGGATCATCCCGGCTTCCACCCTCTCATGTGCAGGTGTGCCAAGACCACCTGACTGGTAGGGGTCATGTCTTACATCCCCGAGGAGGGCCCCTGCATGGGCTCCGGTTGCATCGACGAATGGTGCGACCTGCCTTCCCTCATTGTTCACAAGGAGTTTCGGGACCATGACCGTTGTCCGTGGCCTGAACTGCTGCAGTGCCAGGAATATTATACCTGCAGCTATTATCGCTGCCAGGAACTGGTTCATCATGAACCCAAGGACAAGGATGAAGGATATTATGAGCATCATGAAAAGGTTCTTCTTCTCATCCTGTGACCTTGCCTTGTTCTTGTGGTTCATCACGATCTTACGACCCTCTCCTGCAGGTACAGCCCCTATGAGGGGGTTGTTGGGGTCCTCTATGTTTGGGTAGACCAGTATGTCCTGTAACTGTTCGCGTGGCAGCAGCTCTGCCATCGCCTTTGCCAGCATGGATTTACCCACACCGGGTTCACCTATCAGTAAAACGTTACGTCTCTGTTCAGCCGCCTTTTTTATTGTCTCAACGGCCTCTTCCTGCCCTATGATCTGATCTATGAGTCTTTCGGGGACTTCTATATCCTTTGATGTTTCATATGAAAGGGTCTCCCCGGTTCCCTTTTTAGTCTCGTTACCCTCATATGAAACAGATTCCTGAGTTCTGGAGTTTTTAATGGTGGTTTTCATTTCTATTCAAATGCCTCCATTAAGTGAAGTGGTTAAAATTAAAATCACAGTTATCAATTGTTTCTCCTACTTAAAATATTTTACTTACAAATTTTTATTTTAATATATGGGGGTTCCCCTTATAAAGGTATCTCCACCATGTTGCATGGTTCAGCGGTTTATCTCAGATATCAGGGCCAGGGCGTTCTGTATGAATTTCTCAACAATCTTGCGGTACTTCTCCTCACTCGCCTCCAGTGCCTCCCGGGTCCTCTTCATCTCGGTGATGTCCCTTGCAATGGTTGAAACCCCGATGATCTCGCCGTTAAAGTCACGTATTGGTGAGAGGGAGATTGAAACCCAGATCTCCTCCCCATCCTTCCTCCTGCGCTTCGCCTCAAAGTTTGAAACTAAACCTCCGGATTTAACCTCTGATATCAGGCCCCGCAGCTTCTCGAATTCCTCCTCACTCATGAGGATGGATATGTTCTTTCCCTTAACCTCCTCTGCACTGTAGCCATAGACCATCTCAGCTCCCCTGTTCCAGTCCATTATGTTGCCCTCCAGGTCGTAACTCACGATGGCGTCACCTGATGATTCAACTATGGCTGCCAGTCTTTCAAGTTCCCTCTGGAATTTCATCCGCTCTGTAACGTCCCTGAAGATGGCCCTGCTGTACTCCACCTCTCCTTTCTTCATCCGGACATTGACGTTGCCCTCGACAAATATCTTCTCTCCGTCACTGGTTATGAAGGCCGTCTCGACGGTGGGTATCTTCTCACCTGACATCACCCTCCTGAAGAGTTCACGGCACTCATCAAGTTTGTCAGGGTGTATCACATCGAAGAGTGTGAGTTCCTCCAGGTCCCTGTCAGTGTAGCCGAGGGTCTCCTTCCAGGCCCTGTTAACATAGACGAATCTCCCTTCAGGGTTAACGGCCTGTATCATGTCAGTGGCGTTCTCAAAGAGGTCCCTGAACTGTTCCTCACGGCTCTTCAGTTCCTCCTCCATTTCCTTTCTACTGGAGATATCCCTTATTATTGAGGTTATGTACCTCCCGGCAGGGGTTTCTGCAGGGTTGATGGTCATCTCAACAGGGAATTCTGTCCCATCGGCTCTGAGAGAAACCGTCTCAAGGACCCTTCCGCTGAGCTCATGTCTACCCGCAGCACGGTACTCCTCCATTTTAATGTGGAGATCCTCCCTCAGGGGTTCCGGGACCAGATCATCCAGATTTTTACCCTTCAGGGATGGGTATCCGTACATCCTGTCTGCTGCAGGGTTTGAGAAGACTATAACGCCATCCATGTTAACCGTGATAATGCCGTCGGGACTTTTACTGATAACGGTCTCGAAAATTGACTTAAGATCATCTTCTGACAGGTCAGGAACTGCAAGAGGAACAGGGGCCATTTAACCATCTCCCACAATGAACATCTTGAGTAATATTTTCACCAGCAATGTATTTAAGATTTTAGTGTTCAATATTGTTAGGACCAGACTCCAGTTCAGTCAGGATCAGCCTCAAGTTATAATAGAAAACCGTTAAGAGGTGGCATTGTCCACTGGATCAGGTGAGGCCATGAGTGCAAAGTGTATAATGGTTCAGGGCACATCATCGAGTGCAGGTAAGAGCGTGATGGTCGCAGCTCTCTGCCGTATATTCTCACGGAGGGGATACAGGGTTGCGCCCTTCAAATCCCAGAACATGTCACTGAACTCCTTCACAACAGCTGAGAACCGGGAGATAGCGGTGGCCCAGGTCCTCCAGGCAGAGGCCGCAGGGATAGAGCCATCACACCACATGAACCCCGTCCTCCTCAAACCCAAGGAGGACTTCACATCCCAGGTAATAGTCCATGGGAGACCTGCAGGAAACATGAACTTCCAGGACTACCAGACAGAATTCAGGGATACTGCCCTTGAGGCTATAAGGGAATCCCTTGAGTACCTGAAGAGCAGGTATGAGCTTATAGTGATAGAGGGGGCAGGATCCCCCGCCGAGATAAACATGAGGGACAGGGACCTTGCCAACATGGAGATCGCCCACCTTGCAGATGCCGACGTTATACTGGTGGCTGACATAGACCGTGGAGGTGTCTTCGCATCAATTGCAGGTACCCTGATGCTCCTTGATGAACGTGACAGGTCCCGGATAAAGGGTGTTGTCATAAACAAGTTTCGTGGTAACATTGACATACTGATGCCCGGCATTGAGAGGATCGAGGAGATCACAGGAGTCCCGGTGCTGGGTGTTCTGCCCTATGATGAAGGCCTGAAACTCCCGGAGGAGGATTCAGCATCCCTCTCCCAGAGGAAGTACAGGGGAAGAGGGGATATACGGGTAGGAGTTATGAGGCTGCCCAGGATATCAAACTTCACAGACATAGACCCCCTTGAGTACGAGGAGGACGTTGCTGTGAGGCTCATAGAGACAGGTGACAGCCTTGATGACCTTGACGCCATCATAATCCCCGGGACCAGGAACACCATAAGCGACCTCATCCACCTTGAGGAGAACGGCTTTGCTGACGAGATCCGGGACTTAAGCCGTGAGATACCTGTCTTTGGCATATGCGGTGGCTTTCAGATGCTGGGAAAGAGGATCCTTGATGATGCCCGGCAGGAGTCCAGTGAAGGCAGTGTTGATGGTCTCGGTCTTCTTGACTGTGAGACCCACTTTACAGGTGAGGGTAAGATAATCTCCCAGAGTCAGGGAAGGGTCCTTGGTAACGGAATCTTCAGTGGTATGAGGGGAGAGACCGTGGAGGGATATGAACTCCATGAGGGGACCACAGTCCTCGGTGATGTGAAACCCCTTCTGAGGGTTGACAGGGGCTTCGGGAACACCAGGAGCGGCGGATTCGATGGGGCGGTCGATGGAAACGTGGCCGGAACCTACTTCCATGGAATATTCCACAACTTCAGATTCAGGAGGTACTTCACAAATCTCCTCAGGGAGAGGAAGGGCATTGAACCACTGGAGTACTTGGACGATAACTTCAGTGCATCAAGAAGGTTCTCAATCGACAGGCTGGCAGAGATCGTTGAGGAAAACATGGATCTCTCCATCATCGAGGAGATCCTTGAAGGATAGATTTTAAGGACCCGGTCTTCATTTTCAATCTTAATTCTTTAGAGGATTAAAGGACGCCAGCATTTTAAAAGAGGCTGTTCCATGCATTAACCAGAACAGACCTTCTGTCAGGATTAAATTCTGGACTCCCCATCTCTAACAGTAATTCCTTTGAAGTTCAGCATTTAGAGAGGACCATCAGCCGTTAAAAAAATAGGGGGATATATCTGCAGACCACGGTCATGATATGAAGGGCGCTGCCAGGGTTGTGATCACAAGGACCGTCAGGATGATACCCACAGCTATGATGGGAATTCCGGCCCTCGGTATGTCCCTCAGCTTAACGTAGCCGGAACCGTAGGCCATTGCAACTGTTGGGTCTGCCATTGGGAGCATGAATGACAGTGAACATGCGATTGCAACGGGTACAGCGTATACCCCGATGGGCTGGTGCTGTGCAGATGCAAGGGTCACAGAGAGGGGGACAAGGATGGCTGAGAGGGCTATATTGGACATCACCTGGGTGATGATCACCGCCACAGCCATAAGCACGAGCATGACGATTACAGTCGATGGGTCTGAACCAAGCATACCCACAAGTTTATCAATTATCCATGCTGCCGCCCCGGTCTTGAGGAGTGCGCTTCCAAGGGAGAGTGCCCCTCCAAAGAACACCACCAGACCCCAGTCAATGTTCTTCTGTGCGTCCTTCCATGTTATTACACCCGCGAATATGAACATCACAGCAGCTATAAGTGACACAGAGTAGCTGTTGATACCTGTGAAGCCAGCTGTAACCCACAGCAGGATGGCAAAGAGGAGTATCCCTGCGCTGAGCTTCTCATCCCTGCTCATTGAGCCCATCATCCTGATCCTTTCACCTATCAGGGCATCTCCATTTTCGAGGGCCCTGACCTCGCTTGGAAAAATCCTCATGAGGAGGAACCATGTGACCAGGAGCATTGCAATCGAAAGTGGAAGACCGAATATCATCCAGTTAAGGAAGGGTATGCTGGTGTAGGCCGCTGCCATGAGGTTGGGGGCAGTTCCTATCTCTGTACCGAATCCACCGGCAAGGGACCCGAATGATGCCCCGAGTATCATGGCCTTTGCATAGTTACTCTTTCCCTTCTCAGGTTCAGAGCAGCCCATTATATCCACTATCTCCTTTATGATGGGTAGGAGCATTGCAAAGGCAACAACATTCTCAATCCATGCAGAAAGAAGACCCGTCGAGAATATGCTTACAAACAGTCCCCTCTCCGGTGAGGTTCCAAGCCTCCCCAGGAGGTAGTAGGTGAACCTCTGGGCGAGACCACTCTTCCTTATGGCCTCTGCCATTATAAATCCCCCAATCATGAGGAAGAGTATGGGATTTGCAAAACCTATAACCGCGTTTTCAAAGCTCTCAACACCAATGAGTGGCTGTGCGAAGAGTATTATGAGTGATGTCACAGCCAGGGGCACGGCCTCCGTTGCCCACATTGTAACTGCAAAAACGAGTAAAGCAAGTGCTGCGTGTCCTGAAGCCCTTAGACCCGGTAGTGGTACCAGGTATACTGCAAGGGCCAATAAAAGGCTCAGAATAAATCCTTTTCTGGCATCCGTAATATTACCTCCACAATTTAATAAAGATACATCAAGAGATTTAAAGTTGGTTTGCTTTTTATCAGTAACAAACTACGAGATCAAAACCTAAAGGTCAATTTTCTTTTTTAGAAATTAATAAACTTTTCTATAAGCTTTGATTTACCTGTTAACAAAACTTTGATAAGTATCGTCCAGGCCATTTACGGGAGGTTATTTAGGTCATGAATCTTTCTTTTCAGTCCTTTAAGAGGTTAGATACATGGCTGCCCAGATTATCCCAACTATCACAGGCTGGTGGACCAGGTAAACCTTCAGTGAGTTTCTTCCGATCAGCTGAAGTAGAGAGGGACTCCATGCCCTTAATCCAAATCTTCTACGGTATCCCGGGTAGAGGGTGTCTCCGGTGAAGATTCCGAGGAGCACAACACCCAGCCACGGGAAAAGCGGGAAGTAGTCAAGGGTGTAAAGATTATAGGGCCTGATTCCAAGCCACATCAGGAGGGGAGTTTCAACCCGCAGCCCTGACATCAGGACCCCCACCGTGATTGCAACAGCCGATAATGCAAGTGCAACGGTTCTCCTTCCAGCAAGGGGGTGTGTGAGTATCACTGCAAGGCCTATGAAGTGGAGGACCCCGAAGACAATGAAACCATTGTGGGGGTAGATCCATGTTGCGGCGGTGATGACCATCCCCCAGAGGAATATCTTCAGACCTCTTATGATGTAATGCCGCCTGGAGGTAACCCCTCTTCTTGAATGGCTCAGGCTGAGGGACACCCCAACCAGGAATATGAAAAGGAACGCCGTCAGCCTGCCTGTGAACCAGATCACCGGCGACCCCATGTCAAGATCCAGCACACCCAGGAAGTCAAGATCAAAGAGGGTATGATATACAATCATCATCAGGACGGCGGCGCCCCTAAGTGCATCGACCTCCCCGAACCTTTCAGTTACATGAACTGTACCCATGCAGGACCTCCGCTTAATATATGAACCCCCTGAGGATAAAAGAAGATGCCCCGGATCATGGCAGGATCAAAAGAAAAATAGAAAACTTTATATAAGATGACCTCAAATCTCTTTTATGCCTACGAATTGCGGCGTTAGTCCAGCCTGGTTAAGACACTGGCCTGCCACGCCAGCGACCCGGGTTCAAATCCCGGACGCCGCATAGCGGTTGTAGTCTAGTCTGGTTAGGACTCGGGCCTTCCAAGCCCGCGACCCGGGTTCAAATCCCGGCAACCGCATATAAACTGCTTCTGTCAATCTTGTTCTAGATTCTCATGCACTGCTTCTATTCAAACTGCTTCTATAAGTCCTGTTCTAGATTTCCACGTACACTGATCCTTTTTCTATTGATTCAATGCCCATCTAATTTCAGATTCGGGGATGGCATCCAGTTAAAGATTACAGGTCCCATTTATCAGACTTACATGCTTTTTGAGAGTCTCTAACGCGGGTGCCATATATCATCTATATATATCAGAAGCCATGATAGTAGAGCAAGGAATAAATACTTTAATTTTAGAATAATAACAGGATCCAGACTAATATTATGGTGTGATACTCATGGCTGGAATAGTCGGATATGGAGTTTACATTCCATCATACAGAATAAAGGTTGAAGAAATCGCGAGGGTCTGGGGAGACGACCCCCAGGCCATATCAAGGGGGCTGGTTGTGGAGGAAAAATCGGTCCCTGGTCCTGATGAGGACACAGCAACAATCTCAGTTGAAGCTGCCCGTAATGCCCTCAGAAGGAGCCAGATAGATCCCTCAGAGATAGGAGCTGTCTATGTGGGATCAGAATCCCACCCCTACGCTGTTAAGCCAACAGCAACAATCGTTGCAGAGGCTGTTGAGGCAACACCCGAGATGACAGCAGCTGACCTTGAGTTCGCATGTAAGGCAGGTACCGCAGGTATACAGGCCTGCATGGGACTTGTTGACTCAGGCATAATCAAGTACGGCCTTGCAGTCGGTGCTGACACAGCCCAGGGAGCCCCCGGTGACGCCCTTGAGTACACTGCATCAGCAGGAGGGGCAGCCTATGTTATAGGTGGAAAGAACTGCCTTGCAGATATAAAGGAAACCTACAGCTTCACAACAGACACCCCCGACTTCTACAGGAGGGAGGGAATGCCCTACCCCCGGCACGGGGGAAGATTCACCGGTGAACCCGCCTACTTCAAGCATGTCCTGGGAGCCGCGAGGGGTATGATGGAGAAGACCGGTCTCAGCGCAGATGACTTCGACTACGCGGTCTTCCACCAGCCAAACGGGAAGTTCTACCTGAAGGCCGCTCGCAAACTGGGATTTGAAAGCGAACAGGTTAAACCGGGACTTTTGACGCCTGTGATAGGGAACACCTACTCAGGTGCAACACCAGTAGGCCTTGCAGCAACCCTTGACGTTGCAGAACCAGGCGCAAGGATACTGGCAGTGTCCTATGGTTCAGGTGCCGGGAGCGACGCCTTCATAATAGAGGTGAATGATCTCATAGAGGAGAGGCGTGACCTTGCACCATCCGTGGCCGAGATCATCAAAAATAAGAGGTACGTCGACTATGCCTTATACGCCAAATTCAAGGGCAAACTCAGGATGGCTTAAGAGGGTGATAATATGAGGGATGTAGCAGTTATTGGAGTTTCACAGACAAAATTTGGAGAACTCTGGGATGTCTCCTTCAGGGACATGATAACCGAGGCCGGACTTGGGGCCATAGAGGACGCAGGAGTGGAGGGCGCAGACCTTGATGCGATGTACGTTGGTAACATGTCAGCCGGTCTCTTCATAAAACAGGAGCATATATCCTCGCTCATCGCGGACCATGCTGGCCTGACACCCATACCCTCCACAAGGGTTGAGGCCGCCTGTGCATCAGGGGGGCTCGCCCTCAGGAGCGGCATAATGGCGGTGGCATCAGGATACCATGACATCGTGATAGCTGCAGGTGTTGAGAAGATGACCGACGTTGTTGACCCAACACCGGCAATTGCAACAGCATCCGACCAGGAGTGGGAGGCCCAGCAGGGTGTCACATTCCCATCACTGTATGCCATGATGGCCAGGAGGCACATGTATGAGTACGGTACAACCAGGGAGCAGCTCGCCATGGTCTCAGTGATAAACCATGAGAACGCCTCAAACAACCCCCGGGCCCAGTTTCCGATGAAGGTCACGGTTGAACAGGTCATGAACTCCACCATGGTAGCGGATCCCCTCAGGCTCCTCGACTGTTCACCGATATCTGATGGGGCCGCAGCGGTTATACTATGCCCTGCAGACATGGCGAGGGAGTACACAGACACACCTGTCTATGTGAAGGCGTCTGCACAGGCCTCAGGTACCATTGCACTTCATGACAGGAGGGACATAACAAGGATTGATGCAACCGTCAATGCAGCCAGAAATGCCTTCAAGATGGCCAAGCTGACTCCAGGGGACATAGACCTTGTTGAGGTCCATGACTGTTTCAGTATAAACGGTATACTGGCTGTTGAGGACCTTGGATTCGTCGAGAAGGGTGAAGGTGGAAGGGCCTTTGAGGATGGTATGACAAGGATTGATGGTGACATACCGGTTAACCCATCAGGTGGGCTCAAGGCACGTGGCCATCCCCTTGGAGCCACCGGTATAGCCCAGGCAGCTGAGGTGGTATGGCAGCTGCGTGGTGAAGCCGGTAAGAGACAGGTGGAAGGTGCTGAAATCGGCATGACCCACAACATCGGTGGAACCGGTGGAACAGCGGCGGTCCACATATTTTCAAGGTGAATAATCCTTCAACCTTTTTTATTAATTTAAGAATGGCTCAGATCTGTTTGTTGATCTTTTCTTATTCCATGCGAGGGGAACCAAACTTTTTTTTGAACTGAGGAAGTCACCTAAGAAACCAGAGTTAGAAAGAGTACAGTTCTTAACTTACATTTTATTGCAGGATGAGTCCCGTCTCTGCCGGACAGAATAAATGATCCCAGATCTACAGAACGCTTTCTTAAAAGAAAGGATCTATGTCTACTTAAATCTCTCCATAATGAGAAAAAGAGTTATGTGGAAGTGAATTGGGGTGATTCCAATAGAAAAAGTTGGGGGATGCCTTACATTGGAGGCATTCCGCCCATGCCGCCCATTTCCTCCATTCCTTCCTCGCTGGAACCGGATGATGATGCGGCTATGACGTCGTCTATGCGCAGTATCATCTCAGCTGCTTCAGCTGCAGACTGGATGGCCTGTTTCTTGACCCTGTGGGGTTCAATTACTCCTGCTTCCTTCATGTCGACGATTTTACCATCGAAGACGTCGATTCCCATGTATGTTGATTCCTCATGGGCTGCCCTGAGGTCAACTAGGACGTCGATGCTGTCAAGACCTGCGTTCTCTGCAAGGGTCTTTGGCACGATTTCAAGGGCCTCTGCGAAGGCTGATACTGCCAGCTGCTCCCTGCCGCTTATTGAGTCAGCATAGTCCTTGAGCCTCTTTGCGATTTCTATTTCAGGTGCTCCGCCTCCTGCAACGACCTTACCATCCTCAACTGTTGCAGCGACTACGCCTATTGCGTCTTCGATTGCCCTTTCAACTTCGCTTACAACGTGTTCGGTTGATCCCCTGACGAGTATTGTCACTGCCTTTGGTTCCTTGCACTCTTCAACGAAGATCATTTCTTCGCCTGAGATCTTCTTCTCTGATACGACTCCTGCTTCACCCAGGTCCTCTGGGCTGAGGTCCTCGATGTTTGTGACTATGTTTGCTCCTGTGGCCTTGGAGAGTTTCTCCATGTCTGACTTCTTGACCCTTCTCACTGCAAGGACTCCTGCCTTGGCCAGGTAGTGCTGTGCGAGGTCATCGATGCCCTTCTGACAGAAGAGGACGTTTGCGCCTGTATCAACTATTGAGTTGACCATGTCGCGGATCATCTGCTCTTCCTGTTCGATGAAGGCCTGCATCTGTGATGGGTCTGTTATCCTGATCTCTGCGTCAACCTCTGTCTCTTTAACTTCGATCGGGCAGTTGAGGAGTGCTATTTTGGCGTTTTCAACCTTCTTTGGCATTCCTGGGTGGACCCTTTCCTTGTCGATTATAACACCCTGCACGAGTGTTGAGTCATCCACTGCTGCGCCTTCCTTCTTCTCTATCTTTATGTGGTCCTTCTCGACTTCGCCATCCTCTTCAACCTGCTTGACCGCATCCACTATGAGCTCTGCCAGTGGTTCCCTTGCCTTTTCTGTTCCTTTTCCTGTCATTGCGGTCATTGCAACCTTCATGAGGGTGTCCCTGTCGCTGGCGTCGATTGCAATGTCGTCGAGTATTTCCTGGGCCTTTTCAGCGGCCTGCCTGTAACCCATTGCTATTATTGTTGGGTGGATCTCCATTTCAAGGAGATTTTCAGCCTTTTTGAGTAGTTCCCCTGCTATTATGACTGCTGTGGTTGTACCGTCCCCTACCTCGTCTTCCTGGGTCTTTGCAACCTCGACGAGCATTTTTGCTGCTGGGTGCTCTATGTCCATTTCCTTGAGTATTGTGACACCGTCGTTGGTTACAACAATGTCTCCAAGGGAGTCAACAAGCATCTTGTCCATACCCTTAGGTCCAAGGGTTGTTCTCACGGTCTCTGCGAGTATTTTACCCGCAAGGATGTTCATCCTCTGTGCGTCTCTTCCAAGATACCTGCTTGTACCTTCGGGCAGTACAAGAATTGGCTGCTGTCCCTGTGCCATTCAATCACCTCAGTTTTAATTATAAATCAGTATGCAGTTATCAATGGGTTAGAGGTTCTATAAATAGTTTTCGCTGCTTCTCCAGAAGAATATTTAACGAAGATGGAACTTAAAGTAATCTGTGATAAAAATGAGGCAGCTCCAGAAAGCCTCAGTATACCTTACCATGACCCTGATTTTGATCGTGGCCATGGAAAGTTCCCATGCCCTTGAGAATGATTCAGAAACCCTGAACAGCTCTGAAGTCCTGCAGGCAAGTGTCAGGGTAGCCAATTTCATGGAAAAGTATCAGAGGCTCCCTGAAAACATAAGTGCTGGAAACAGAAGTCTTGATTGTGCATCCTACACATATGCCCTTAGCAGAGTACTGAGAGGCTCAAGGACCGTTGAATACAGAACTGTAAATTCACCCGCCCTCGATATTCGCCGCATATCCCTGAAACTGAGCAGAACACAGTACACTGAGATAACAGTAAGGTTCAGGGACTTTACAGATAAATACAGTAGATGCCCGTCAACGGTGTCCTACAGTGGAGGTAAAATCGATTTCTACAATACAGTCTACCTCCTCTCAAAGATTGGGCGTTACAGGTACCAGAAGGGGAGGATGCCCACATACGTGTATATAAGGACTCCGGTACCCCTCAATGCATACAGGATCAACTCCCAGACCGTTGACTCCAGGATAAGGAGCATAAACTCTGAAATCAGGAAGACGTCTTCCCTCATCAAGAGGATCAGGATCAGAATAAGAACCACAGGAAACACCAGGACCAGGATCATGCTTCAGAACAGACTCAGGACACTTGAGAACAGATACACCTATCTTAAGGGGCAACTCAGATACTATGAGGGCCTTAAGAACAGCCCCTGGTATGTCCCTCCATCCCTCAGAACGTATCTGAGTTCAACAGCCTACTGCAGCATCACGGATCCCAATGTGGTATACCTTGCCCGTGAACTCTCAGGAAACACCAGCTACTCCACTGCACAGAACCTCTTCACCTGGGTACGTGACAACGTTGACTACTCCTTCTACTACAGGACACGTTACGGTGCCTCGGGTACACTCCGGTTAAGGAAGGGCAACTGCGTTGACCAGGCACACCTCATGGTAGCCCTTGCAAGGACCAGTGGTATACCTGCACGCTACGTCCGTGGTTACTGCAGATTCATAAGCGGGAACTGGTACTCCCATGTATGGGCCCAGGTATGGATAAGGGGTCGTGGATGGGTTACTGCAGACACAACCCACTCCCTCAACAGACTGGGACATGTAAGTAACTGGAACACAACTGTCTCAAGGGTCAGCGAGGTACTCCGTGAATACAGGCTTTAAAGGATCCTTCGTCCCTGCAGTTAGAAAACAGTTAATATTTTCACAGATGAAACAATCACATTATGAAAATAATCGACCTGACCCATAAAATAGAGGACTCCATGCCTGTTTTCCCTGGTGATCCACCCGTTAAACTGAGAATTGAAAGTTCAGATGCTGATTACATTACATCCTCACTGTCCCTGGGTATGCACACAGGGACCCATATAGACGCCCCCCTCCATGCACACTGCAGTGCCCTCACCGTTGATGGAATAGGACTGGAGGAACTCACAGGTGAGGGTTTCCTTGTATCCGGGGGAGAGATTTTAAATGGGGGTGATATAGCCGTCATCAGAACTGGCTGGAGCTCAAGGTGGGGCTCAGAGGGGTACTTCAGGGACTACCCGGGTATAAAGAGACGTCTTGCAGAGGAACTGGTGGAACATGAAGTTCTGGGGGTCTGCGTCGATGGCCCCAGTGTGGACAGGCCCGGAGAAACTGATATCCACAAACTCCTCCTCAAAAATGGGATATGGATTGTGGAGAACATAACAAACACTGACCTGCTACCGCCTAAATTCAGATTATTCGTTGTTCCGCTCTCTGTGAGGGCTGAAGCATCCCCTGCAAGGGTATTTGCAGTTACAGGCTCTGGAAGTGGGTCAAGTAAAGATAGAAGCTCATTCCAGCGGTAAAACTCACCTCTTAACCTTCTCCCAGAGGGTTCTCCTGCCCTCACTCACCGACCTGAAGTAGCCCTTCCTCTCAAGGTTCCTGAGTATCTGGACCATGTTCTCAAGTTTCAGGTCCTTAAACCCTATCTCATTTATGAAGTCAAGCATCTCCTCTGTGGTGGCCCTCTCATCGGGCAGCAGACGGTAGATCTGTGACTGGAAGGATGTTAAATCCTTTTCAGGTTTCTGTGTAAGGGCCTGGAAGTATTCCCTGTACCTTTTGAGGTCAGTTATCCGGGATTCCTTATCTGCTATGATGCCCTTGAGTTCCTGTATCACCCTGTCCTTTTCAGCCATGATTCTTTCAAGTTCATCTATACGCCTATCCCTGATTTTAAGTGCATCCTCAAGTTCCTTAACCCTCTCACAGTTATCTGAATTCTCACGGCATTTCCGGAGATCCATCTTGAGCTTGCTTATCTCCAGCATGCACGCCTTTACAAGAAGCTTGAGCTGTTCCTTTTCTGAATCCCTCATGAACCTCATGGTATCCCTTTCCATTTAATAGATATCACATTAAAACTTAAAAACCTTCCCAAATGAAGCCCGCGGATCACTGCAGCTGCATTAACAAGGAAAACCTCCCAAAGCATAGATGAGTCCCTGCCGATAAGCATCTGATTCCCATGACACCCGAGGGGCCCTGAAAAGGATGACGATTCCATCAGAACAGAACACTGAAACAGAAGAAGTTTGTCTGGTTTTTAAAATGCGCCTAATTTTGCTGCAGCCTGTCAAAACGGCAGAGACCAAAACATTTAACCCTCTCATCTATCTTCAGGGCGGTGAATGCACATAAAACTCCGAGAACGGCCCCTGCGAGGACGTCACTTGGGTAATGGAGACCAAGGTAGATCCTTGAGATCCCCACAAGTGATGCGAGGATGATGAAAAACCATGGTCTCCCTAACCTGAAGTAGAGGGAGATGAAGCCGGCAAATGCGGCCACAGCATGGCCCGATGGCATAGAATAGCCCCCGGCAACTGTGGCGTGCCTCACCCACCCAATCACCTCATAGGGTCGTGGTCTTGCGATAACCATCTTAAGGGCTTCGCTCAGGAAGAATCCCAGGACAAGTGCCGTGAGGGCCATGAATGCAGCCTCCCTCTCATCCTCACCACCAAGGAGGTAGAGGAGGAGGCAGAGTATCACCCAGAAGGCCTGGGTCCCGCCGAAGGTTAAAAGTGGCATTAAAAAGTCAAGAAATGGTGATGCCAGGACCGAATTAAAAAAATATAGGACAGATAGATCAGGGCCCAGAAGGGTGGGGTGCATGGTATCCTAGAGTATCTCATTTATGAGTTCTGCATTCAGAATCGATGCCCCCGCCGCACCCCTCACGGTGTTATGACCCACAAGGACGTACCTTAAACTGTTTTTGAATGCAGCGTCCTCTCTGAGCCTTCCGACGGTAACAGCCATTCCACCGTCCATGTCCCTGTCCATCCTTGGCTGGGGTCTGTTTTCCTCATCCCTCACCACCACAGGTTTTTCAGGGGCGGAGTGGAGACCCAGCTTCTGTGGGAGTCCCCTGAATTTATCCATTGCCTCCCTGACATCATCAATATCAAATTCATCATCCAGTTCAATGAAGACCGCCTCGGTATGACCGTCAACGACGGGTACGCGGTGACATGATGCACTCACGCCAAAGCTGGCTGGTTTCACAACGCCTTCATCGAGTTCTCCCAGCAGGTGGAGGGTCTCTGTTTCAATCTTTTCCTCCTCACCGCCGATGAAGGGCACCAGGTTATCAAGTATGGCCATTGAGGGGACTCCATTGTAACCGGCACCGGAAACCGCCTGCATGGTTGATACATAGACCCTTTTTATTGTGTAGGCGTCGTAGATGGGCTTGAGTGTGAGGGTCAGGGCTATTGTTGAGCAGTTGGGGTTGGTGACAATGAACCCGTCCCACCCCCTCCTCCTCTGCTGCACCTCTATGAGGTCAAGGAACTCAGGGTTGACCTCAGGTATCACGAGGGGGACATCCGGTTCCATCCTCATTGCACTGGCATTTGATGCCACTATGTATTTCTCTGCAAATTTTGGTTCAACCTTCCTCGCCACGTCTGCAGGGAGGGCTGAGAAGAGTATATCAACGTCCCCAACAGCTGAGGGATCCGTTTCAACGACCTCCATGTCCCTCACAGATTCTGGCATCTCACAGTCAAGGTACCAGTTTGCCACCTCCCCGTAGGGTTTCCCGGCGGATCGTGAAGAAGCCGCCAGGGTTGTAAGCTCAAATTCAGGATGTTTATCAAGCATCTGAATGAACCGCTGTCCAACCATTCCTGTTGCTCCCAGAACACCCACATTAACCATAATATCACCTTATCAGTTTATTCCCAGAACATCCCCCATATCCATTATCCTTCCGGGTTCTGCATCCTCAATGAATCTTATAGCCCTTATGACTCCACCTATGAAGGCATCCCTGCTGTGAGCCCTGTGAACTATCTCAAGGCGCTCACCGTCACCTGCAAATAGGACAATGTGGTCCCCGACGATGTCACCACCCCTAACTGCATGGACACCTATCTCATCCCTGCTCCTCTCGCCTGTGAGTCCGGATCGGCCATGGACTGCGACCTCACTGGCCCTTCTGCCTGTGGCCTCTGAGATGACCTCCAGTGCACGTACAGCTGTACCTGATGGTGCGTCCTTCTTGTGTCTGTGGTGTGCCTCAATGATCTCAACGTCATAGTCAGAGAGGATCGGTGCAAGATCCCTGAGGACCTTGAAGAACACGTTGACCCCCACTGCCATGTTCGGTGCGATTACGGCCCTCACACCTGACCTTTCTATGCAGTCCCTTACTGTCTGCATCTCCTCCTCTGAAAAACCTGTTGTGCCAACCACAAGGTTAACACCGGCCTCGGTTGAAGTCTTTATTGTTTCGACTGCTGCAGATGCGACTGTGAAGTCAACAAGGACGTCGGGTTCTGTCTCTGCAAGGGTATCTGCAAGATTTGATGCATCAGTTACCTCAACTCCAACACTGCCTCTTCCTGTGAACTCTCCTATGTCCCTGCCCCTGAGGGGTGTGCCGGGAGCCTCAATTGCTGCCACCAGTTCCATGTCCTCCTCTTCAAGGACCCTCCTTATTATCCCTGATCCCATGCGCCCGCATGCGCCTGTAACTGCAACCCTTATCAAGCATCACACCCCCTAGATCAGTGCCAGTTCCTCCAGGACCATCATGAGCCTCTCACGGTTTGCATCCTGCAGGGGTGCCAGGGGCATCCTCACATGACCCGCGGGCCTTGCCCATCATGTTAAGGGCCTCCTTGACAGGTACGGGGTTGCTCTCAATGAAAAGGACCTTCATGAGACTGTAGAGTTCATAGTGTGTTTTCATTGCAGACTCGAAGTCCCCTGAGAGGGCCTCGTTAACAAGTCGGCTCATACGAGCCGGGTCGACATTTGCAACCACCGATATCACACCCTCGGCACCCATGGAGATCATGGGGAGAGTCAGGTTATCGTTACCTGAGAGGACTGTGAAGTCATCAAGGCCCAGGTCCATGAGCCTTGACCTGAGCATGGATACCTTGTCCAGGTCGGGGCTGGCCTCCTTTATCCCAATTATCCCGTCGAGCTTTGCTAGTTCGGCGACCGTGTCAACGTCTATATCTGTGCCTGTCCTTGAGGGGACATTGTATATTATGAGTGGTATGTCAGCGGCTTCCTCCAGCATGGTGTAGTGTTCAATGAGTCCATGGGGCTGGGGCTTGTTGTAGTAGGGGGTTATGACGAGGGCCGCGTCTGCACCGGCGTCCTCTGCGTACTCCACAAGTCCCATGGCCTCCCTGGATGAATTGCTACCTGCCCCTGCAACTGTCCTGACGCGACCGTTGACCTCATCCACCAGTATATCGATCATTCTCCTCTGCTCTTCGTGGGTTATTGTCGCTGATTCACCGGTTGTTCCGGCAACCAGCAGGCCATCAACCCCGTTCTCTATAAGGTAGTTTATGTTCTCCCGCAGCCCGGCCTCATCCACCACATCGTCCTCTGTGAATGGAGTAACCATGGCCACAACTGTGCCTTCAATCTTCATTCAAGAACACCCCTTACAAGTTCATATGCCTTTTTACCATCATTCCAGTCAACAAAAATAACCACAGATGTCTGTGAGGATGAAATTTCAACTATGTTAAGGTCATTATCCCTCAGGGGCTTGGTGATTTCAGATATTATGCCGGGTGTATCTATGAAATCCGGGCTGGATATTGTTATCATTGCGATGTCCCTCCCAAGGGAGAGTGAACTGAGGTCATCGTCTGCAATGACCACATCGTGGAGGAGCCTGTGGGCCTCATCGGCGTCCTTCTTATCCACGAAGATTGTGACCGAGTTCTGGCCGGTTGAAATTCCTATGATATTTATGGAGTTCTCTGCAAGCCTTGATGTTAACCGGGCCAGTATACCTGGCTTGTTCAGTATCTTTTCACCCACAACAGCAACCACGGATATTGGATCCGGGTTGAGGGTTGTTGTCTTAACCATCTTATTCTTTGATGGTCCGATTATCTCGGTTCCTGGTGCAGATAGGTCCCCGTGCTCAAATCCTATTATCTTTGCCTTTATATCAGGGTCCTTGTATTTTAGGGCGTGGGGGTGGAGTACCTGGGCCCCATGGGTTGCAAGGTCCCTCATCTCCTCAACGGATATTTTATCAAGTTTCTTGGCACCCTGAAGTTTGTTGGGGTCCGTGGACATGACACCTCCAACGTCTGTTACGATTATAACCTCATCTGCCTTCAGGCAGTGACCAAGGAGGAATGCTGTTATGTCACTTCCACCCCTCCCCAGGGTGGTTATGTAGCCGTTGGGGTCCCTTCCAAGGAAGCCGCAAACCACAGGTATTATTCCCTGATCAAGGAGTTTAAGCAGTTCCCTTGATTTCTCCTCAGTTGCCTCAAAATCCACCTTAGCATTTAAAAGGTTGCTGTCGGTTATTATTGGCCATTCATCCATGAATGGGTCTATATATTCTGATTTAACTCCGAGTGCCTCTATCGCGGATGAGAATATCCTGACACTGGTCATTTCACCCATGGATACTATTTCAGCCAGCTGCTTCTCTGTGACAGCGTCTTCCATTGCCTCGTCCACTATCTGGAGGAGTTCATCGGTTGTCTTATTTATGGCAGATACAACGACAACGACCTTCCTGCCCTTCATGTACTCCTTCACAACTGAACGGGCCGCCTTCTTAATTCGCCTACCATTTCCTATTGATGTACCGCCAAATTTAGCAACTATTAACTCCATTAACCTTCACAACCTTTTAAATGTTGGAAAAAATGAAAAAAATTCTGTCTTATTTCTGCTGGCTGATGATCCTTGTAATGTAACCTGCTATCTTGTTTCTTAGGTGTTTGGTGCTTACTGTTGAGAACTCCTCCACAAGTTTCTTGTTAGTGTCAAAGTCGTCTGTAAATTTCCCTGGATGAGTTTCTATCATCTCTTTAGCTATTCTTTTTACAAAGGATGTCCTTATGTTTCCCATTTCATTGCCTCCTTAACATTTCTTTCTGTTCAGTTTTACTGAGATCCATCAGAATCTTCATCAGTTCTGTAAGTTTATTCTCATCGATACCATTTTCCCTGGCGATTTTCCGGGTCCTCTCTATAATCTGGAGTTCCCTTTCAGGATCCAGGATCTCCATTCCAAGGACCTCCTTGGCCTCTGCTATCTCCCGTGCAAGGGCTATCCTTGAGGTTATGAGGTCAAGTATGTCCCTGTCTATTCCATCTATCTTCTGCCTGGATCTTCTGAGGACCTCCCGTGCTCTGTACTCATCCATAAATTACATTCCCCTTTCTTCCATTCAAGGGTCACTGGAGTTATTCAAGGACACGTGTACCCTCGTTGTCCACTGATGTTACAAGCACATCTCCCTCAAGGTTCTCCCAGGCATCGATGATATCAGCTTCAGAGTCCTCATGTGTTAGGGCCACAAAGGATGGCCCGGTTCCTGAGAGACCCGCTGCAAGGGCACCCGCCTCAAGGGCGTCAAGGGCTATTCCCGGATCGAATCCCAGGGATGCACAATAGAGTATCCCGTTGAGTGTCAGGGCACTGTGGACCCTTCCATCAAGGACCTCCCTGAAGGCCATATCAACCCAGGGGGCCAGCAGTTTCATCCGCGGGACATCTGATTGTGCAGTCAGTGATTTTCTGTCCGGCATATATATTAATACCTTTTGATTTTCCATCGGCTCCCTGAGGATTATGCGCCTCTCCATGTTATCTGTCACGGTTAAGCCGCCATAGAATGATGCACTTGCATCATCATAGGCCCCGGTAACACTCACACCCGCCTGCAGGGAAGCGTCAACTGCCATGTTGAGCATCTCAAAATCCTCCATGGGTTGGAGGCCAAATTCGTCTGATAAAAGGGATGAAACTGCCATCACGGTGGCGTTGGATGCCGCGCTGCTGCTTGAGAGTCCGCTGGCAACAGGAAGGTCCGATGATGTTACCACCCTCACACCGGCATCCACTCCATAATGCTCAATCACCATCCGGGTGCAGAGCTCCATGAGAGATGTGTCAGCACCCTCACGGGAGATGCACTCCACCCCTGAGTCAATCAGCTCTGCCTCTGCCTCCACCCTCAGTCCTATGCCGAATGCTGAGCCCCTGCCAGTCGCAATCGCATTAATCACGGTTGCGGATCCAGGGGACCTTACAGTTTTCTTCACAACCATCACTCCAGGATTCTATGATCGTTCACTGAATAGATTATTAGGCTGCAAAGCACTCCAGAGAGCACCTCAAGCTCTCAAACACTGCAAAGTGTATTCATCAATTAAATAGTATCTAAGTGCAATATTTATATAGTGGTAGAACATTCTATTAATAAAAATGGTTAAAAATTTAGGATGGTACATGGATGTCTGATATAACAAAAACTCCTGAAAACATGACTGGAGGTAAAAAGGTCTGATACCATGGATAGAAACAGCAAGATAGTAGTCGGTCTCGTCGCGGTCCTCTCAATCGCAGGTTTGGTGCTTTCATTAGCCGGTCTGCTGGAGGGCGGCGAGGGTACGATAGCAATAATACCTGTCCACGGAGCCATAGCCTATGACACGGCAGGGTTCTCTGATGGAGTGGACCCTGATGACATAAAGGAGCTCATCGCTGAAGCCAACAGCGATCCCTCAGTTAAGGCCATTGTCCTCGACATAAACAGCCCGGGAGGGACACCTGTTGCAAGTGAGGAACTCATGGATGCCATAAATAAATCAGAAAAACCAGTGGTGAGCTGGATAAGTGATTCAGGGACCTCGGGGGCATACCTTGCAGCATCAGCCTCTGACAGGATAGTTGCGAGTCCCTCAGCATGGGTTGGAAGCATAGGTGTCATACTCGACCTTACGGATCTCTCCCAGATGTACAGGCAGATGGGGATAAACAAGTACGCCATAAAGGCCGGTGAGTACAAGGACATGGGTGCCGATTACCGCATGATAACCGATGAGGAGAGACAGATGCTGCAGTCAATGGTCAATGAGGAGTACGACTACTTCATAAAGACCGTGGCTGCCAACAGAAACCTTAGCGTCTCCTACGTGAAGAGCCTGGCAGAGGGCCGGATATTCACAGGCAGACAGGCTGTACGCAACCGGCTGGTGGATTTCACTGGAGGGAAGGACTATGCAGTTGAGGTGGCTGCGAAGCTCGCAGGTGTGAAGAACTATAACACGATAACCCTCGAGCCTCCTTCTGGCTTCCTAAGGGTCCTCTCCAGCATGTTCTCAAGGCTGGGATTTGCCTCAGGGAACACAACGGAAGAGCTGCAGCTCCATTGATGAAGGTGGAAAAGGATAAGTATTTATCTAAAAAGGGGAAGAAGATAATTATATTACTCTCACGGAGGTTAAGAAATGGTTGTTAATATAGAGGTTTTCACATCCCCAACCTGCCCTTACTGTCCAATGGCAATCGAGGTCGTTGATGAGGCCAAAAAGGAATTCGGAGACAAAATTGATGTCGAAAAGATCGACATAATGGTTGACCGGGAAAAGGCCATAGAGTATGGGCTGATGGCTGTCCCTGCCATAGCAATCAACGGTGTTGTCAGGTTCGTTGGGGCCCCAAGCAGGGAAGAACTCTTTGAAGCCATAAATGATGAGATGGAATAACTTCTTTTTCAATTAATTTTTAAGGATTTTTCTGATGAATGATGAGAGGGTATTCGGGATTACAACTGGAACAGCTGCCACCGCAGCAGCCCTCGCCTCACTCCTGTGTCTGAAGGGCTGTGAAGCCAGTAAGGTCAGGGTCAGGACCCCATCCGGGATCCTGGAGGTTGACGTTGAATATGTTGAGCGCATCTCAGGTGACACCGCCAGGGCCTGTGTCATCAAGAGACCCTACCCTGACCCTGATGTCACCGTGAATCTTGAGATCATTTCCACTGTTCAGATCACAGGGACACCTGAAATCATGATAAGGGGTGGTGAGGGTGTTGGAATCGTCACAAAGCCCGGTCTCCAGGTCCCCCCCGGAGAAGCAGCCATAAACCCTGTCCCCAGGAGGATGATAGAGGAGAACCTCAGGGAACACCTCAGGGATGATGAGGGCGCTGTGGTCACAGTGTCTGTGCCCGGGGGGGAGAGGATAGCCTCCAGGACCATGAACCCCCGTCTCGGGATCATCGGAGGTATCTCCATCCTTGGGACAACAGGCATAGCCAGGCCCATGTCCACCGAGGCATACCGGGAATCCCTTGCCTGTCAGATCGATATCGCCACTGCCAGGGGTTTCAGGGAACTCGTATTTGTACCGGGTAACATAGGGGAGAGATTCGCCCGGGAGTACTTTGAATCCATCGAGGATGAGAGGATAATCCAGATGGCCAACTTCCCAGGCTACATGCTGGAGGAGGCCGATGGCAGGGGGGTTGAGCGGATAATACTCATGGGCCATGCAGGTAAACTGATCAAGCTGTCTGCCGGGATATTCCAGACCCGGAGTTCAGATGCAGATGCCCGCCGCGAGATAATGGCTGCCCATGCAGCCCTCATGGGTGCCTCCAGAGATACGGTGACCAGAATATTCAACGATGGGACCGTGGAGGAGATGATATCTGAACTCGAGGGTGAAGGGTTGACAGGTAGGGTCTTCAACAGCATAGCAGATGCCATAAGGGAGAGGTTCAATGAGAGGTTCTCCTTTGATACCGATGTCCTGATTTTCAGCCTGGATGGCCGGATCCTCAACTCAAACTTCAAGACTAAAAGGAACCACAGATTTACTGAAGTATTTTAGAATCCATCAAAGAAATTCATGAGTGATGATAATGAAAGAATTCACCCATGTATTTTAGAATCCATCAAAGAAATTCATGAGTGATGATAATGAAAGAATTCACCCATGTATTTTAGAATCCATCAAAGAAATTCATGAGTGATGATAATGAAAGAATTCACCCATACAGATGAAAAGGGGGTCCGCATGGTTGATGTGGGCTCAAAGCCAGTTGTTAGGAGAACCGCGACAGCCGAGGGCCATATACTCCTGCGTGAAGACACCATAAACTTAATCCGTGAAAAGAAGATTGAAAAGGGGAACGTGCTTGCAACGGCCCAGATAGCAGCCATAGTGGCCGTTAAGAGGACCTGGGAGATAATACCCCTCTGCCATCCCCTCCCCCTCACAGGTGTTGATGTTGAATTTGACCTGGATGATGACCGGATCACCGCCAGGGTTACTGTGAGATGCGATGGGAAGA
This sequence comes from Methanothermobacter thermautotrophicus str. Delta H, assembly GCF_000008645.1. Lineage (NCBI taxonomy): Archaea > Methanobacteriati > Methanobacteriota > Methanobacteria > Methanobacteriales > Methanobacteriaceae > Methanothermobacter > Methanothermobacter thermautotrophicus. Next base: position 736,379 of record NC_000916.1, read on the forward strand.
CTGGTGTTGAGATGGAGGCCGTAACCGGTGTATCCGTTGCCCTGCTCACAATATGGGACATGGTTAAAAGTGTTGAGAAGGACGATGATGGCCAGTACCCTGAAACGGCCATCAGCAACATAAGAGTCATTAAAAAGGAAAAGCTGGAACTCTGAGGCGTGTTCATATGAAGTCCCTCCCACCTGAAATGAGACAGATCCTCGGGGACTGCTACCCCCATATAAGGGAGCTGAACCCTGCCCAGAGGAGTGCCATTGAAGCGGGTTACCTTGAATCAGAGGACAACTACATAATAGCCATACCCACAGCCAGCGGAAAGACCCTCCTTGGTATCATTGCAGCCCTGAAAACGGTCATGGAAGGTGGGCGCGTGATCTACACAGTGCCCCTTCTATCAATCCAGAACGAAAAGATAAAGGAATTCCGCAAACTTGAAGAACACGGTATAAGGGTCGGTAAGGACCCGCGGACCTCTGACATCGCGGTCATGGTCTTTGAATCCTTCGACAGCCTCACCAGGTTCTCATGGAATATCCTCCGGGAGGTTGACCTCCTCATCGTTGATGAATTCCACATGATAGGGGAGTACACGAGGGGCCCGGTAATCGAGTCTGCAATTACAAGGGCAAGGACCCTGAATCCATCAGTACGTATAGTTGCACTCTCTGCAACCCTCTCAAATATGGATGAAATAGCCGGATGGCTCGACGCAAGGGTTGTGGAGCACGACTACCGGCCTGTTCCCCTTCATCGGGAGGTCCTTGACACTGAGATGTTCGGGGTCAGGGAAAAGAACGATGTTGTCCTCAAGGTTCTTGAGAGGTCCCTTGAGGATGGGAGCCAGACCCTCGCCTTCGTATCCACCAGGAGGTTCACAGAGTCCCTCGCATCCCACCTTGCAGATAAGATATCAGGGAAGATACCTGATGACATGGTGGAGAGCTTCAGGGAGGTGGCCGGGAAGGTTCTTGAGGTTCCAAAGTCCAGGGGATCCCCTCCAACCTCCACCTGCCTGAAACTTGCAGAATGCCTGGAGGCAGGGATCGCATTCCACCATGCAGGACTCTTCAACAGGCAGCGGGAGATAATAGAGGACGAGTTCAGGGACGGGAATATACTGATGATAACCGCCACTCCCAGTCTCATGTACGGAGTCAACCTCCCATCAAGGACAGTTGTGATAAGGGACTACACCAGGTGGACGAGTCAGGGCCCCAGGAGGATCCCTGTATTTGATTATGAGCAGATGTCTGGTAGGGCCGGGCGGCCCCAGTATGATGATGCCGGCTACTCCTACCTCATAGCCAGGAGCCATGATGAGGCCATGGATCTGGAGGAGTACTACATCAGGGGTGAAGTCGAGAGGACGACCTCACGTATCATAGAGAACAGGGACGCCCTGTACAGACAGATAATTGCACAGGTCGCCTCCGGTCTCTCAGGAACCACGGAGGAGCTGGCAGATTTCTTCAGAAACACATTCTATGGGTACCAGATGGTTGAGGGTCCCTTCAGTGATTCATTCGGGATGGACAGTATTCAGTATGAGGTCGAGAACGCCACAGAGTACCTTATGAGGAACAGGATCCTCTATCCTGGCCCTGAAGGATTCTCCGCAACAGAGTTCGGTCTCCTCATAGCAAAATCCAATTACAGTGTGGAGACGGCCATCAAGCTCCACCAGTTTGCATCAGAGATGGATGAGATGGACATATACCGCCTCATCTATGAGATAACAAGGACACCTGATATGCCCCTGATATCATTCAAGGGGAGGAAGAGCCGGGACCCTGTCCGTGATAAGCTGATGGAACATGGGCTCTTCCTAATGGACGTCGGGAACGAAGAGGCGACGGCAGCTGCTCTGATTGAGTGGATCAATGAGAGAACAGAATATGAAATAGAGAATGCGTTTCATGTTTACGCTGCTTCAACGAGGCGCTCGGCCTACGAAGCCTCAAAAATCGTTAAATTTTTTGGTAAGATCTGCGAGATAATGGGAGTATACAGGCACTCCAGTCAACTCGAAATCCTTTCTGCAAGGCTCTATTATGGTGTGAAAGAGGATGCCATACCCCTTGTGGTTGGTGTGAGAGGGCTTGGAAGAGTCCGGGCCCGTAAGATCATCAAAACCTTTGGTGAGGATCTGCGACATGTGCGGGAAGATGAACTTAAACGTATTGATGGAATCGGACCAAAAATGGCAGGGGCTATTAGAAGGTACTGTGAAAGGTTCTGATGCCCTCATAATGGCTCTGAGGAACATGGCAGCCACTCTAGGTGTGTATGATCTGATGGAGGTGCGTGTCTTCCTAGAAAGGAGTTGCAGATTTGTTCAGGAGAGATACAGGGCAATATATGTGGATGCATATATGTCCATGGTCGTCGACTCCGTGCTTGACCTTAAGGCAGGGTTCTCAGGGACGCCTGAAATGGATGATGCACGTTACAGCCTCAGGGATGCCCTTAAAAGGCTGGATGAAATCAACGCTCCCACCATTGTTGGTTTAACTGTTTTATACAGAACCTATGTTAAGGGGGAACCGCTGCACCCTCCCGGAACACCATTTCCCGGAGGTTTTGAGGTTGAAAAAAAGGATGGTGTCCACTACTGTCCAGTTAAGGATAAACAGAGTGATAACCCGGAAGCCCTATGTGATATCTGTATCGCCAGACAGAGCCCCCTTCCCTGATCTTCCAGGAGGATTCAGCCCTTGTCTACTGTGATAAATAGGGATACCTCCAGCACATCAGAAATACCCCGAAATCGTCCGGAGTGCAGGTCGTGAGCAGATGATAAGAAGCAGTGATATTCCAGAAAAGATGACAGAGATGCAGCTCCTTGAAATGCTTAAAAAGGAGGCCTCCTCTGTCCATATAAAGGATATAATGAGTGCATCGGTCTACCTGAGGGAGGACGCCAGGTACCTGCCGCCCAGGGAGCAGAAGGAGTTCATCGAAAGGTTCACCAGGGCCTTCTTTAACAGGATACGGGATATAAAGAATGATAAAAACATCTACCAGGGTCATGTTGACACCGCAGGGTTAAAGGAATTCATAGACTTCCTTGACCAGCAGTTAAGCCAGGCAAAAACAGAAAATGAAAGGTGCTTTCAGAAGATCGCCCGTATAATAACAATCTACGTCACATTCGTAAGGAAGGAACCCGTTCATCCAGTGGGGACCCGCTTTCCCGGTGGTTTCACGGTTAGAAGGGAGGGAAATGTCTTCTACTGTCCTGTCAAGGACAGACAGATAAACACTCCCGGTGCCCTCTGCCGTTTCTGTGTCAGCATCCAGGACCATGATATCTCCTGATATGTCAGGAGACCCGTACCAGAAGCCTGAAAGCAGGTTATTCTCTCTTCTTATTTCCTAATACATCAGGAGACCGATTCCATCAATTACCAGTGATAGGCCTATCAGGAAGGCCAGGAATACCGGGTTGCTTACGAATATCCCCAGGATTATATAGATGAATCCCAGAACCACAACAGATATGGCTGCAGCCCTTCCAGCCCTGTGTTCCCTTGAGAAAAGAGCTGTTATACCTGCAATTATAAGGATTATACCCGTTATGTATATCCAGAACGCCGCTAGGAAACTGAAGAGAGCCACATTACCTGCAATGGTCGCTGCAACGATTACACCAAGCACCCCCAGCAGAATGTAGAGCACCCCTGCTCCCCTGTTAACCTTCCATGTTCCAGAACCAAGCAGGAAGAGCCAGATAGCAACAAAGAGCACTGCCACACCAGTGAGGACACTCAGGGTAAATACTGAGAACACAGGAAAAAGAATCACAAGGATCCCCAGGATCAGAGATATGAGGCCTGGAATCTTTGTATCAGACACACTTTCACCCCCCTTCATTGTATATACTAATATGAATTTAATAAGAGGTCAAATCCAGACAGAAAAATCAGTAGATGGTTCAGCAAGAAAAGAAAAGGTGATGCAGATCAACCACCACCATCACATACCTCTGAACCCATATCCACATCCTCAAAGTCTTCCTTCATCTTCCTGATGCGGTCAATGGTGTCACCGCGACCCCCCTTCCTGACCGCCCTCCGGAGTTCGGATTTATCCACAACCTCCAGGTATCCTGTATTGTACCAGAGGTCTGAGTCCTCAAGGCGGACCCATCCCTCGCCATCCTCAACCTTGATGGCTGAGATCTCACCGGTGGTCCCTGTTCCAGTGTAACGTACAGCCATTCCCACCGTCAGAACATTTCCGTTTATGTCCTTTACCTCCATGCCACTCACCCCTCATTCAGGGGATATCTCCATGGACTCCTCCTCTTCGGGGGCCTCCTCTGCCTCATCTGCAGCTATTGCAAGGACGACGTAATCGCCGACCCGGCTGACACTCTCCATATCAACGATGAAGGTCCTCTGCTTGAGGGACAGTTCACCCTTGGATATTATGAGGGACTTTATGAGGCCCTCCTCAGGATCCACCTCCAGGTCAGAGACCTTACCTATCTCCATTGCATTTTTATCCAGCACCTTAAGACCGAGGAACTCCGTCACCTTCATTTGAACACCATGAAATGTTATGTCAGTCATGCTATAAAAAATGATTTATTCATAGCACCCCATATAATAGAACATGACTTCAGTTAAAATATTCAGTGTCTCAGGGATACCCATTGAACTCGATTTCTCATTTCTACTGCTGATGCTGTTCATATACATCCTCGCCTACCTTGGATTCCTCTCAGTGAACCTTGCAGTTCTAATAACCCTTGTATTTGTAACCGTGGTGATACATGAACTGGCCCACTCCTACGTTGCCCTGAGGTTCGGTGTGAAGATAAAGAGCATACTTCTGCTCCCCATCGGTGGGGTTTCAAGGATGGAGGAGATACCCCGCATCCCACGCCAGGAGTTCATGATATCAATCGCCGGGCCCCTCACAAATATACTCATGGCCCTCATCACAGCGGTCCCGCTCCTGTTTGGTCTGAAAGGAGCTGCTGCAAGTTTCGCAGGTGACTTCCTTGCTGTGAACCTGCTTCTTGCAATCTTCAACCTCATACCTGCCTTCCCGATGGATGGTGGCCGTATACTGAGGGCCATCCTGGCTGCGAGACTGAATTACATCAGGGCCACCCGGATAGCTTCGAACCTCGGAAAAATCATAGCGGTCCTGATGGCCGTAACCGGTCTCTTCTACAACTTCTTCCTGATACTCATCGGCTTCTTCATCTACATCGGAGCAGAGCAGGAGTACCAGGCAACCCTCATCTCATCACTCCTGGAGGGTGTCAGGGTGGCAGATGTTATGACAGAGAACCCTGTGACTCTTCACCCTCATATGACGGTTAAGGAGGCCCTCGATGTGATGTTCCGTGAAAAGCACATGGGTTATCCTGTGACCGAGGCCGGTGAACTGAGGGGTATTGTTACCTTCCATGATATATCTGATGCCAGCAGGGACCTCAGGGTGGAGGATGTCATGACAGGGGACGTTGTCACAGTGCGAGATGATGAGGAGGTTACAGGAGCCCTTGAGAAGATGAACCGGCTGCAGCTTGGAAGGCTCCCTGTGATGAGGGACGGTAAACTCACAGGTATAATTTCAAGAACAGATATAGTCAGAACACTCAACCTGATGAACAAAAAAACAGAATAACCAGGATCAAAAAACTCGAGCGATGAAAAACCGAATGGATATGATGTACAGAATGGATGAACACCGATAAACAGGGGATCAGGATCATGAAGGACGCGTCACGCCTCATAATCAATGGAATAATTTCAGGTGAAATAAGGACAAGGAAGGACCTTGAGAGGTTCAAGCACAGGGTCTGCCGTGAAATGGGACTTGAGAGATTCATGAGCAACTCTGAAATCCTTGAACATGCGACTCCGGAGGAGAAAAAGGTTATAGAGGGCCTCTTGAGAAAAAAACCCACAAGGACCATCTCAGGGGTTGCTGTCGTCGCTGTAATGTGCCAGCCCCGGGAATGCCCCCATGGGAGGTGCCTGTACTGTCCAGAGAGTGAAAAGGCACCTCCCAGTTACACTGGAGAGGAACCTGCAGCCCTGAGGGCCAGGATGTACGATTTCCACCCCTACAGGCAGGTTTACAACCGCCTGGAGCAGCTCCACAGCATAGGTCACCCCGTGGATAAGGTTGAACTCATAGTTATGGGGGGGACCTTCCCCTCCCACAGCCTCTGCTACCAGGAGTGGTTCATCTCCATGTGCCTCAAGGCCATGGTGGACTTCGGGGCGGAACTCAGGGGCATCAGGGTGGATGTGCCAGAACACCATGGATACGTGAAGGTTGAGGACGCCCAGAGACTAAACGAGTCCTCGCCGGTGAGATGCGTTGGCATGACCTTCGAGACAAGACCAGACTACTGCAGGGAGGAGGACGTGGACAGGATGCTGGGCCTGGGAGTTACCAGGGTCGAGCTGGGAGTTCAGACCATATACAACTACATCTACCAGCGGATCAAGAGAGGCCACAGCATAAGGGATGTGGTGGAATCCAACAGGATCCTCAGGGACTCCGGGGTGAAGGTTGCCATGCACCTGATGCCTGGCCTGTTCTCAGACTTTGAAAGGGACCTGCGCATATTCAGGAGGATATTCAGGGACCCCTCCTTCAGACCGGATATGATCAAGATATATCCCTGCCTTGTGACCCGTGGCAGCGAACTCTACAGCCTATGGGAGAGGGGCCTCTATAAGCCCTACTCCACTGAGGAGGCGGTTGAACTTATCGTGGAGATAAAGAAGATGATGCCGAAGTGGGTGAGGACCATGAGGATACAGAGGGATATTCCCTCACGGCTCATAGTGGACGGTGTCAGGAAGTCCAATCTCGGTGAAATGGTCTACAGGCGCCTGGAGGAGGAGGGGGTGAGGTGCAGGTGTATAAGGTGCCGTGAGGTTGGACACATGTCAAGGAGGGGTGTGAGGGTCGACGAGGATGCTGTTACCCTCATGGTGGAGGAGTACGCAGCCACCGGGGGGCGGGAGTTCTTCCTCTCCCAGGAGGACCCTGAAAATGACGTCCTTGTGGGTTTCCTGAGGCTGAGGTTCCCATCAGAGGAGGCCCACCGCCCCGAGGTCGATGATAAAACAGCCCTTGTAAGGGAACTGCATGTATACGGTTCAATGCTCCCCATAGGAGAAAGGGGAGATGCCGTTGGTCAGCACAGGGGCTACGGTGAGGAGCTACTTGCAAGGGCAGAGTCCCTGGCTGCTGATAATGGAATGGAGAAGATACTTGTAACAAGTGGGATAGGTGCCCGTGAATACTACAGCAAATTCGGATACCTGAAGGAGGGCCCCTACATGGCAAAGAAACTTTAGGTGGTTAAAATGAATGTGGAGACAAGGGAGGAACTTGCATCACTTATAGACCACACCAATGTGAGGGCTGATGCAACAGAAAATGATATTGAGAGGCTATGCAGGGAGGCGGTCAGCTACGGCTTCAGGTGCGCGGTGGTCACACCCACCAATGTCAGGCTGGCGGCTGAACTCCTTGAGGGGACCGATGTGACGGTCTGCTCAGTTGTTGGTTTCCCGGCAGGCGTCAGTACACCCCGCGTTAAGGCCCTTGAAGCCTCTGAGGCCGTTGAGAACGGGGCCGGTGAGGTGGACATGGTCATGAATATCGGGGCCATGAAGTCAGGCAATAGGGAGCTCGTATACAGGGATATCAGCGGCGTTGTTGATGCCGCCGGCGTCCCCGTCAAGGTTATACTTGAAACAGCCTATCTCACAGACAAGGAGAAGGTTGAAGCCTGCCTTATAAGTAAAGAGGCCGGTGCGGCATTTGTTAAAACATCAACAGCCTATGGTGGACTAGCCGGCGCCACAGTTGAGGATGTGATGCTCATGCGGAAAACGGTGGGTGATGAGATGGGAGTCAAGGCATCTGGGGGAATAAGGGATCTTGAAACAGCCCTTGCGATGATAGATGCTGGGGCAGACAGGATCGGGACATCAACCGGTGTACAGATAATCGAGGGATGGAGGTAGTGGCTGGTGAGGACCATGAGGATAAGGATAACCGTTGAGGGTAAGGGCCATGCCACCGGTGAACTTGATGATAGAAACCCCGAATCTGCAAGGAGAATCTATGATAGCCTTCCTATTGAGGGGAGGGCCCTCCTCTGGATGGAAGAGGTCTACTTTGACATACCCCTCGACCTTGACTATGAGAACCCCTCTGATAGTGCCTCCCCTGGTGACATCTCCTACTGGCCGCCCGGTTATGCCCTGTGCATCTTCTTTGGATCAACACAGCCCTATTCACCTGTGAACCACATAGGCAGGATAACCAAAAACCTTGAGCTCTTCTTCAGTGTGGATGAGGGTGACAGGATAATAATAGAAAGGGAAGAGTAACCTGCTGAAAGGGGCTGAGCCTCCCTGAATTCCTCCCAATAGGAAGGAAAGCAGATCTATTACAATAGAAAAGGAAAGGTTTATTCGGAGAATTACATTACGGATGTGCTAGACGTCCTCTATCTCACGGTAAAGGGTGTCCCTTCTTGCAGGGATCCTTCCTATGTCCCTCACAACCCTTATTATTTCTTCAGGCTCTGTCCTCACACCATGTGATGCCCCGGCGGACTTTGAAATGTTCTCCTCACCAAGCGTGCCCCCTATGTCATTGGCACCTGAAAGGAGGGCCACCTGAGCAAATTTGAATCCCAGTTTAACCCATGAGGCCTGTATGTTCTCAATGAGACCCCTGAACATGAGCCTGGATATTGCATAGACCTTGAGGTCGTCTGCACCCGTTGCTCCGGGCATTGCCAGCCCCTCACGGTAGATGGGTGCGTGTGGGTGCATGAAGGGGAGGGGTACGAACTCTGTAAAGCCCCCGGTCTTCTCCTGGATCCTCCTCAGTATATCCATGTGCTCAACACGGTGTTCAGGCCCGTCTATGTGACCATACATCATTGTGCAGGTGGTGGGTATCCCCACACGGTGAGCTGTCTCTATGACCTCAACCCACTCACCGGTACTCAGCTTGGTGGGGCATATGACTGCCCTGACATCATCATCCAGTATCTCTGCAGCTGTTCCTGGCATTGAACCAAGGCCAGCCCTCTTAAGTATTTTCAGAGCCTCTTCAACCGTTAATTCAGCATTCTGAGCCCCATAATAGACCTCCATTGGGGAAAAGGAGTGGAGGTGGACATCCGGAAACTCGGATTTTATGGCCCTTATGAGGTCCTCGTAGAAGTAGGTGTCGAGGCCTGGGTAGAGACCTCCCTGTATGCACAGCTCCCTGGCCCCCTTCTCAATGGCCTCTGCTGCGATTTCAAGGATCCTTTCTGTTTCAAGGTAGTAGGAGTCACCATCCGCAGCATCCCTTTTGAATGCACAGAACCCGCACTGCCCCGAGCATATGTTGGTGAAGTTTATATTCCAGTTCTCGATGTAGGTTATCCTGTCACCGGCTTCAGCCTCCCTAACCATATCTGCAGCTATCATAAGGGCCTGGAGATCCCTGCCGGTTACTCCCATCAAATAAAGGGCTTCTTCCTTTGTGATTGGCTCATCCATCGCCTTCTGAAGTATTTTTTTTGTGCGGGTTTTGATGTTCATGGTGCCAAACATGCGATTTAGTATCTGGTTATGCAAGTTTAAAATTTTTGGTTTTGGTGAGATCCACACCCATTCAACCCCATATGGTCCATGTGGTCCATTAATCACCCGTAACCAATAAATTTAAATATTAGAGCGTACCAGCTTAATTTGGAGGTGAAATTATGGCTGAATTACCAATTGCACCAGTAGGTAGAATAATAAAAAATGCCGGTGCCCAGAGAATAAGTGATGATGCAAAAGAGGCTTTAGCAAAGGCCCTTGAAGAAATGGGTGAAGAAATCTCACGCAAAGCCGTTGAACTTGCAAAACACGCCGGCAGAAAAACTGTTAAAGCCACAGACATAGAAATGGCCGCTAAACAGTTATAATTAGATCTTATTACTACTATTTATTTATTTTTAGGGACACTGCAAATTTTAATCTAATTTTAGGGCCTCTACTTCCTGATTGTATCTCCATTCCCCTTCTGTATCTGCAATAAAGATATATAACTGATGCTAATATATTATTACTGGTATAAGCAGTGAGGTGATTTTTTTATGTCAACAATGGATAACCTGAAGGAAGCCTTTGCAGGGGAGTCCCAGGCAAACAGAAAGTACCTTGCCTTTGCAAAGAAGGCAGATGAAGAGGGATACCACCAGGTCGCAAAGCTCTTCCGTGCAGCCGCAGCGGCAGAGACCGTCCATGCAATGAACCACCTTGATGCCATGGATGCTGTCAGGAGTACCGAGGAGAACCTCAGGGAGGCAATAGAGGGAGAAACAGCTGAATTCGAGGATATGTACCCTGGTTTCATTGAGGAGGCCGAAGCCGAAGGTCATGAACAGGCCCGCTGGAGCTTCGACGTTGCAAACAGGGTTGAAAAGATCCATGCAGAGCTGTACAAGAAAGCCCTGGAGAACCTTGGAAGTAACGTTGAGGTGGACTACTACGTCTGCAACTGGTGCGGTAACACCGTTGAGGGCGAGGCTCCTTCAAGGTGCCCTATCTGTGGAGCTCCAAAGGACGAGTTCAAAAAGATAGATTAACCTAAACCTTTCTTTTATGCCGCAGCAGATTAAAGGCACAGAAACTTTGTATTAATGCCCTAACCAGAATTATTGAGGACCAGACCCTTCTCTGTAAATGTTATCCTGAATGTTGTCCCCCCATCTGAAATCATCTCGACCTTCCCATCGATCTGTTCAGTGAGGCTTTCTTACAAGCTGCAGTCCGAGTGATGGGCTGCTCTCCCAGTCAATATCCTCTGGAAAACCTGCGCCATCATCACTGACCTCAAGGGTAACCGTGCCGTTCCTCTTCCTGAGGGAAACCGTTACCGTGCCCTCCCCATCCGGGAATGCATGCTTCACAGCATTTGTTAAAAGTTCATTGACTATGAGGCCCAGGGGGACAGCAGTCTCCACATCAACCTTTAATTCATCTATCTCCAGCTTCAGCCGGATACGTGAATCTGCAGAGTAACTCCTGAATATCTCTGATGCGAGTCTGCCCAGGTATTCTGCAAGGTCAATGTTCTTCAGATCCTCTGAACGGTAAAGTCGCTCATGGATCAGGACCATGGACCGGGTCCTGTTTTCGCTCTCCCTGAAAAGATCCATGGTCTCCCTGTCCTTGGCCTGTCGGGACTGGAGGCTGAGGAGGCTTGATATTATCATGAGGTTGTTCTTGACTCTGTGGTGGATCTCCTTGAGGAGAAGTTCCTTCTCAGCAAGGGACTTCTCAAGCATGCTCTGGGTCCTCTTGAGGTCAGAGATGTCATTTAATACAATCAGGAGGCATTCCCTTCCCTCTGCGTGTATGAGCTTGTTGTATATCCTCACGGTGTATTCCCTTCCATATGGATCTGTAAGGACCATCTCATAGGGTTCCAGAGTGCCATCCCTCTCTATCACTTCAATTTTGGACCTGAATTCCGTCTTAACATCATCAGAAAGGAATTCCAGTTCATAGATGGATCTTCCCCTCAGTTCCTCTGATGGAATTCCAAGGGTCCCGGCGAGGGTTGAGTTCACATCAAGTATCCTCCCATCCTCAGGATCCAGGAGGAGTATGTATTCTGGTGAAAGGTCAAATAGGGATCTGTATTTCTCCTCACTCTCCCGCAGTCTCCTTTCGTTCTCCAGTCTCTGGGTTATATCCCTTGCAACCGATACAGCCACCTTCATCTCTCCAAGTTCAAGTAGCCTTGAGTTAACCTCAACAGGTATCCTCCTGCCATCCCTGGAGATATAGGTTCTGTTGAATGTCACCTTCCCACTTCTGAGGAGGTTTTTTATGATATCATATGACTGTTCCCTGCTCACCCCCATATCAGCAGGTGTCATCCTGAGGAGTTCATCCCTGGAATAGCCCAGCTTTTCAACTGCCGCCCTGTTAACCTCAATATATTTACCGGGAAGACCATTTTCCCTGATCTCCACGATGGTTATTATGTCCTCAACTCCATCGAAAACCGCTCTGAATTTCCTTTCACTTTCAATCAAGGCATTTTCTGCCATTTTTCTTTCCGTTACATCCCTTATGACGGCTGTTATAAATTTTTCATCCATATAATTCCAGCTGAAGACAGATATCTCCAGCGGCACCCTTGTTCCATCCTTCCGTACACCCTCAACATCTGTTACCATGATGGAAATTTCTCTGTCAATAATCCTGTTGAAATCGTGTTTTTCAAGGTTTTCCTCCGTGATTATGGTGTCGATGTGCCTACCCATCATTTCAGCTGCTCTGTAACCAAATATCTTCTCCGCTGCACTGTTCCATGATACAATACTCCCATTCCCATCAACGGTTATTATGGCGTCCCTTGCAGATTCGACTATTGTCCTGTATTTCTCCTCACTCTCTGCCAGTGCCTCCTCTGATTCCCCAATGGACTCTGATAGGATCACGGTGATGGCATTCACAAAGAACATCACAGACAGACGCATGACATCATCCTGGAATCCACCGAGGGATGCGAGGGCATGAGTCACAAGGAGCACGGTGCCAAGAAAGGCCGTCACTATGAAGGACCTTCTCCCGAACCATACCGCAGCGAATACCATGGGTATGTAAAATAGGTGGGTGAATACTATCTCAACGCCGAGGATCATGTGAAAGTAGATGGTGGCTGCTGCGCAGAGTATGGTGAATGATGTGACAATTACCAGCCGGGCTCTTCTATTCCAGTATGATTGTATCTTTTCTGCAACAGGAAGACTCTTGTAGGTCAAGAAACATCCCCCATCAAAGTGTACCAGCTTAATCAGATGATGATGTTAGATGTGATCACATGGATTTATGGTTTCAAGTTACATTATTCACAAGGTTATACTTAAAGTTAAACCATCAAATTTAACATTAGCTTAAATTGTTCCATGAACAGACATTACCATTGAATATCTAACAGAATCTGATGGGATAAATGAATCTTCAACGCTCCAATTCAAAATCGTATTGCTGCAGGAACTCCACCTGAGCTAATGTGTCCACCACACCCTTTACAGGCATAAAGGGTGTCTTTATCATCGGATCACCCCCCCCATGAAGGGAAAAGGTTATATATGACCACTTCCATACTTTAGAAGGAACACGGGCCGGTGGTCTAGGGGTATGATACCTCCCTGACACGGAGGTGATCACGAGTTCGAATCTCGTCCGGCCCATCATGCCGTGGTAGTTCAGTTGGGAGAACGCCAGACTGAAGATCTGGATGTCGCTGGTTCAAGTCCGGCCCACGGCACTTATAACCACCTCTATATTTTGAGTAAAGTCTTTGAGACCCTAAAAAATTAATTTATAGCAACTACTTATCAACTGACTCTTAAAAACCAGTTCTGTGACCAGCTTATCTGTGTTTATCAGAGATCGAGTTCATCTTCTAGTTTTACAGTGGTTTCCATGAAGAAGATCCAAAGCATATGATTAATCACTGAAAACCCATCATTTTAAAAATCAGTCAGGAGAGGGCCGCAGAATCCATTGAATGAGGGATTCTAATCAGCCAGGAGGTATGTCCCTGTGGCATCCCTTATCCTGACCCTCCTGAAGGACCCTGGCTCACCGGTTTCTGTAACAACCGGGATGTACGAACCCGTCCTTCCAATGAAACCCCCCTTCCTTCCCCTCTCAACAACGAGTATCTCCTGGAATGATCCCACCAGGCGTCTGTTTTCCTCCTCAGTTATCCTCATCTTGAGTTCCTCGAGGGCCCTGGAACGTCTGCGGAGTTCCCTGAAGTCTATCTCATCAAGTGAAGATGACCTGGCACGTGGGCGGTGCCGGTACTTTGAGAGGTGTATGAAGCTGGGTTTAACCTCCTCCAGGAGGCTGCATGTATCCATGAAGTCCTCCCGCTCCTCTGTGGGGTAGCCAACGATTATGTCCGTTGCGATGGATATGTCGGGGATCTCTGACCTGAACCTTTCAACAATCATCCGGAACTCATCCACTGTGTGTCCCCTCTCCATATCTGCGAGTACACTATCACTGCCACTCTGCACCGGGAGATGAAGGAAGCTGTAGACCTTCTCTGATTTGAATGCCTCAACAAGTCCATCAAGATCCCTGAGGACGCTTGCAGGGTGCATCATACCCACACGTATCCTGAAATTCCCGGGGATCCCTGATATCCCCTTTATGATGTCTGATAGCTTTTCGCCGGTATCCACCCCATAGGCGGCTGTGTCCTGTGCTGTGAGCTGTATCTCCCTGCAGCCACTGGCCACTGCCTCCCTTGCCTCACTGATGATGAGGTCCGATGGATAACTCTGGATTCTTCCCCTGGCAAACCGGGTGCAGCAGTAACTGCAGCTACCATTGCACCCCTCACATATCGGTATGATGTGTATAAGGGGATTTGACCTGACCCTTGGGACCTTCACCTTCACATCTGACGTGAATCCGGTTATGCGCTCAACCAGACCATTACTGGCGGCCCTGACAGCCTGCGGCGCCCTTCTCAGCTGGTGTGGCCCAAGCCATGATGCATCTCCCGAGATGGCTTCAAGTTTAGAGGGGTCTATTTCGACCATGCAGCCAGCCACAACGAGACCCTTCTCAGGGTAGGTCTCCTGTATCTTCTTTATCCTGTTTATAACCTTGTGCTCCGTGGGATGCTTAACATAGCATGTGTTGATAATTATGACGTCAGCATCATCGATTCCTGTGAGCACAGCGCCCTCCTCCCGGAGGACGCCTGCCATGATCTCAGAGTCTGCCTGGTTGAATGTACATCCAAATGTCTCTATATAAACCCTGATACCATCCATTGGAAATCACTCTTTTAAATGTTAACCTGAAAAAATGGATTTGTGGTCTTCAGTTCAGTGGAATTTCCATCCATGTTTCCCTATCAGCGGGACGAAGGCAACCCCGCCGAGATTTCTGGACCTGTAGTCGTCGGCGGAGGTCCTCTCAATCAGAACCAGTTCCTGATAGAATTTATCAGAACCCACAGGTATTAAAAGTTTTCCCCCTATCTCCAGCTGCTTCATGAGGGGATCCGGGATGTATGGTGCCGCTGCAGTCACGTATATCCTGCTGTAGGGTGCCTCATCAGCGAATCCCTGGCTGCCATCGCCGTGTATGACCGTTATGTTATCGTATCCGAGGCTTCTGAGTTTTTTGCGGGCCCTTTCATAGAGGATTCCTATCCTTTCAACGGTGTAGAGGTGTCCCTCGGGTCCTATGATTTCAGCTATAACAGCTGCATTGTAGCCGCAGCCGGTACCTATCTCAAGGACCTTCATCCCGGGTTCCAGGTCAAGGATCTCAGCTATCATGGCAACCATGTGGGGTGCCGATATGGTCTGACCCTCACCTATGGGGAGCGGCATGTCCATGTAGGCCCTGTGCATCTCATCCTCAGGGACAAACTCCTCCCTGGGCACCCTCTCCATGGCCCTCCTGACGGCCTCAGATTTTATGTATCCCCTCTCCATGAGGTCCTGAACCATTCTCCTTCTCTCATCCATCATGTGACCACAGCAGATCAGCCCCGAAGTCCCGGGATCACACCACCCTGTCTGTCAGGTCATGGGTGAATCTCATGTTAACCGGGACCCCGTAGATCCTCTTAATGTTGTGTGCGGGTGCTGAGCCCCTCCTTATCATCCTGTCCCCCGTTTTCATGCTCTTTATCCTGAAGACGTGTTCACCGATTTTCAGGACGTCACCGACCCTGAAGATGAAGTCCCTGTCGATCTCAACCTTCCTTGAGTAGACCTCACCATGGAGGTCAACCGAGACACCGACACGTGCAGGTGCCTCAAGTGAAACTGCCCATACCGTCTCGATATCGTCTTCAGTGGCCCTATCAACCCTCTTACCGCTTTTGAGTTCAATGGAGGTCACCTCAACCAGTTTGCCTGAAACTGTGAGGGCGTCTCCTGCAGATAGCTCCTCACCGGGGTACAGTTCCACCTCATCCCGGTAGGATTTCCCGTGCTCACTGACCACTATTCTGTGGGTCCGGGGCTTTTCAATGACGATGCTGTCCCTGAAAACCGTGCCACATTCCTCGCATTCAAGTACAAGGTGCTTTATCTTCCTTGACCTTGACTCATCGGTCCTGCTCTTCAGGACCCTGAATGATCCTGATCCACAGATAGGGCACTGCATCTCTACCCCTCATCTCCTGATATGCCAGTATCGATTGTTTTGAGGTAGTGGTTCACGAGTCCGCCGTCCTCGAGGATTGATAGCATGTAATCATTGAAGGGTTTCATCCTGTATTCGCTGCCTGCTGTGAGGTTCCGGATCTGGCCGCTTCTCAGATCGA
The DNA here is from genome assembly GCF_000008645.1 of Methanothermobacter thermautotrophicus str. Delta H. Lineage (NCBI taxonomy): Archaea > Methanobacteriati > Methanobacteriota > Methanobacteria > Methanobacteriales > Methanobacteriaceae > Methanothermobacter > Methanothermobacter thermautotrophicus. Next base: position 752,744 of record NC_000916.1, read on the forward strand.
TGGATACTTCATCCCCGTCATCAGCATCGACCTTCGCCATTATAACAGGCAACCCTATGTTTATGGCGTTTCTGTAGAATATCCTTGCAAAGGATTCGGCTATTATTGCGACCACACCTGCATGTTTCAGGGCGACGGGGGCCTGTTCCCTTGATGATCCGCAGCCGAAGTTGCGTCCGGCGACGATAATGTCTCCCTTCCTGACCTGAGAGGCGAATTCGGGTCTTGCACCCTCCATCACATGGGACGCCAGTTCATCCAGGCTGAAGGTCCTCAGGTAACGGCCCGGTATAATCATATCTGTATCCACGTTGTCACCGAATCTCCATACTCTTCCCCTTATGATTCCTTCCATTGTATCTCCCTTACTGGTGTTCTATCTGGTCCATGAAAAACATCATCAGTCATCTTGGGGTTCATTTTATCATGAAGGCTCCCCTGTTGCGGCCTCCTGTTACTATTATCCTCCCGGGACCCATGATCTCGGCCACGGCTCCAGCCACATTTCCAGGTTTTTCATCGGTGACCGAGTAGACCGCAGGTCCAAAGGAACTCATACCTGCACCTGGAGCCCCTGCAGATATCATCGAATCTATTATCCTGTCGATGAGTGGGTCCTGGAGTTCCCTTTCGATTCTCTTGAAGCCGGTGCCCTGTATCTCGTTGACCGACTCTCCGAAGGCCTCTATATCCCCCTCAAGGATAGCGGGCATCATCTTCATGAGTATTATGTGGGAGAGCCTCTCAACATCACGCAGAGGGAGGGGGCAGTACTCCTGGAATATGTTAACCTCCCTTCTCCCTGAAACGGATCTATCGATTTCGGGGATGGCTATTATGATGTTCCATTCCTCAGGAAAATCATACCTTGCAATTACAGGTGGTGGTGAGGCACTTGAGGCAGATGATGGCAGAAAGTCTGACTTCTCCCTGCTGCTGTGGCCTGCATCCACTATGAATCCTCCATCCTCAAAGGATGCCACCCCTATACCTGAGGTTCCTCCCCTTCCCACAATGTGTGCGAGTTCCCTTGCAGTGAATTTCATTCCATGGTACTCTGCCACGAGTCTTGCCGTTGCAAGGGACAACTGGGTCCCTGAACCCAGACCTGAGTGGGCAGGGAACATGCTTCGTACGGTGAAATGAAACTTTTCATCACTCCCTATGTGCTTGAGGGTTCTCCTTGCAGCTTCCATTATCTTTGACCTGTATTCCTCCCTTAGCTTCCCTTCAGCATGAGAGGTGAATTCAACTCCCATATCATCTGAGGCCTCAAGGCCCACCACAAGTTCGGGTTCATTGAGTGTGATCCCAACTCCACCGTCAAGGCGGCCCCTCTCACCGTTGAGGTCTATGAGGGTCAGGTGGAGTCTGGATGGTGTGTTTATGATCAATTCAATTACCACTCCTTAATCCTTTGATTCATTAAGGGGCTTTGCAAAGTGCCTTTCAACATCTGCCCGGTGTATCGAATTCATTGTGCAGAAGGGGACTATGCGGCCGTCAGGGAGGGCGTAGTGTATGACGCACCTCCTGACCCTGTCGATGTCAAAGTTCCATGGGTCCATGAAGTGCATGCATGATATAAGGAGGGTGTTGTAGTGGAACTCACCGAGGGCTGTGTAGGACCTCTCCTTGAATATGGATGTGAGTATTCTCTTTATATCCACTGATTCCGGGGCCTCTGATTTATCCAGGGTTTTCGGGAGTTCTATTGCTGATCTTGCAATCACCCTTGCCTTTGCAGCTATTCCTCCCTCCTCGATTTCATCCTTACCCTTTTCGAGTACCTCAAAGAACCTGTCGACATCGATGAACCTTGTTATTGGAATTATTTTATCGTCCTCTAGGAATATGTAGGTTGCTGTCCCGCAGTGCTGGTGGCATGTGAAGGTTACCTGGGGTTCTCCCTCAATGGCGGCCACGAAGTCAGATATCGGGCGGACAGATGATGCAGGGTAGAAGTCATCCATGGATATCTCTGACCCTGTCTGTGCTTCCACCAGTTTCTGGAAGTCCGGTATCGTTATGCGCTGTTCCTCGACCCTGTCGGCAGGGGTTCTTCCTGCGAAGGAGACCGGCTGGAAGTTAACGCCTCTTATGATGTCAATGTTGTCAATTGCGAATCTTATGATGTCCCCAACCTGGTTGTCGTTCAGCCCCCTCACCAGTGTCGGGACAAGGACAATGCCAAGACCAACCTTTCTACAGTTCTCTATTGCCTGCAGTTTTATGGGGAGGAGATTTTTACCTCTGGATGTAATATATGGTTCCTCTGTGACACCATCGAACTGGAGGTAAACCGTGTTAAGACCTGCCTCCCTGAGTTCAGCTGCAAGTTCAGGTTTACGCGCCAGTCTGACACCATTGGTGGCTATCTGCACATGGGTGAAGCCCTCCTCCCTTGCAAGTTTCACAAGGTCGACTATGTCCTTCCTGACGGTGGGCTCACCCCCTGCATACTGAATCGCAGGTGTTGGAACCGGCCTGTTTCTGCGAAGATTTCGCAGCATCTCCCTTATCTCTTCATAGGTTGGTTCATAGATGTAGTTGGACACTGCTGCATTGGCAAAACAGATGGGACATTTAAGATTGCATCGATTGGTGACATCAATAAGACCAAGAACAGTGTGGCTTTCGTGTTCAGGGCAGAGCCCACAGTCCATTGGACATCCCTTCAGTGGGTCTGTCTGTGGATTCAGGAGACCCTCACCTTCCTCATCATACTCTTCCGCCTTATGGTAGATCTTGGAATTGCTCCAGTAAACATTTTCAAATTTTCCATGTTCCGGGCATTCCTTTCTTATTAGAACCCTGCCCTCGTCCTCAAAGACCTCCGCATCAACCGGTCTGAGGCATTCAGGGCAAAGACTCCTGGTTTTTTTTATTACCACAACAGTCACCTGTTAATCTGGATGTTAAAATGCATTGATCAATTCATCGGCAAATGTTATATATCTGATCCTTGAAATTATCCATGTATCCTCTTCTTTAAATCTAACCCACTCTCATGGGGTCTTAAAATTTTTGCGAGGTGTACAAGTGAATACTGATATTATCAATATTATAGATGTTCTCTATGTAATATACTTTATGTTACCCGCATATATGGCAAATATAAGTGGTCTCGTCTTTGGTGGGGGTAAGCCCCTTGATATGGGGATAACCCTCGCTGATGGGCGGCGCCTCATAGGTGATGGTGTGACCTGGAGGGGTACCGCTGCTGGTACCTTCGTCGGTTTGGTGGTGGGAATAATTCAGGGCCTACTTTCAGGTTCAATAATAATTGGCGTCATTACAGGGCTCCTTCTCGGATTCGGAGCCCTTATGGGTGATGCTGCAGGCAGTTTCATCAAAAGAAGGCTTAAGATAGATAGAGGGAGGCCTGCGCCAATCCTCGACCAGCTCGATTTCGTTTTCGGAGCCCTGATACTGGTATCCCCAATTGTTGTGCTGCCCATTGATTACATAATCCTCATAATGCTCATTACACTGGTTCTTCATCTTTCAGCCAACATAATCGCCTACCTCCTAGGTATGAAGGATGTCTGGTACTGATGGAATGAATAACCGATAAAGTGATGTGTTTTTTGAGAGAGTGCTGAAAGGGCGTCATGTGATCTCACTTTTCAGGACAAAAAAAGATGCCCATTTCAGGATTTATTTCTTTCTTGAATCATACACGCAGAAGCAGAGCAAACTGGGACCTGGTTTCAGCCCCCCTCCTTCAATACATATAAAACCATCTCGCTAATTTATCTTGGTGGTTCCACATGGTCTCCATTCATCATGAGAGAAGGGAGCTGCTGCTCCTGAGGAGCTTGATGGTCATGAAAAACACCTCAGGGGGTGATGACCACTCAGGAACCTCATAGACCAGGGTTGGGTACCCTGCAGCTGCCAGGGGTCTTGAGAAGAGCCTCCCTGACGAACTTCTGTATTTAGCCCTGCCTGAGACCTGGTAATAATTGAATCCATCCTCATTAACCCCTTCAGCGATCTCCACGGATGCCCTGTCCATCTGGGGAGTTGCTACATAGAATCCCTCACCGTAGCCAGGTTTATGGGCATGTGCAATTACAACGAGGTCATAATCTGACCTCTTTATATCCGGGAGGATGTAGGTGGCTGCAAGACCCTCACCGTTGGCTCTGCCCCTCGAATAATCCTGTGGACTGTCCTCGACGTTGATACTGTAAATTATAACCTCCGCCGGGAGCAGGGCAAATACACGTCCAGCCCACTGGACAGGAGCTATCGATACCTCTTCCCTTGGATGTATGCCCGTTACAATGGCTATCTTTACACTCTGCTCACCGTAGTGGGCGTAGATGTCCCTCGTCACGTACCCCCTTGAATCCGAGCCTATGGTTGAATGCTCAGAGAGGTTCAGTACCACGATTGTGGTAACAAGGACCGCCACAATGGCTGCAAGAACAATCATTAACCTCATGGAACCAGCTTCGTCTCATATTTTAAGTGTTCATAAGCCCTGGGCCTGGAGATAGTCCTCCATGAGGAGTGCTGTGCCCACTGCAGGTGCCACCACACACTCCTCCTCAGTTAAGAATTCATCCATGGTCCTGCATTCCAGTTCAAGGACCTCTGCAGCCCTCTGTGCCAGTATCTTCATCCCGAGACCCGTTGTAACAACCTCCTCGAGGCCCTCACGCTCTGAAACCTCGGCTATCCCCTCAGCTATCTTTAGGATCTGCTGGTGGTAGATGTACTCTGCAACGTCAAGCACGTCGCCCGGGCTGAGGAGTTCAAGGTCAGCGCATAGAACCCGGGCTATCCTCAGCATGCACTCCTCCACCGATTTCCCGGCCCCATCGGGTGTGCTGCATGTGTAATCTGATTCCCCGATGTTCCCCAGTACCCTGTGGACGTCTGCGGTGACTGCGAAGAGTTCAGATGAAACCCTGAACCATTTATCCTGGAGGGGCACCCTGTCAACTATGGTGGCCACGTTGGTCCGGAGTGTCCCTGTGTATACCAGTTCACCTGTTGAAAGCCTTTCAAGGTCATTTCTACCCCTTGCAGCCTCGAAGCCGTCCTTTACAGGGATTATATCTGTTGTGGTACTTCCAACATCAACCATTATGCAGTCACTGCTCATTGCAGATGCTATCTGGGATGTTGCAACCCAGTTGGCTGCTGCTATGTTCATGGGGTCTGCGAGGGCCTCTGATGCATCGACCATCCCTGAGAGACTCACGTATGCAACTGGAACATCAAAGGCCCCCTCCACCCTGTCAATTATATCAGCAACACCGGCAGCCTTGCTGGGGTATGCGTCCACCAGTTCAGCTGTCATGCATACCCCCACACCCTCCAGTTCATGAAGGTCATCGCCCACCATCTCAAGGAGTGTCTCTGCAAGTTCGTCCTTTCTGAGCCACATCGGGAGGTACCTGAAATCAACCCTCACCTCCTTCATGTCTCCATCAGAGCCAAAGTCTATTATGGCCATGTCGGTGTTTGCTCCTCCAATATCAAATCCTGCAATCTTCATGAAACTTCATCTCCATAATCCATCAATCTTGCTGTAGAGTTAGAGAAATATGCGGCGAATCAACAGTAAAGATCAGTATCCCCTGAAACCTTCAGTGACCTCCACAACCATGCCATCGATGCCCTTCCTGAAGGATGCTGTGCCATTGAATTTAACACCAGAAGGGAGTCTTCCAAGGACAGATTCAAGTATGAGGTGGCCAAGGTTCGCCTCCGTGACCCTTCTGAGCCCTATGTATGGTGTTGTGATCCGGGAGTTTATCTCAACAACGTAGGGCTCATCTGCAAGTATGAGGTCAACGCCAACATATCCCCTTAAACCTGTAATGGACTCCACGGCCCTCCTGGCGACGGTGAATGCATCCTCCCTCATCTCATGATCCACAGGTGCGCTACCACCATTGTATTCCAGTTCACTGCCAGCCATGATGATGTCCTGCCTGTTGAGGCTCAGGGGGAGTGCCTTCTCACCGTTGGATAGGAGGCTCACACTTACACTCTCGCCCTCAATAAAGTCCTGTATGATCATGTCTCCTGATAAATCCGGCTCATCCCCTGGTTCAAGGATCCTTATGCCCTGACAGGCAACCCCGTCGGCAGGTTTCACTATGAGCCTTGAAGGAACATCAACGATCTCTTCAGGTTCATAGGTCCCGATGAGGGGGACCCTTCCATCAAGGGCCCTGTATGTCAGCCTCTTATCTGAACATGTCCTCACGGCATCCCCTGATGAGCCAAGGAGCAGCACGCCTGATTCCTCAACGATGCGGGTGAGCCTGTAAAGCTCCATGCCCTCCTCTGCTGCGATGAAAATGCATGCATCGAATCCCTCAAGGTTCTCCTGAAGCCATTCATCCAGATCACCTATGATGGATGGTCTGAACCCCGCCCCGATGTCCATATCTGCAAACCTCTCAGAGAGGAGGAACTCAACATCAAAGTCCCTGAAATCTGTAAGGAGGGCCTCCAGCATTGATCGTCCTTCAAGGAATATTTCAGGGTCGTCTATACCTGAGGCCGTGGCATATTCAAAGATAAGGAGCTTCAAGGACGGCCCACGCCCCTGAATGTTATACCCCTTGTCCTGAACCTCTCAGGGTCCATGACGGGCCTTGTGCATATGAATATCCCGCCCGGGATCATCTCGGGTGTTATTTCAAGGTACTCTGTGTGGTCTGTCATGAGGACCACGCAGTCAGAGTTGAGGGCCTCCTCAAGGGAAACCGGTTCAACACCCATCCCCCTTATAATTTCTGGGCTGACATGGGGGTCGTTCACCAGGACCCTGGCTCCCTCAGAGAGAAGGGCTGCGACCAGTGGCCTTGTTGGCGTCTCCCTTGCATCAGCCACATCACCCTTGTAGGCAACCCCGAGAATCCCCACATTTGAACCCTTTAGGGTCTTACCCCGGGATTCAAGGGTTTCCCTCACGATTTCAAGGACGTGCAGGGGCATGGACTCATTTACCTCCCTGGCCGTCCTTATTAGCCTTGCAGGCACGCCCTTCCTCTCCGCCATCTCCACTATGAAGTAGGGGTCTATTGAGAGGCAGTGGCCGCCAACACCCGGACCCGGTGTGTGTATGTTCACCCTCGGATGGTGGTTTGCTGCCTCGATGGCGTTTATGGCGTCTATGCCAAGGGCCTCACATATAACCGCAAGCTCATTGGCAAGGGCTATGTTGGTGTCCCTGTAGGTGTTCTCCATCAGTTTAACCATCTCGGCTGTCATGAGGTCATCCACAACTATTACCTCACCGGATGTTATCCTCCTGTAGAGTGCAGCAGCCCTCCGGGCGCTTTCAGGGTCAGCGCCCCCTATTACCCTTGCATTGTTCTGCATTTCATGGAGTGTGTTGTTAGGCAGTGCCCTCTCCGGCGTGTAGGCGAGTCCAAAGTCCTCTGAGACCTTAAGACCTGTTTTCTCCAGTATAGGGAGTACCACGTTCTGACAGGCACCCGGGGGTACTGTGCTCTCCACTATCACAAGGTCCCCCTTTTTAAGGCCCCTGGAGATTGTTTCGGCTGCAGATATCACTGCAGATAGATCGGATGTGTTTTCACTGTTGACCGGTGTTGGCACAACGATTATCATGACCTCTGATTCTGCTGCAGCCCTTTCACCGTCCATGGTGGCCCCCAGATTACCGGTCCCAACGACCTCTGCCACCAGTTCATCAAGACCCGGTTCAAGGACGGGTGACCTTCCTATGTTAACCTTCTCCACTGTTTCAGGGTTTATGTCAACCCCTGTGACCTTAAAGCCGGCCCTTGCAAATAGTGCCGCTGTTGGAAGACCTATGTGCCCAAGACCAAATACTGCTATCCTCTGATCATCCATATCAATTCCTCCGGGACCCTGATTCTATGAGAACATCCATTCCCTTGAGGTTGAGGTCAGGAGCCGGGAAGAGAATTTCGCCTCCAGAGTAGACCATCCTCACAGCTGCATCCTCCCTCTCAGCCAGGTCCAAGACGGTTATATCCTCATCAACGTGTATCAGTCTCCTTGATGGTATGGATATAACCTCCTCCGGGGCTTCCATTGCCAGTTTACCCTCCCTGTGGAGACGGAGGGTTTCTTCAATTATCCTCTCTGAGGCATGACCATCTCCATAGGGGTTTTCTGCCTCCATCATCCTCCTCCTGAAATCGGGGTCCTCAAGGAGCCTCCTGGCTGTTCCGGTTATCATCTCCCTGTCGGCGCCCACAAGGATATTGCCCCCAGCCTCAACCGTCTCGGGGCGTTCTGTGTTGTACCTGAGGGTCAGGCAGGGTACGTTGAAGGTTATTGCCTCCTCCTGGAGTCCCCCTGAATCTGTGAGTACTATGAATGAATTTGAAAGAAGAAGAAGGAAGTCAAGGTAGCCCATTGGTTTCATGAGTGTGACGTGGGCTGCATCCTGGAGCATTCTGTAGAGTCCAAATCTTTCAAGGTTCTTCCTGGTTCTTGGATGGACCGGGAAGACTATCCTGAATTCCTCAAGTTCAAGTATGGCGTCTATTATTGATCCGAGCCTTTCAGGGTTGTCCACGTTCTCTGCCCTGTGAAGCGTCAGGGCAACAATTCTGTCATCCTCTGAGAACTCTGAGAGGATATCCGATTTCCTTGATGCTATCTCAATGTTCCTGAGGCAGGCGTCAACCACCGTGTTTCCTGTGACAAGGATCATCTCTGGATCCACACCCTCCATGAGGAGGTTGATGGCTGATTCCTCTGTTGGGACGTAGTAGAGTTTTGAGCAGACATCTGCAACCATCCTGTTTATCTCCTCAGGCATGGTCCTGTCAAAGGACCTCAAACCGGCCTCAACATGTCCAACAGGTATGTGGAGTTTGACCGCTGCCAGTGCCCCTGCAAGGACGGCATTGGTATCCCCCTGGACCATTACAATATCAGGTTCCTCCCTTAAGAGCACTTCCTCCAGACCCCTGAGCATCTCGGCGGTCATGGCCCCATGACTCCCTGAGCCCACACCTATGTTGTGGTGGGGTGCCGGGAGTTCAAGGTCAATGAAGAACTGATCAGACATCTCATGGTCATAGTGCTGACCGGTGTGTATCAGTGAAAATTCCATGCCACGCTTCCTTATCTCATCTATAACAGGGGCCATCTTGATTATCTCTGGTCTTGTCCCTAAAATAATCGCAATCTTCATGTTAACCACTTAAAAGAGTCTCATTTATGATTCCTTCTTCGTTGAGCCCTGTACTCGGTTATTACCTTGAGGAGCTCCTCTTCTTCTTCCTTCTTCCTTTTTTCATTTAATCTGTGTTTCCATTTTTTTATTTCTCTATTTAAATCTTGAGTTTTAACTGACCCGAAATCACCATGCACCCCTATATGGAGTGATCTGACCGGTATAACGGGCACCTCTGCCCCCTCAAATACCTCAAGGGCCTGGTGTGACATCTTATCCTCAGTTATTATTGCCCTTGGCCCCAGATCAAGGAGTATTCTTGCGGTCTGTGAACCACCCCCTTCCGAGCTCCTGAGAAGCAGCACGTCTCCAGTCTTTATTTTCCATCTGGAGCAAGCCCTCCGTATTCCATCCCTTGTGAATGTTTCTATGATCTTGATGGGTGTGGTGTCACCAGAGGACTCCATGTCCCTTATCTGGAGGAGGGAGTCGAGGTCCCTTTCAAGTGCCTCCCTGCGGGATTTTTCATCTGCGTATTTCTTCTGAAGCTTCTCTATAACCTTCAATTTGTGGGAAAGTTCTCTGTTTAAAAGCAGATCCTTTGAATACTCATACTGGATCCTTTCAAGTTTTTTCTCGAGCCTTGACTTCTCATCCTCCAGTTCCCTTATCTTCCCCAGGAGGGACTTCCTCTCTCTCTTCAACCTTTCAATGGTTGATCCCTGGTTTCTTAGCCTTGACCGCTGGGCCCTGATGATCCTCCTGAGCTTCTCAACATCATATCTGTCGCCATGAGACTCCTTTTCTGAAATTTCCATGGTTTCAGATTCTTCTTCTCCTTTCACTGACCGTATTGCCTCTGCGATGGGTTTTCCCATTATCACAAGGCCCTTGACCCTCAGGGTATCAGAGGGACTCATACCCGTTTCGCTGGTCTTTCTTTCTATCTGCTTCAGCTTCATTTCATAATGCCTGTAGGCCTTCACGGCAGCTGCCCAGGGCGTCCCTTTCGTGTGAGTTTTCAGGTGTGAGATCTGTTTCCCTCAGGAACTCTGATACCAGTTCATTCTTGAAGGATATGGTCATGACCCTTTCAGGTGTGTAGAGCCTTGCATTGAGCATTGAAGCTATCCTCTTCACTGCGCTGGGGGCCGGATGGACGTCCGATGCTACTATAACAGGTTTTCCGTGTTCGATTATCCTTTCAATTATATCGGACCTTGCCGCCTCCTTCATGCTTCCAAGGTGGAGGAGTCTCCCCTCAAGGTCAACCAGGGCAAGGCCGACTGTGTGACCGGGGTCAATACCTGCTATCGTGAGGGGCTTTATCTCCACACCTTGCTTTCTCTTCTTATGCAGATTATGATCCTCCAGAACTGTATCCATCAGTATAACTGTATATTTAATAAATTACTTACAGTTTTTGATGAATTCAGGGTATGAACCATGCCCTGGATGACACCGGTACAACGAGCTACTCCACTGGGACCTCATGGGAACGCTGACCACTCCGGGCTGATGACAGGGATGTAAAGGAGCCACTTCCACAGGGACGAACACACCGGGGTAATGGAGCATGAACACCTGGATCCGGAGAATATGTTGCCACAGTGGCAGACCTGCGAGGGCTGCTTCTTAATCAGTCAAGCTCATGTTCCTGCAGATCCCTCAGGTGATCACTCATAGCTCTCCTTACCATGCTCATCTCCCGATATACCTTGAATTCCTCTTCAAGCAGGGATATGAACCGTTTAAACGCATATTCATCATGTCTGAGTTTTATCTTAACCCCATATTTGAGATCCATGAGGATGAGGTTCTCGGGGGGCATGGGCTCCAGAAACACCCTCCGGTCAGTATCCAGGAGCCCGGCCATGTCATCAGGAGCAAGCTCCCCTTCAGATACCATTAAGAGAGCCCTGACCATCTTACGGACCATCTGCCAGAGGAAACTCTCACCGTAGACATCGATAATGATGGAATCACCGACCTCGGATATCCTGACATCATTTATCCTTCTTACAGGGTCCCTGTCGCTCCTCCTTGAGAAGTTGCTGAAGTCATGGGTACCCCTGAAGTGGGCTGCTGCTTCGGCCATTGAATATGTATCCATGGACTCCTCCCGGTGCAGTATGTACCTGTAGTGCCTCTCCAGAGGGTACCTTACCTTGAAGGGGTACATGACCGATGCCCACGCGAGAACCCGTATATCCCTGGGAAGGAGGTCGTTGATCTGGTTCACATGAATATCCTCCTCTGTGAAAAAGCTCACAAAATTTCCCAGTGCATGGACGCCCCTGTCGGTTCTGCCGGCTATCTGGAATCGTGCCCTTTTTGGATCCTCAATGATACCTGCCCCCTCCAGGGCCTCCAGGAGTTTTCCCTCAACCGTTGGGACGTCTGGCTGTCTCTGGAATCCATGATAATTTGTACCTATGTATGCAACCTTCAGAGCTATCTTCCTCATAGGATCACCTGGTGTGGAGATAAGAGAAACCTGTAGTTAGAAGAAGTAATATAATTTCTCAGATGTTGAGTTATCCCGGTGAGCTTCAAGGTTGCCGGGTAATCCTTTATTTAGTGGGTCATCACTTATATCTTATACCCACCACCATATCTATGTGTGGGTGTCCTGAGGAAGGTGCATATATGCGCAGACTGTGGGGTTATATCAGTATTATAACTGCAACGATTTTCTTTGGTATCTCTGCAACACTTGATAAGATAATGCTCTCCAGCATGCATCCTGTGACCATCGGGGCCTACACCTACATAATTGCCGGAATCTTCCTCTTCTTCATAAGGGAAACCCCCCTTCGGGAGCATGTCCTTAACGCCATAAACAGAAAAGGTGAAAGCGAAGCCAGGATAAAAAGGAATGATTACCTGATTCTTCTTCTTACAGCACTCCTGAGTACTGTGATAGCACCTCTCCTCTTCCTCACAGGACTGGGGGATACCACAGCGGTTAACGCATCACTCATACTGAACGTTGAGGTTCTCTTCATTATTTTACTGGGCTACCTAATTTTCAGGGAGACCCTTCAGCTGAAGGATTTCCTGGGGATAGTCCTCATCATACTGGGTGCTGTGTACCTCTTAACTGAGGGTGATTTCAGTACCATTCTACGGAACGTTGCTGTTACCGGAAATTTCCTTGTGATGGCGGCAGCGTTCTTCTGGAGCCTTGACACCGTCCTGAGCAAGTTTTTAAGCAGAAAAAGGGACCTTATATTTATATCTGGGGTTAAAAGCTCTGTTGGGGGCTTTGTGCTCCTTATAATCATGCTTATTCTTGGTATAAACACTGAACTTCCCCTTGAAATGCTCCCCTATGCACTCGGGGTTTCAGTCTTCAGCATTGGCTGCTCCTTCATACTCATCTACATCGCAATAAGGGAGATAGGTGCTTCCATGGTCGGAGCCCTTTTTCCATTATCATCTCTTTTCGGGGCAATATTCGCATTTATAATCCTCAGAGAGCCATTCTCGATCATGCAGGGAATTTCAGGGATTGTGATGCTTACAGGGGTCTTCATACTCTACTGGAACGGTAAGTAAGCTTATGTCCTGGAAAACTGAAATGTAATAAAGATCAGTGCCCCCTGAAAAAAGTGAAGAGAAATGAATCTGATCTCTATATCCTGGCTCTCACATCAAACTGACAGAAGGAGTAACCATTGGTCCAGCAGCGTCTCTCATATGCATCTGCATCACAGCCAAGTATCTCAGAGAGGGCACCAGCAATTATACCTGCCTCAAAGAAGCATATTGGGTGTCCTATATTTGGAAGACCGGCACATTCAATGCACTCATAGACCCTCACATCCATCCTGATGTATTTATCATCCTCCCATTCAGAGGCAACATCAAGAATGCCCAGTTTCTGGTCAAGCATGAACTCTGCAAGTGAGTGGATGTCATCAGCCAGACCCTCAGATATGAGGGCCTTTCCGAGATTAAGGCCTCCGATGTAGGAAACACCGGCTGCTGAACCTGAAATTATATCTGGAATGTTGAAGTGTCCCATGCGGAAGCTTGCAACGTAAGTCCCATCATCTTCAAATCGGGAGAAGAACATTCTCTCCGGCCTAAAAATATCTTTAAGTTCTATATTATCCTTAATAGGCTCTCTGGGACCGATTCCAGTTCTTTCACTCATTATCTCATCGTCTGTGGTTCTCCGGTATTCCTCAATGATGGCCCCGATATTCTCCATTGCACACCACCTTCACCTTCCATTTATATCCATGGATACTTAAATATCTTAAAGGAGGGGAAGGAAATTTTAAATATCTTCATCAGGAAAACCCCAAACAGGAGATTACTGACAGCAGTGATAAAATGAGCTTTTGGAAGGACAGAATGCTTATAATACCGGCCGTGGATATAAAGGATGGAAAATGTGTTCAGCTTGTTCAGGGAAAACCCGGTACGGAGCAGGTCGTGCTTGATGATCCTGCCGGAGTTGCTGGAAGGTGGGAATCCCTGGGGGCTGAAACAATCCATGTTGTGGACCTTGATGGGGCCCTTGGTCTTGAGAAGAATACAGGTATACTGAAGGAGATCACAGAGAGAGTTTCAGTGCCCCTCCAGATAGGTGGAGGTATAAGGAGTAGAGAATATGCAGGGAAACTCCTTGATATGGGCTTTGAGAGGGTTATACTGGGCACCATGGCCATAGAAAATCCGGCCATCGTTGAGGAACTTGCAGGTGAATACGGATCGGAACGCATAATGGTCTCACTTGATAGCAGGGACTCACGGGTTGTTATAAGGGGATGGACAGAGAAGGTCCCCTTCACAGCAGAGGAGATGGCCAGGAAATTCCAGGAGAGGGGAGCTGGTAGCATACTCTTTACCAACGTGGACTTCGAGGGTCTTCTCTCAGGATTTGACCTGAAACCCGTGAGTGAACTTGTGGAGGCAGTTGAGATACCTGTAATCTACTCCGGGGGTGTTAGCAGCCTAAATGACCTGAGGATGCTGCAGGGGACCGGTGTAATGGGGGTCGTTATAGGATCAGCCATCTACAGGGGCCTCATAGACCTCACCGAGGCCCTCAAATATCAGGACCTTAAATGAACACCTTCAGCAGGATGATAAAATGAAGACAGTTATGGCAACAGGCACCTTTGACATAATACACCCCGGACATGGGTTCTTCCTTGAGGAGGCCAGGAAACTTGGTGGGGAGGACGCCAGGCTGGTGGTTGTCCTTGCAAGGGACTCCACAGTCAGGGCCCGCAAGAGAACCCCCATAGTCGGTGAGAAACAGAGGCTTGAGGTTGTCAGGATGCTGAAGCCTGTTGATGAGGCCTACCTTGGCAGTGAGACCGATATGTTTGAGATAGTGCACCGTATAAAACCTGACATCATCGCCATTGGCCCCGATCAGAAGTTTGATGTTGATGAGCTGCGTGATGAGCTCAGGAGGAGGGGCCTTGGATGTGAGGTCAGGAGGATAGAGAAGTACAGGGACGCTGAACTTGACAGCACCTGCAAGATAATTAAAAGGATCCGCAGCATGGAATTCGATGAGGACTCACTTAAAAACTGTTGATGGTGAAGCAGAGATAGTGCCTCGATTTTTAAGCTGCAAAATAAAAAAAATAAGTTATTTTTGAAGATCAGAATGGTAGCTCTGCGTAAACGCCCTTTATAAATGCACTGGACCTGTCCCAGTTATTCACTGTTCCCAGGGCATTTGAGAAACTTGTTGCATCGGCGTCATACCATCTTCCATTGACGTACAGCTGTCCCCAGACGTGTCCATAGGTGTTACCGCTCCTGAATACACAGTTACCATGCATGTACCTTGCGGGTATGCCTGATGCCCTGGCAAGGGCAACAAGAAGGTGTGTATGGTCGCAGCAATTTGCTGATCCACTGTGGAGTGTACCAACGGCGCCTTTACGTGTATTGTAGTAGAAACTGTAGTCTATGCTGTCACGGACCCAGTTAAAGATCCTTACCGCCTTATCATAGGTTGAGTTACAGCCTGATGTGAGGTTACTGCTTAGAGAAGAGATCTCCTCATCCGAAACCTGGCAGTTATCGGTTTCCTTCAGATAATCAGAGAGTTCAGCGTATCCGACCCTTGTAACCTTTCTGTATCGTGTCTCGGTAACCCAGCGGTAGGTCTTTTTGTACCGGGTCACATAGGTGTAGGCATAGGTGTAACGGACCCTGTATTTCCCCTTCCGGTAGTAGTAGGTCCTGGTGGCCTTTTTAACCTTCACCCTGTAGGGCTTAAGGTAGGATACCTTCACCCGCACCTTATAGGGGACGTATTCATGGTAGGTGTAGTTCACTGTGGTCGATGCTGATGCCTTTGTATATGCAGCACTTGTGTTTCCGGTTGTACTGGATGTTAGATTTGATTCAGCTGCATTCACATCTCCAGCAGGCAGTACCACTACTCCGAGAAGCAGCAGTAATGCAAGTATCGAGTGACGCTTAATTTTACCGCCTCCATTCATGGGGAAGATATCCCCATGGACAGTTAAAGGTTGTCCATGA
The DNA here is from genome assembly GCF_000008645.1 of Methanothermobacter thermautotrophicus str. Delta H. NCBI lineage: Archaea > Methanobacteriati > Methanobacteriota > Methanobacteria > Methanobacteriales > Methanobacteriaceae > Methanothermobacter > Methanothermobacter thermautotrophicus. Next base: position 768,420 of record NC_000916.1, read on the forward strand.
AATACTTATAAATTTTGGTGGCCACGACCGGGTCAGTGATGGACATTATATGGGTGGGAGGCCCCACCATACCCTCGCAGACTATCCAGAGTACCCAGGTCAGTGATGGACATTATATAGGTGGGTATAGGTGGGAGGCGTACCGCCGTCACAGGTGATTAGAGGTGGCCGCCAGCACGGATTATCATATCAGTTAAGGCATCTAAACCATAACACCTTATTAAATCAGTTCACCAAAGTAATTATCACAGTCAAGTCAATTAAGGTGATCAAGATGATAAGTGTGGGTATTATCGGAGCCAGTGGATACACTGGAGGTGAACTGCTGCGACTCCTCGAGAACCACAGGGAGGTGGAGGTGGTCTCAGCCACATCGAGGCAGTACAGTGGTGTTCCCGTGTCGAGGGTGCATCCACACCTCCAGGACACTGACCTGAAGTTTGAAGACGTCGGTGCCGGTGAAATAGACGCGGACCTTGTCTTCACAGCCACCCCCCACGGGGCCTCAATGAAGATCGTCCCCCAGCTTATAGAGAGGGGTATAAGGGTGGTGGACCTCAGCGGTGACTACCGCTTTGATGACACTGAAACCTATGAGGAATGGTATGGAATCAAACACGAAAGCCCCCTCGAAGCGGTTTATGGTCTTCCTGAGATACACAGGGAGGAAATAGCCTCCGCAGATCTTGTGGCAAATCCTGGCTGTTTCCCGACGGGTGCAATACTTGCATGTCTCCCCCTGGTATATGAGAAGATTGCAGATACATTCATAATCGATTCGAAGACAGGGGTGAGTGGTGCGGGTGTTAAGCCAACAGCCCTGACCCATTACCCTCACTGCAGTGATAATGTAATTCCCTACAATGTAACAGGCCACAGGCATACACCGGAGATAAGGCAGGAACTCTCAAGGCTGAATCCTGTGAGGCTCAGCTTCACACCACACCTCGTCCCGGTGACAAGGGGCATCCTTACAACAGCCCACACCTTCCTCCTTGAGGACCTGGAGCAGGGCGAAATCGCAGACATATTCATGGGATTCTATGATGGAGAACCCTTTGTAAGGGTTGTTGAGGGTATCCCTGGGCTCAGTGCAGTCAGGGGCTCCAACTTCTGCCAGATCGGATGCTTTGAGGTTGATGATAATCAGAGGGCTGTTATAGTATCAGCCATAGACAACCTTGTGAAGGGCGCATCCGGTCAGGCCATCCAGAACATGAACATAATGTTCGGGTTCAGGGAGGTCGAGGGTCTTGATTTCCCCGGGATGTACCCATAGCACAGGACCGTTATTAAATGGGCAGAAATATATATGATGCCATCAAATCTCATCCCTAGGTGAATAAGCTGAGTGATATGATGAAAACGTGTGTAATTTATTATTCTCGCAGCGGGAACACTGCAATGGTTGCAAGGACCCTTGCAGAGGAACTGAATGCTGATCTTATTGAGATCAGGGACCTTGATGATAGAAAAGGATTCATGAGCAGTTTCAGATCATCCATAGATGCCCTTCGAGAGTCAAAGACACCAATCAAGCCCGAAAAGGTCGACCTTTCAGGTTACGACCTTGTATACCTTGGAACACCCACCTGGGCAGGTAAACCCGCCCCCGCAATAATAACACTCATAGACAGGGTGGATTTCCTTGGAAAGGACGTGATACTTTTCACCACCATGAGCCGGCAGGGAGGTGAGGGTGCGATAGAGCGAATGGCAGAGAAGATAGGAGCACGGGGAGGAAGGATCATAAATTTCTTCATCCAGAAAACCGCGGGCAAAGAACTCATCCAGGTGAGGGAGGATACCCTCAGAACAATCAATGAGAAGGACCTGAAGATATACGAAGCCAGGTGATCTATTTGACAGATGGGAGAAACTTTAAAGGTGATCGTCTTGATTGACCGCATTTTAAAGTCATACAGGCCACTCATAGCCATACCAGCAGCCATAACTGTAATTGCGCTACTTCTCGTTGTCTTCAATGGACTCAACGAGAGTCGTGGACCTTAAGGGTGGAGCCCTTGCAGAGCTGACCCTCGAGAAGAGCGTTACCCAGGCCGAACTGGAATCGCTCCTCAGGGAGAAACTGGGCACAGGAGACATTAAGGTCCTCTCCATAAGAGGGGAAAGGGTGACGGTACAGTTCGGTACAGACATGGATGTTGTGAAGGTGAGTGAAGCCCTCAGGGGCACCGCAACCATCAACAGTTACAAGGCAGTCGGTCCCGTTCTGAGCAAACAGGCCATGAACCAGATCTACTGGGCCATTGGCTTCGCATTCCTCTTCATGTCGGTGACGGTTTTCATAATATTCAGGGACCCGGTCCCCTCACTGGCAGTTATACTCGCAGCAGCATCTGATATCATAATAGCCGTGGGTGGGATGTCACTCTTTGGCATACCCCTCTCACTGGCATCTGTCGGTGCGATACTGATGCTCATAGGTTACAGCGTGGACACAGACATACTCCTTACCACAAGGGTCCTTAAACGCAGGAAGGGGACCATAAACGAGAGGGCCCTGGGGGCCATGAAGACGGGTGTTACAATGTCCATAGCTGCAATCGCATCAATGGCAGCACTCTACCTTGTGACGGTGTTTGTGATGCCCGAGGCCAGGGTGCTGAGTGATATAGCAGCAGTCCTGATAATTGGGCTCCTGGCGGATATCCTGACCACATGGCTCATGAACCTTGGAATTCTGAGATGGTACCTGGAGGTTAGATCATGAACAGGAAGGTATCAAAGTTTCTTAAGGATTACAGGGTGATACTCCTCATAGTCCTCGTGGCGGCGAGTATCACTGCAATATCAACCATGGGTATTCAGCAGGGACTTGACCTTCAGGGAGGGTCACTCATACAGATACAGCTCGAGAGGCCGGTTGATGCCGCCACCATGAACACCGTAACCAGTGTACTTGATAAGAGGCTCAACATATTCGGTGTGAAGGATGTGAAGGTGCGTGCAAGCGGAGACCAGAACGTTATAGTTGAAATTGCTGGCGTCCAGCCGGACCAGGTCGCAGATATAGTTGGTAAACCCGGTAAGTTTGAGGCAAAGATAGGTAACGAGACCGTTCTCACAGGCACAGATATTGTGAGCGTCCAGCCCCCCATAATAACCGGGAATGAATGGGAGGTCCCATTCAGACTCTCAACAGATGGCGCCAGGAAGTTCGCAGAGGCAGCCAGGGGCAAGGCAGGAGAACCCGTTAAGATGTACCTGGACGACCGCCTCATAACAGCCCCTGAAATATCAGCCGAGGTTGCCACTGGAAAACCGGTCACAGATGTCAGGATAACAGGGGCAGAGAACAGCAAGGCAGAGGCCGAGGTCCAGGCGAAGGAGATAGAGACCCTCCTCAAATCAGGTTCGCTGCCGGTTAAGGTTAAGATAGTCGGTGTGAGCAGCGTATCCCCTGAACTCGGAAAACAGTTCGCAGAGGGTGCAGTGATCGCCGGGCTTCTCGCGGTTCTGGCAATAGCGGTGATACTCATAGTGAGGTACCGCAGCCCAATCCTCGTCCTGCCAATATTTTTCACAACCCTCGCAGAGCTCCTGCTTATACTGGGAGCGGCTGCTGTTATCCGGTGGAACATCGACCTTGCAGCCATAGCAGGTATACTGGCAGCGATAGGTACCGGGGTGGACGACCAGATAATCATAACAGACGAGGTCCTCTCGGGTGAGGGCCGCAGAACAAGGAGGAAGTTCAGGATAAAGGACGCCTTCTTCATAATATTCGCATCAGCAGGTACCCTCATAGCTGCAATGCTTCCACTGGCATACATAGGCTTTTCAAGGGGTGCCACAGGTATAGGTCTCCTTGCTGGCTTTGCATTCACAACGGTCCTCGGAGTCATCATAGGAGTCTTCATCACAAGACCAGTGTATGCAAGATTCATTGAAACCTTCAACGTTGCTGGAAGAAAATAGGAGGGTCCTCACCAGTGAAGGGGAATAGGGGATGTCCCTTCCCCATTCAACGTCAGATAATAAGAGGGATGGATATGAAGAAACCCTTTGAACTGAGGGTCAAACCAATAAAGAACGGAACAGTTATCGATCATATAACCGCAAACAGATCTCTGAATGTCCTCAACATCCTTGGGCTCCCTGATGGGCGCAGCAAGGTGACCGTTGCCATGAATATGGATTCCTCCCAGCTTGGATCCAAGGACATAGTTAAAATAGAGAACAGGGAACTCAAACCCTCGGAGGTTGACCAGATAGCCCTCATAGCCCCCAGAGCTACAATAAACATTGTGAGGGATTATAAGATTGTTGAGAAGGCCAAGGTGAGGCTCATGGATGAGGTGAGGGGCATCCTCAGATGTCCCAACCCCAACTGCATCACAAACAGTGACGAGGGTGTTGAGAACCGTTTCTATGTCATCTCAGAGGAACCCGTTCTCCTACGCTGCTACTACTGTGAGCGCCTCATTGAGGCTGATGAGATAGAGTCACAGTTCTAGGAGTGATACCATGAAATTTGAATACCCTGAAAGCCAGATCACCCAGAGCCAGTCACAGTTCCAGGAGTGATACCATGAGATTGAAGTTAGCTGTCATTCTGATGGCATTCCTCCTTTTAGTTTCGCCTGCATCTGCAGCACTTTTTGTAACGAACCCCTCCCATGCTGTCATAACTGCACCTGCAGCGGCCCATACAGATGGCAGGTTGATAATCAGCAGTTACACGCCTGAGAAGTCTGTGGTGAAGTATCTCAGGGGCCAGAACCCGGTGGTTGTCGGCGATATAAGGTTAAACGGGACCAGGATCCCTGCAAGGACATCTTCACTTGCACGTTACTGGACCCGGAGTGACGTGGTTGTTCTGGGGACAGGGTCAGACATTTCAGCAGCATATCTTGCAATAAAAAACGATGCTCCCCTGCTTATAGCCGGTAAAACATTACCAGCAGCCACCAGGACAGAAATAAAACGTTTAAAGCCCAGGAGCATAATCATATGCGCATCTCCGTCAGCCATACCGTCCTCATCCCTGAGGGGTCTTGGAATACCCTGCAGGCGGGTCTGGTATGGAAGTGATGCTGCAACCCTCAGCGCAGTCCGGCCAGCATCTTCACGGAAGGTATCAGCGCCAGGGAAGCTTCTGCCGGTTGCCATGGTAATCTGGAAGACCAGGGCATCCTACAGTATTTCAACAGGAGTGAAGGTCAACGGCACATCCCTCTGGTCTTCAGGGTACCCCACAACCTCGATTATAATGAACCGTTACGCATCAGGCAACCCAGAAACCATATACATAAGCTCTGACAGGCTCAGTGGTGTGAATGGCAGGAGCCTGATGGAGTCCATAAGGGCCGAGATAAGTGGTTCAGCCAGGGTCATAATTGATGAGAAGTCACCCGCCCCTGGAGAGGCTGACCGGGCGATTAAGAACGCCCCGAATGGTTCGCTGGCTGTTTACATAGCTGCAGCATGTCCCGGCACAATGTACGGTACTGTATCAGGCGTGAAGAAAGGGTACCTGAGATCCTATGCCAGTGGACTTGATGGTATCGTCTATGTGAACTATGGAAGTCTCAACCTTGCCTCGACTGGATACCTGCCGAGGGCCTGGGACGATAACTTCTCCAGCGCATACTTCGCAGGGATAAATGAACCTGCAAGATTCCTGAGGGATGCAGGTATACTTCTCATAGAACCCAAGAACTTCAGCCGTGATGAACAGATACACCTCACAGCCATGAAGCTGATTGACTATGCCTACTCTGCAGATGGAGATCACCTGGGGGATATGGATACCTCCAGATACGTTGCAAGGCATGAGATTGACCCCACAACGCTATCCACAGACGCCAGGAGAATAGTCAGGGGAGAGGCCACGTTAATGCCCCGGCAGGAATGGGTATACCTTGCATCACAGTACATTGCAGGGCTTCCCATAAGGAAGAACACCACAGGGATATCAGATGCCTCATCATCCATTAACACCTACACCGGGACACTGTCAAGGACAGAGTACCGTGACGTTGCACGGAGGGTCTATGAGTTCACCAGGCGTAATGGCAGGCTCCCATCATATGTGCAGGTGGGTGCTGATAAGATCGGCAGGGATGAATACACAGCCATGTTTGCACAGATAATCCAGAACCACACCGAAAGGAGCAAGATGGTGTTCCCATCATCTGTGAAGGTCGGTGAGAGCCTGATTGACAGTGTGGTGGAGTTCATAAAGGACCTCATCACCTGAAACTTTCATTTTTTCAAAAAAACCGTTAAAAAAGATAAAAATGAACCCTTCATTTTTCAGAAAAAAAGCCTGAGGGGATAAAATAGTAAGATAAAATAGAGACTCCTCTTAAAGATCAGATGACCCCATTGTACTTGAGGAAGCCTATCATTTGAGTATAGGATTTTGTGACACTTCCAGATGCCACTGAGCCATGGGGAGATCTGACCTCAGCGGTCACTGCAGGGATACCTGCAAGGTTGCATACATCCTCAAGGGCTCCCGGATAATCCTTACCTGCAACCTGAGCCGGTATGAAGGCTGACCCGCTGTAACGGCTCATCTGGTATGCCATGCGGTAGCTTTCATAGGTGGGGATCCTTGTACAGAGGATGGATGTTTTCCCCGGGACTCCCCCAGGCCTTGTTGAATGGAAGTCACCGACTGCATCCACGTCCCTTGAAAGTGCAATCTGGAGTATCCTGTTTGTGGGTGTCCCCCTGATATTCGCTATGCTGTTGGGGTTCTTACCCTTCCAGTATCTGTAAGTTTTCGCGGTGGATGATGGTATGAGGAAGGGTACAACGTAGACAGTGCCTCTGATATTCCTGCCAGATAAGTAGTTTATGAGTTTCACAGCGGCTATGGACGCTGGAAGTTCATTTCCATGGACACCCGCCACTATTATAACTTTCTTCCCCCCTCCATTGCCAAATGTGAACATGGGTGTTCCCTTTCTGGCTGCCTGGAACACCTCGGACGTTACCTGGGTCCTGGGGGTGTACTTCTTTATGTAGTAGTTCTTTGACACATCCCCCCCTGTACCCGTGTAGATTATCTCAGTTTTGATGGCTGATGCTACCTGAAGAGTGGAGAACAGAAGCACAGCCGAAAATAGGAGGGTCATGATTTTAAGCCATGAGTTTTTCATAATTTCACCTTTGATATAGGTATGTTATCGCCGATATAAAAAAATAATCCAGAAATTGAATAACAGCAGCATGTATTAAGATCGGGAAAGGCTCCATCATAAAACTGAAACTATATGGCGTGCCAGACGCCTTGCAAGTGCCATTATGGTAAGTATGGGTGGAGCACCAGGCGCTGCTGGCAGCACACTCGCATCGGCCACAAAGAGGCCCTCAATGGAGGTCTCCAGGTTCTCATCAACAACCTCCCCCAGGGAAGCGGTACCACCAGGGTGGGCCCCCCTGGGTCTCGTGGACCTCAACGTGCCCGCCCCAACACCGGCCCGTGAGAGTATGCTCCCTGCAATGGCTGCACCCCCTGAGAGGAGACTGATGTCCCTGACGGTGTGGTGCTTGACAATCCTGTCGGCCTCCACACGTCCAGATCTCTCATCGGCTATCTTAACCATGATACCCAGGACGTTCCTCCTATCATCCTCAGGGAACAGGAGGGTTGAGAAGTGGGGTGAGAGTATAACACCATCAAGTTCTATGAGGGCGTTCATCTGGACCTCATCACAGAACCCAACCCCCTCAAGTATACCCCCCACGGTCACAAAGGTGTCCATGAAGAGTCCGTTACCTGCATCTATACCCGCCCTCATGAGTATCCTGGGGGTTTCGATGGCTCCAGCTGCCAGCACAACCGTTTCATCATGGAAATCTCCCCGGGATGTTCTCAGACCCGAAACTGATCCATTCCTGACAATTATGTTCTTTGCCTCGGTTTCTTCAATGAGAACAGCCCCGTGTTCAACTGCCTCATCAAGGAATCTCCTTGCAGACCACTTAGCAGCCCTCGGGCATCCGAATGAGCATTTACCGCAGGGCCTGCATTTATCAGGGTCTATGAATTTAGGCATCTTCTTTACACCGAGACCAAGGGATTCTGCAGCATCCATTATCAGGGCTGTGCCCCTGCCGGTGTGGGTGTCTGGAAGCTCCCTTACCCTGAGTTCAGCCTCAATGGCATGGAGGTCCTCTGTTATGTCAACCCCATAGTCCTTAAGGGTGTTCTCAAGGACCCGGACGGCGTTTCCTGCGGCAACAAGGGTTGACCCTCCAGCGCAGCTTGTCCTCAAGATATCCACATCGGGAGCTTCATCATAGCACAGGAATGCATCGGAATCCTTAACACAGGGGCCCCTCTCAATTACGGTAACGTCAATGCCCCGGATGGCAAGTTCCCTTGCAAGGGTTGCACCTCCAGCACCGGAGCCAACCACAAGGACCATGATAGTTCCCTCTTTTCAGCTATCAATCAAGCAGCACTATGGCCTTTGTGGGGCAGGAGTTTACACAGAAGCTGCAGCCGATACATTTCCTGTCATCGAGGACTATCTCCCAGTCATCCTCGATACATATGGCGCCAACCGGGCAGAGGGATACGCAGGCACCACAGTCCATGCACTTCTCACGGTCCTTCTTAACGACCCTCACTGCGGGGTGCACCTCTATACCGGCCTCCTCTATGAAGTCTATCCCCTCCCTCTCCTCGGGGCCGCTGATCTCAACAAGCATCTTACCCCCACGGGGTGTGATGTTTGCCCTCAGGATGTTGAACTCGATGTCATACTTCTTTATGGCTTCTGATATTATTGACTTGTTAACAATGTTCGGTGAGAATTTAAGCCAGGCCTTCATATTGATTCTCCCCTCTTATCAACTTTCCCTATTAACCTTGAAATGTCCTCCGCGGTCACTATACCCTTAACGCGGTTTTCATCATCAACTATGGGTAAACCTGAAATGTTATACTTATCTATGCGTCTTGCAACAACGTCCACGGGCTCATTTTCCCTTGCAACAACCACCTTGCGGGTCATGATATCCCTGAGTTTCCTCTTACCCCTTGCCACGGCGTCTGCAATGTCCCATGATGTTACGATACCCCTCAGGACGCCCTCACTGTCAACGACGGGTATGTGGTTTATGTTATTGTCAACCATCTTCCTGGCCACATCCTTAAGGTCGTCCTCCTGGTGGGTTATGATGACCGGTTTGCTCTCAAGTTCCCGCACCATGATGGAGGGTCTTCTTATCTCAAGGGGTCGGGTGGCTGATCTTGAGGGTAGGCGCTTAACTGGCTCTGTGAGCAGGAAGTCGCCCCTTTCAATCCATGATTTGAGTTCCTCTGCAATCTTCAGGGCCCTCCTGATTGATGAGAGTGGTGATGCCGGGACCTCCATGCCATTTATTTCAATCTTCCCTGATCTGAGCTCCTTATAATTGGTCTCCTTAATCACGGGCCTTGATCTCCCTGGTACACCATAATCAATGACCCTGCAGACTATATCCTCATCTGATATTCCTGTTGAAGCCGCTATGTCCTCGTTGAGTACTGGTATGGGTATCCCTGCGCCCACGTAGAGTGTTGGGCCGTACCTGGGCATTGTGGCTCCCCTCACATATTCTGGATCCATCTCCTTCATGTTACCCTTCAGCATGAGGGTGCCTGATGGTGAAACAGGTACACCATTTCTCCTCTCAGCCTCTGTTGAGTGCTGGGTACCCTCCCCCACTATGTAGCCCTCTGCGCCGCAGAGGAATATCCTTGTGCCGACACCTATGGTCTGGAAGTAGGGGTCATTCAGGAGGGGACTGAGCTCCCCCGCACTGGAGTAGGTGACGTTTCCATAGTTGGGGAGCAGTGTTCCCATGTAGGTGTAGAGTGTCTCCTCTGTGGAGTTGACCGCCACTGCATAGTTCTGGTAGCAGTTCCTCGGGTTAACCATGACCGCCTGGTTTATGGTCTCAAGGCTTATGAGGGTTTCAACATTCTTGAGGGGGTAGCAGTCTGTTCCATAGGCCTCTGCCACCAGTTCAACCTCCTTCCCCCTTATGAGGTCCTCTATTACATGTGAGCCCCCATAGTCAAGCCCTATGTCGGGGTCACGGTTTGGCTGTGTTGCGCCTATGTAGGCGTCAACTGCCGCGAGTCCAGAGTAAGCCTCAACACCATTGAGGTAGGTCCTTGACATCTTTATGGGAGGATCTGAGTGTCCGAAGTTGAGGAAAGCGCCTGATGAACACATAGCACCAAATGTACCTGTTGTAACAACATCAACTTCCTTTGCAGCGTCCATGGGGCCGTTTTCAGCAACTATCCTTGTCATTTCGGCTGCGGTGACAACCACAGCATCCCCATCCCTGATCTTCTGGTTTATCTCCTCAATTGTCTTCAATTATACCACATCCGGTGCTATCCATAAATGAACTGATTACTGGTATATGGATGTTCATTTAAATATTTTGAGTTCACAGAACCACTGCATGTGAACTTCAGTGTGACATCAAAAGAATCATAAGCACCCACCTACAGAATTAATAAGAGAAACTTTTGAAGGCTGATGGGAAATGGAGATTGACACTGATTATCTTGGCAGCATACTCATGGACATAGAGGATAGGGTGGAATATGCAGATATAAGGGCTGGCACCTCCCGGACCAGTTCCATTCTGATGAAGGACGGTAAACTGCAGGAGGTTAAATCCGGGAGAGCCTCTGGTTTCAGGATAAGGGTGCTGAGGAATGGTTCATGGGGATTCGCCTTTACAGATGAACCCTCCAGGCTCGGTGAAATGGCCCTTAAGGCCATAAAGATGACCGGGTCCCTCAGGGGCGATGTCCAGGTGGGTTCAGGTGCCCCCTCTGTTGACAAAACCATGGTAAGGTCATCCCGGCCGCCCTCAGATGTTCCTGCAGCTGAGAAGCGGGAGCTGGTATCAGATGCACACCATGCCGCATCAGTTGATGGTGTTGTGAGCACCACTGTGAGCTACGTTGACATGGAGAGCTCATCTGCCTTCCTGAACTCAGAGGGGTCACTCATTGAGATGGCTGAGACCAGGGTCGCCCTCTTTCTAAACGCTGTTGCATCGGATGGCTCCGGGATACAGTTCGGCCACAAAAGCTGCGGTGGAACCGGTGGCTTCGAAATACTGGAGAGGGAGGACATTGAGGAGCTCGGTCGCAGGACCGGTGAAAAGGCTGTTAGGCTCCTCAAGGCGAGTCCGCCGCCATCAGGACGCTTTGATATAGTAACTGACCCCGAACTTACGGGTGTATTCATACATGAGGCACTGGGGCACGCAGCCGAGGCAGACCTCATACTGCAGGGTGACTCCATACTCGAGGGTAAACTGGGGGAGAAGATTGCCTCTGAGGGTGTTACCATCATCGACGACCCTACGATTGATGGTTTTGGGAGTTACAGCTACGATGCAGAGGGTGTGAGGGCCGCTGAAACCGTTCTAGTGGAGAACGGCGTCCTCACTTCACTCCTTAACTCCAGGGAAACAGCCTTCAAACTTGGTCTTGAACCATCAGGGAATGCCCGTTCAGCCATAGGGGACCAGCCCATTGTCAGGATGAGCAACACATACCTCAAACCAGGCGATTTATCCTTCGATGAACTCATAGAGGATATCCGGAATGGTGTCTACCTGAGGGGTTCAAGGGGGGGCCAGGTGGATACCGGTAAGGGCATCTTCCAGTTCAATGCTGCTGAGTCATTCCGTATACAGGATGGTGAAATTGCAGAACCCGTCAAGGATGTCTCCCTCTCAGGAAACGTCCTGGAGACCCTCAAAAATGTTGACGGGGTTGGTTCAGACTTCAGGCTGGGGATTGGCTTCTGCGGGAAATCCGGGCAGAGCGTCCCTGTGGGCGATGGGGGCCCCCACGTGAGGATAAGGAATGCCATGGTGGGTGGAACATGAAGTACGCGCCATTATCCCGGGATGAAGGTAGAACTCTTGTTAAAATCGCGAGGATGGCCATAGAGGAGCACCTGCGTGGATCAAAAAACCTCAGACTCCCTGATGATCTCCCTGATGTTTTCAGGCAAAGAAGAGGAGTTTTCGTTACACTTGAGAAGAAAGGGAATCTGAGGGGATGTATAGGTTATCCAGAACCGGTGAAACCCCTGATAGATGCCCTTATTGAGGCCGCCATATCTGCTGCGACAGGTGACCCCAGATTTCCCCCTGTTAAACCTGAGGAGCTCGATGATATAGATGTTGAGGTCAGTGTACTGACACCACCGGAGCCCCTTGAGGTTGAAAGCCCGGCAGATTACCCCAGCCTCATAAGGGTCGGTGTCGACGGTCTGATCGTTGAGAGGGGATGGGCCAGGGGACTTCTCCTTCCACAGGTCGCCACGGAGTGGGGCTGGGACGCTGAGGAGTTCCTCTGCAACACATGTATGAAGGCGGGTCTTCCGCCAGACTGCTTCTATGACCCTGAAACCAGAGTCTACAGGTTCCAGGCCCAGATATTCCATGAAGATGGTTAAAGTTCATGCTGAAGCTAACTGCTCATGAGGGGATTAAAGATATCTCCGCACATCAAGATAAATAGATCCACAGAAGTTACAGGTTTAATGAGAGTGATTTTATGATCATACCCACAGTTCCAACAACAGATGAACTTCTTGATAAGGGATTCCGGAGGGCCAGGAAGGCCGCGTCCCTTAAACGGAGTTCAAAGATTCCTGGCCAGAAGAAGGCCAAGGTTATTGAGTCAACACGTGTCCAGACAGCATGTCAGGTCATAAGGGACCGGTTGAAGATGATAATCCAGAGAATACCTGATATAGAGTCCCTTCCAGAGTTCTACCAGGACTATATAGACGTGACCGTGGGGGTCGATGAACTCAAAAAATCCCTCGGGGCACTTAACTGGGCTGTTGGAATACTTAACCAGCTGGAATCTGATTACATGGCCCGTATAAAACGTTCAAAACCGTCTGATGCATCCCATCTGAGGCGGGAGGCCTTCGGCAGGATATCATCAGTGATAAAGAGGATCGAGGGCGACCTTGATTTTCTTGACTTTGCAAAGAATAAGTTGAGAAACATGCCCACAGTGGACCTTGACGCCTTCACGGTCGTTATAGCAGGCTTCCCCAACGTTGGAAAATCCACACTCCTCAGGACCCTCACCGGTGCAGAGCCTGAGGTGGCAGATTACCCCTTCACCACCAAGGGGATCCAGATAGGTCACCTTGAGCGGAAATGGAAGAGGATACAGGTTATAGACACACCGGGGCTCCTGGACAGACCGGTTGAGGATATGAACAACATAGAACTCCAGGCCATGGTTGCCCTTGAGAACATAGCAGATGTGATAATGTTCATCTTTGACGCCTCTGAAACATGTGGATACACCCTTGAAAGCCAGTACAGCCTTTACCTCGGCATAAGGAGCGTCTTTGACATCCCTGTGGTCACGGTCTTCAACAAGATGGATCTTGCAGAAAATGTTAAGTATCTGGAAGAATATATTAATATGGTTGAAGATCCACTGAAAGTTTCTGCATTCGAGGGCAGAGGGGTCTCCAAGATAATAAAAAAACTGGAGGGGTTATATGAAAAAGAAACTCGAGAAGCCCATGACAATGTTTGAGAAAAGAAGGCTGATGGCTGAGAAGATGATGGAAGACATGATAAAGAACATGAGGGAGATGCAGAAAGAGTTCGAGAAGAAAATCGCAGAGTACGCAGAGAACATACCTGAAAAACTCAGCATGGACGTCATGGAAACAGATGATGCCATAATCATCAAAACCGACCTTCCAGGTGTTAAGAAGGAGGACATCAACATAGAACTGACCGAAAACACCATATCCATATCAGCAGTCTTTGAGGAGGAAGTCGAAATCAAAGAGGCTGATTTCATCAAGAAGGAAAGGAAGTACGGTGAAGCAAAAAGGGAGATGAGGCTACCTGAAAAGATCAGGGTTGAAGATGCCAGTGCAAAGTTTGAAAACGGTGTCCTCACAGTTGAACTTCCAAAGGTTGAGGTCAAGAAGAAACAGACCTTAAAGGTGGAATAAAACCACCAAACTCATTTTTTCAGGAAAACCCGTGCAAAAAGCGAAGGTTGAAGGGAACCCGCCAGCAGTTCATCTGGAGATCATATTAACTGCTCACTGACCCTCCTAATTTTACAGTTCACCTAGGATATAAGGAAACAGCTCTATAGAAATCACACAGAAGCCCCCCAGCGGGGTACATCCAGCAGGATATGGGAAAAATCTATAGAAATAACCCTCACACTGGCATCATACCCCTAACAACCATTTACAGGATCGTGAGTTCTCTGAATAGTTTTAGGCTATGGCCTGGTCTCAGATCTTCTTCATCGGATGCCGTCTAACGTGCATCTGTGTTCTTCACCTCAGATAGCAGAGTGAGAGCCCCTAGTTATGGATACCGTCTAACGTGCATCTGTGTTCTCTGAAGCAGAACATTGGGGTCAGTACTGCTGGTCCTGCCAAAAAAATGTGCTGGATGGGGCTAGTATCTCACCTTACCTATGTGCCTGGTACTGCCTGGGTCCTCCCCGTTGAAATGGGCGAGGTAGTACACGAACCATTCGAGGGGAACTGCAAGTACAAAGGGTGACATGAGCCCGTTAAGGTCAGAGTAATCTGACATCCGGAATACAAGGTTCTCAGCGCCCAGCTTCTCACAGAAACGCAGGGCCCTCTCTGTCAGCTCATCACCTGGCAGCCCAGATTCAAGGAATATAACCGGGACCCCCTCCTCAACCCTTTCAATGAGTCCGTGTCTGAATTCTCCAGAATAGAGTGGACAGGAATGCTTCAGGGCACCCTCCATGAGCATCGTCATTGCGAGTTTGTAGGCCAGTCCATAGTTAGGACCGCTCCCCATACAGTAGAATATATCCTCACCGGAATATTCCTCTGCAAGATCCCTGCACTCAACCTCTGTTCTCCTCAGCAGATCCTCAACCTCACCGGGTAGTTTCTCAAGTTCTCCCATTATCTCATCCGATTTTTCATCACTGTACATCCCGAAGAGTATCCTGTAGAGGGCCAGGAGCTGTGTCATGTAGGTCTTGGTGCCAAGTATTGCCTCCTCACGTCCGCATCGGGTCACTATGGTCTCCATGGATTCAGATGCCATGGTGCTGCCGGGTTCATTGGTTATGGTAACGGTTCTGAGTCCGAGTTCATTCGCCCTCCTGAGTGCTGCGAGGGTATCCGCGGTCTCACCCGACTGTGAGGTGAATATGACTGCAGAGTCACTGTAATCAATCTGTCTGTGATAGTAGAACTCATAGCCAGTCATAACATCCATGTTGACCTCATAGTTCATGGCGATTGCATCCCTTGCACTGTAACAGGTTGAAAGTGAGCTGCCACACCCAACAAGGTATATACGTCTGCATTCCAGTATTTCATTGGATATACGTGCCATTCTGTCCCCTTCAGACTTCAGGGTCCTCCTAAGAGACTCTGGCTGCTCCATGAGTTCATTGAACATCCCATACTTCATCTTGTATCCCCCTTTAAACTTTTATATTTCCTGAGTATCTTGATAGCAAGCTCTGCAACTTCAACAGCATCCCTGCCGGTGAGTACTATCATGGGCTCCTTACCCCATGCCCCCCTGTGGTATATGACGTCTGGAGGGGACTCTGAGTTCCTGAGGGCCTCCTCAACACCCCATGGTATGCTGCCTCCCTCAGTATCCCTCACACTGTCGGGTTCCCTGCTGCGGTCATAGGATGAGACCACAAGACCCATATCCTCACATATACTGATTATACTCTCATCAAATTTAATATTAAGTGCACTTCTTCTCCCCGGGAGGTGTTCATTAAGGGCTATTATGAAGCGGGCCATGTGCGAGGAAGCCCCGTATTCAGGGTCGCGGCACGCGAAGGCCCTTCCCTGAAACTCAGTGATCCTCCCCGGGACCGCAACAACATCCTCTGGACCGCAGGGATTACTCCTCGCCATTACAATATTTGACCTCACCTCAGGTATGAGGATTCCAAAGTCCTCTGCAGAGGAGATCATCTCAAGAGCCCTTCTAACATTTTCTATCTCCATGATCATCACTCAAGAGAATATTTACAGTAAGAAAAGTTATATGTGGATCAGTAATTTATAATTATAATCTTGAGGTGTTCACATGGAGAAGTTAAAGGAATTCAGGGGTATAAAGGAGCATCTCGGTGTATTCCGGGAGGCAGTTAAGGATGCTGAGAGAATAGGCTTTGCAGGAGTTCCCGGGGTATGCACACCCTTCGCCCAGCTATTCGCATACGCTGTGCGGGACAAGGATAACATATTCATACCCAATACAGATTTCAGTAAGGCCAGAAAGCTCGAAGTAACTGAATATGGTGTTGAACTCGGCGAAATAAGCCCTGGGAATGTGGACGTTCTTGTACTCCTCGGGGGCCTCTCAATGCCAGGTATAGGCTCAGACATCGAGGATGTTAAAAAACTGGTTGAAGATGCCCTGGAAGAAGGAGGAGAGCTTATGGGGCTCTGCTACATGGACATGTTCGCCAGGGCTGGCTGGTACGAGCTCCTTGACTTTGACTGTGTTATCAATGCAGACATAGATGGTTACGTCCTCAGGGGCTGAGGGGTTTACTTGTCCGGTGCTCTGAAAGAAAATTCCGGTAAGCCCTCTGAAGTTGAATACACCCACTTCAAGGACCTGCAGGCCCTGGAAATGGAGAGGGGACGGCTCTACGAGACCATCGTCGTTACCTGGGACGATTCAATGGTGGGGAACGCAGCCCCCATAGGTGTGCTATGCACCGGTGACGATACAGTGACACTCTACCTCTACCAGGGGACCCGTACAGTGGAGAATGTGCTGAATAATGGGCGGTTCACCGTTAACGTGACCCTCGACCCCCTCATATTCACCGATTCAACACTGGGTGACCTTGAGGAGGACATGTTCAGCCATTACAGGGACTTCCTTCACCTCAGGGGTGCCGATGCATTCTTCACTGCAGAGGTTGTCTCTGTGAAGAAGCTGGTGAAGAGGGACCGGTTCGGTGAGTCAGAACTTCATGTTGTGAAGGCCCGTGCAGGTGATGTTATGAGGGCTGAAAGCTTCAGGATGGCCCTCAACCGTGGCATATACGCTGTTATTGAGTCACTGATAGCCTATACGCGAGCTGAATTTTCAGACCCTCTGGTCCTCAGGGAGAGGATCGCTGAGATGAACCGGGTTGCAAGGAAGGTCGGGGGCCCCAGGGAGAAGGAGGCCATGAGGAGGATAATCCAGGCCCTTGAATCAAAGATATCATGAGATTGCTGCCCCATGAAAAGTAACTAACCCCTATCAGGGCACGAGAACATCCACAAATTCAAATATAACTATTGTTTATTAGAAATATATACTAAACCGTCATTAAAATGTACTAAGTACAGTTTTATACACAAATATGACTTAAAAGGTCAAGAAAGAAACCTTTAATACTATCTAAATCAATAAAATAATTTATGGAAAATCTAAATAAAATGGATAATCCTGAATTCTATGATGCCCGAATGAAATTAGAAGCTATACATCAGGATATCAAGCGTTTGATGGAAAAATCTAATCAAGAATACCTTGATTTAATGCTAAGCAACTTAAAAAAGGATATTTTGAATTCAGTATCTGTTTATATTTCTGATGATATTGAAAATGATTTAGAACAAAATATGGTTAATCCCTGTAAGATGCGGGAAACCTGTAAAGAGAAATTTAACGGATTTCTACAAAATAATTCTAAACTTATAAAACAGGAACATGTTTCCAAAGAAATTATAGAAGAGAAAAGAGAGGAATTAGATGAAATAAGGAAAAGTGCTCCTTTTGATAAATGTGATATTTGTTTTAAGGAAGTAGACTCACTATTTGATAAGCAAATAAATCTAATTGGCTCTCTACAAATATATGACAATAATAAAGAGGATAAAACTGAGATATCTTCTATTCCTGAAGAAATTATGGTTAAGAGTGTTCTTGAACCTATTTCTAATAAACAGAGACTTCAAATTCTTAAATCTATGGCCTCTGAAACCATGACATTCACTGCTCTTTCAGAACTTACAGGGCTTCGTGGTGGTAATTTACTTTTCCACATACAAAAATTACTTGAAAGTGACTTGATATTGCAGCGTCATGAACGTGGAGATTATATGATTACTGAAAAAGGATATAATCTACTCATAATGCTCAGTAATTTTAAAAAATATTTGAAAAAATAATCGTTTCAGAACTATTATCCCCTCCGGTTGAACTATTGAAAACTGGAGGGGGGGCATTCTTAAAATCAATTGAAAATTATTGATTGTTTAATATTTAATCTGTAGTGAAAGCAGTAGGACTTAATATTACTGCAAATTATTCTATTTTTCCAGCAAAATAATCTAACCAAACGCACATACATTCATTATATGACGGACATTCAGTACAACGGGACTTATGCTTATTTTCTTTACTATTGGGCTTATCCATTTTAATTTCTCCATTAAAACCTATTATAAGATAATAATTAATTATCCTTAAAAAAGAAAAGAAAGAAAAAGTAGGAAGTCGATTTTGGCTTATAATCCTGCTTTGTTCACTATAGTATCTGCAACTTCTTCAGCACTTTTAAATGGAAAATCATCAGCAGTAAGTACTTGTCCAGCATCAGATGCTTTTAATTCTACATCTCCAGATTTACAAGTAGTATCTGGACCGTTTGGAAGCGCTGCCATTAGTTCTTCTGGTGAATTTATTGGGAAATCGGCTCCTGCTAATGCTCCTATAATTTGTCCACGAATATCTTCTTTAACTCCCATTTTCACATCTCCATTAAGTTTTTAATTTCAAATTTCTCAACATCAAAGAGACCCCTATCCCCTATCTTCAGCCGGGGGATGACGAGGAGCGAGAGGAAGGACATGGTCATGAAGGGTGCGCTGAGACGTGACCCGAGCTGTTCAGTGAAAGTGTTGAGGTTCTCAAATCCATCTGCAACCTCAAATACATCCCCATCTGACATCAGACCTGCCACAGGAAGCTGAAGGACCCTGTGATCATCCCCTGAGACCGCCACAAGACCCCCTCCTGCTTTTTTAAGTATATCAACCGCCCTCTTCATCAGCTCAGGATCCACTCCCACCACGATCAGGTTGTGTGAGTCATGGGCAACTGTTGATGCTATTGCCCCCTCCTGGAGGCCGAATCCATGAACGAAGCCGCTGGAGATATTACCCCTCCCGTACCTGTCAAGGACAGATACCCTGAGGATATCTGAGGACGTGTCAGCCTGCACGGTGCCGTCCTCAACTTCCAGGGTTGCAATTAGCTCTTCAGTTATGAGCTGGCCGTCCAGTACATCTATGACCCTCACAGTGGCTTCATCACCCTCAGCCCTGATATTCAATCTCTCAACTGGAAAATCAGGCACTTCAAGTTTCCTGGGGGGTGCCCTGGTTCCCCCGGATCTCCTGATGAGGTATCTGCCCCTATCCGCCACAGGTCTACCATCTATGTAGACCCTCTTAACGTTGAAGTCCCTGAGGCTGTCAACCACCACGAAGTCAGCATCCCATCCAGGCGCTATTGCCCCTGTGCTGAGGCCGTAGTGCTCCGCAGGGTTTATGGTGACCATCTGCACAGCGCTTACAGGGTCAATACCGTAATCGACCGCCCTCCTGAGTATCCTGTCCATGTGCCCCTCCAGCAGGTCGGCGGGGTGGATGTCATCGGATACCAGGAAGTCACACCCTGCAGCGGCAAGGTCCCGGAGGTTCCTCGCGCTTGATCCCTCACGTGCCATTATCTTCATTCCAAGTCTCCTCTTCTCAAGGACCTCCTCGGGGCTCACACATTCGTGGTCAGTGGATATCCCCGCCCCTATGTAGGTGCACAGTTCATCCCCTGAGAGGAGGGGGGCATGTCCATCAACAGGCATGTTAAGGTCCCTTGCAGCCTTTATCTTAGCCATGACCCCATCATCACCGGCTATGACTGCCGGGAAGTTCATCATCTCGCCTAGGGCCACCACTGAATCCATTCTGAGTAGTTCCTCTATCCCCCTCGCTGTGATCTCTGCCCCGGCAGTTTCAAAGGGGGTTGCGGGTACACATGATGGTGCTGTGAAGTAGAATTTCATTGGTGTCGCTGCAGCATCATCTATCATGAACCTCACACCATCCACGCCCATGACGTTTGCTATCTCATGGGGGTCCGATATGGCTGAGACAGTGCCATGGGGTATGGCTGCCGCTGCAAATGAGGAGGGTATGAGCATTGAACTCTCAATGTGGAGGTGGGCGTCTATGAAGCCGGGGATGATTATATCAGAAAAGTTTCCGCTGATGCTTCGAACACACCTCACCCTTCCACCGGCCACCTCTATCTCAGCCGGGTAGATGTCGCCGGTGAAGACGTTGAGGATGTTCCCACTTATCATTCAATCCCCCAGGCCGTTCATCTTTTTGATTTCGTGGAGTAGGATGGGTATGAATGCACCCACATCTGTAACCACGCTCACAGCCTGGGAGCTGCCCCTGTCAGAGAGCTTTGTAACGGTTGCAGGGTTTATATCCACGCATATGGTTTTAACGCGTGAGGGGAGTATGTTGCCGGTTGCGATGGAGTGGAGCATGGTGGCTATCATTATGACCATGTCCAGGTCCTGGACGTATTTCCTCATCTCATTCTGGGCCTCCATCACATCGGTTATGACGTCAGGGAGTGGTCCGTCATCCCTTATTGAACCGGCAAGCACAAAGGGCACATCATTCTTTACGCACTCATACATTATCCCTGATGTTAGAACGCCCTGCTCCACCGCATCCCTTATTGAACCGGCGCGGTTTATCTCATTTATCGCGTTTATATGGTGCCTGTGGCCCCTGCTCACCGCCTCACCCCTATCTATATCAACTCCGAGGGAGGTCCCGTAGAGTGCGCATTCAATGTCATGGGTTGCCAGGGCGTTTCCGGCGAACAGGACGTCTATGAATCCCAGACGTATCATCTCTGCAATTACAGGGGCTGACCCTGTGTGTACGATGGCTGGTCCGCCGACGAGACCTATCCTTCCACCTCTCTTTTTTATCTCTGTTATTTCAGATGCGATCTTCTTTATTGTGGTCACGAGGGGCTTCTCACTTGACACTTCACTGCCCATGAATTCGAAGACGCCCTGCTTTCCCCTGGGCCTCTCAGGGGGGACAACCTTTATGCCCTCCCTTCCAACAACCACGAGGTCTCCCTTCTTTATCTCCCTGATGGGTTTGCAGCGGGCTGTTCTGCTCTCCGGGTCAACCACTATCATGCAGTCCATCTCTATTCCCTCAACCTCCACCCATTCACCGCCATGGTAGATGAAGGTCTGATGGTTGGTGGTGGAGTAGAAGTCGTCCGGCAGAACCCTGTCCATGGGTGCCCTCCGGAGTTCAGCCTCCTTTATCTCTGCTATGGATGCCCCTATCTCACCCAGTTCATCCAGGATCTGGTTAAGTAGTGAGGGTGTTTCCGCCTCAACAAGTATCCTTGCATGGCTTGGATCCGATTTTCTTTTACCTATATCGATTTCAAGTATCTGGAAGTCCCCGCCCATATCCATTATTATATCAAGGGCTCTGGGGAGTATTAGACTATCAATTATATGACCCCTGAGCTCCACCTCTCTTGTATTCATGATAACACCACTTGAGACTGATCATTAAGTGGTTGGCCTCCAAGATATAAAAATCTGCTGGAGCCATTGCTGAGATAAGAGGGATTAACTGAACTTAGATGTGGCGCGCCGGATGCAAACGGTGGGGATTTATGGATTCAGAGGAGTGTTAGAATGTCGTAGATTATTTTGGCTGCGTTTACAGATGTTGGGTCAGCCATGCCACCCGATGCGACCTCAACCACATCAAGGCCCACCACATCCTTACCTGAGAGTGCGAGGACAAGTTCCTCCATGATGTGGGGTGTGAGTCCGGCAGGTGCCGGGTTACCCACAGATGGAGCATAGGCAGGGTCAAGGACATCCATGTCCACCGAAATGTAGACCGGGCCCCGGATACCATCTATGAGTTCAATGGCACCGGCAGGGTCCCCCATGACCTCATGGGCCATGCAGAACCTGACACCCTCCTCCCCTGCAAATTCCGCCTCCTCCGATGATGCTGATCTAATACCTATCTGTATTATCTCGGCTCCAAGCTCATGGACCCTCCTCATGACGGTGGCATGTGAGTACCTTTCTCCGGCGTAGGTATCTGCCAGGTCCATGTGGGCATCCAGGTGAACCACTGTCAGGGAATCATGTTCAGGCAGATTCTCGATCACGGGGAGGGTGACCGTATGCTCACCGCCAATTATGAGTGGTTTAAGGCCCATATCCAGGACTTCAGACACAGAGTCCCCTATGAAACCCGCTGTCTTCATGAAGTTGCCAGGGGAAACCTCAAGGTCTCCAAAATCAAAACTTTTAACCTTCACATTCTCTGAAAAACGCAGGTTGTATGCTTCAAAGCTGTATGATGCCTCCCTGACAGCCATTGGTCCGAAACGTGCCCCCGGCACATAGCTTGTCGTGGAATCAAAGGGGACCCCCATTATTCCAAAGGAGAGTTCCGGGATCCTTTCATGGTCTGTGGTGGAAAAAGCAAATTTGAGGGGCTCATGGGTGTGGATAAGCAATTCAGGTGTCCTTCCAGAACTGTAAAAAGAGATTTGTGTGGGTGTTTACCCCTTGGTCCTCATGAGTTTCCTCTGACCGAGGGCCTCGATGTACTCAACCTCGACACCCTCAACCAGCTGTTCACTCAGTTCATCAGGTATTGGCGTTTCAAAGGTCTCATAGGTTTCAAGGTCCATTAACTGGACGTCTCCACCCATTATGGCAATGACCTGAGCTGTCCTCTTGTCTATTATAGGTATGTCCACCTTTGAATCGACTGGTTTGACGAAGCTCCTCTTCTGGTTGTCGAAGATCCCCACCGCTTCCACACGGGCCTTTGCTGATCCGTGTTTGCCGGGGGATGATGTTGAGATGTTTGTGATCTTTGATGCCTCTCCATCAATGATCACGTACTTTCCAACCTTAAGCGTTTTAACTTCAACCACTTTCTTTGACATTAATCTTACCTCCTGTTAGAATGAGTGATGTGGGACTTCAATGTATATCTATTAATTCAGTGGACATTATATAAAAGCTTTATAGGAATTCAGTAAGCTGATTATGGTGATTGTAATGAAGGTTGCTATAACATCAGGTGCCGCCGAAGGACCCACAAAGCTCAATGCCTTTGACAACGCACTCTTGCAGGCTGGAATCGGAGACGTGAACCTGATAAAGGTTTCAAGCATACTCCCAAGGAACACAAGGATAGTGGAGCTGCCGGAGCTTGAACCCGGATCAATTGTGAACTGTGTCCTCTCTCACATGGTTTCAGAGAGAAGGGGTGACCTAATATCTGCTGCAGTCGCTGTGGCCACCTCCAGTGACTTCGGGTGTGTCGTTGAGAACTCCAGCGTCAACAGGGACCCTGAGGATGTGAGGAGTGAAGCCATCTCAATGGTCAGATACATGATGTCGGTGCGGGGCCTTGAAATAAAGGAATTAATAGTAGAAGAGACAAATCATGTTGTTGAGAAATGCGGTGCTGCTGTATCTGCCGTCGTATATCTTGATTGAAGTCAGGAAGGGGGTTTCATGGAGGAATCTGATATTTACTACTGGAAGGGTGTTGCCGTGAGAATGGCTGAGCAGGTTGAAAGGGCCGTATCTCCCCTTGTTGGGACAGAAGACGCAGGGGAGATAATCAAAATGGGGGCCGATGGCACACCCACCAAACTTATAGACCTCGTTGCGGAGGATGAAGCCGTTGGTGTCCTTGAGAGTACGGGTAGGCCTGTCACAATAATAAGTGAGGAGATAGGTGTCCTCCACATAAACAGCGAGGGGGATGAACCCGGGATAATCTTCGTTGTGGACCCCCTGGACGGTACAAGCAACGCCATAAGGAACATACCCTTCTACGGCATATCAGTGGCTGTGGCAGAACGCCACCCCGACGGTGCAGCCCCAACCCTTAATAACGTCCTGATGGGCTTTGTTAAGAACTTCGCCACGGGGGACCTCTACTGGGCAATAAAAGGCCAGGGGGCCTTCCTCAATGAGAAAGCGATAAGCTCATCCTCACAGAGCTCCCTCGACAGGACATCCCTGGGGGCCTTCATATATGGCACGCGCTTCAGGAGGGTGGACAGCATCTGCAGGGTGATCCGGAGAATGCGTATCCTGGGATCCGTGGCCCTTGAACTGGCCTACGTTGCAAGCGGTTCCTACGACGCCTTCATGGACCTCAGGGAGAATCTCAGGATAGTTGACATAGCAGCATCCAAGCTCATTGTGGAGGAGGCAGGCGGTGTGGTGACCAATGAGAGGGGTGGAGAAATAGACGGCCTTCTGAACGTTAAGGCAAGAACATCCCTTGTTGCCGCCGGAAACCTGGAGCTCCACGAGAAGATAATGCAGACCCTGGAGGTCATATGATGCGCATAGGGATAATAGCCCGTTTTGATGTTGCAGAGGCCGTTGAAATCGCTGAAAGAGTGGCCTCATTCCTCCTGAACAGGGGGGTTGAAATTACGGTTGACCTCAAGCTCACAGAGGAACTCCCACAGCTGAGGGAATACGGTGAGGACATAAGGAACATGGATGCAGACATGATACTCACCATCGGCGGGGATGGGACAATACTCAGGACCCGGAGCCTCATAGAGGATAAGGAGATACCTATACTCGGTATAAACATGGGGACAGTTGGTTTTTTAACTGAGGTTGACCCTGAAAATGTATTCTCAGCCCTTGAAGCTGTCCTCAGGGGCGAATACGCCGTTGAGAAGAGGACCCTCCTGAGTGTCTACCACAATGATGAGCTGCCCTCCGCCCTCAACGAGGTCGTTCTCATGACCCGTAGGCCAGCGAAGATGCTGCATATAGAGATATCTGTTGATGATGAGGTGGTTGAGGAGCTACGCGCCGACGGGATAATCATAGCAACGCCAAGTGGCTCAACAGCGTACTCGATGTCAGCAGGGGGCCCCATTGTCGACCCCAGGGTTGAAGCGTTCCTCATAGTGCCAATATGTCCCTTCAAACTCAGCGCAAGACCCCTTGTGGTTTCAAACAAGAGTGTAATCCGGGTTAAACTCCTCAGGAAGGGTAAAAAGGCCATCGCCGTTATCGACGGCCAGTATGAGGAGGAGATCAACCACATGGATGAGGTCATATTCAGGAAGTCAGAACGAAAGGCCCACTTCGTGAGGCTCAGCAAGGATTTCTACAGGAAGGTCCGTGAAAAACTCATAGAGGGCGGAATAGACTCTATAAAGGGTTAAAGGTTGTGTCCATGAAATTTAACATTTCAAGGCCCCTCGTGACTGACCTCACACATGGCGGTGTCACCATTGCCCTGGAGATGAGGAAACACTTCCCTGAGGTCATGGCGTGGGACTTTTACGGCACACTCGGTGATGATGACCGTGAAATGCTCATTGAAAAAGGGGTTGATGTTGTTGAAGGACCTGTCAGTGGCTCCACAGTAATAGCACCGGTCCACTGCCCGGTCAGATCAGATTTAACCCATCATGAGATAACCGGCTGGCTCCTGGGATCCTGGAGGAGGGAGAAGGGTGTGCCGGTGGTGGAGGTGACCGGTGTTAAGGGAAAAACCAGCACCGTATGGATACTCAGGAGCATCATGGGAGACCTTGAACCCCTGGTCCTCAGCAGTCTTGGATCCTGGGCCGGTGATGAACTCCTGCGGCGGGATATAAGCATAGCACCTGCCAGCATAATTGAGACCGTGAACCTTGCAGAGCACCATGATTACGGTGCAGCCATCTTCGAGGTCTCCCTGGGTGGGACCGGCCTGGCAGATGTGGGGGTTCTAACAAACATAGCCGAGGACTACGGGATAAGGAGGGGTACCTCAAGGGCCAGCAGGGCAAAGGAGCAGATATTCAGAAGCCGGCTGGTCTGCTGCGAATACAGGGCCTTCTGGAGGCACTACAGCAGATTCCAGGAGAGGACAAACACCTTCTCAGTGAGGGACACTGAGGCCACACTCCACGTGGATGATGTGAACTACGGCCTTGAGTCAACAGAGGCCACACTAGATGCCACCGGGCTTAAAACCCTTGCCGGGGACCATCTGGATGCAGAATTCCGGATTGAAACCTTTGCACCTGCAGAACACCAGCTCTCCAATGTCCTTGCAGCTGCAAGCGCCGCCCTGACCCTCGGGTTTGATGTTGAGGATGTTCAGAGGGGTGTTAAGGACTACCATGGAATTCCAGGAAGGACCTCCATGAGACAGCTCAAGGGCACCACCATAATAGAGGAGATAAACCCGGGGCTCAACGTGCGGGCCATAGAGTACACCCTGAAAATGGCCATGGAACTTCCAGATCCCATCATCATACTCGGGGGAAGGTACGGGGTTACCTGTGAGGAGATAGATGAGGCCCGCCTCTCCGAGACACTCAGCAATTATGACCTTAAGTTCATATTCACCGATGAACTGGGGTACAGTATCATGAGGAGATCCGGCATGGATGGCATCTACTTTAAAAACCCGGAGGATGCCCTCAGGGTCGGGCTAAATCATCGTACAGTCGTTCTCATTTACCGCTCAGAGTATGGTGACCTTACAAAAAGGTAAAAACCGGTGGTAGCCATAATTATGTGATTTTTAATAAACTGGAGTTTTTGAAAAGTTATATAATAGGATACAATAAATTTCTCAAATGATTAACGTTTACTGGAGATGATTCATTGATAGCCGGAACAAGGGGGAGTCGCCTGGCGCTGGTCCAGACGAACCATGTCATCGAGATGCTCAGTGAAGTCTGCAAAGAGAAAATCGAGAAGAAGATCATAAAGACAAAGGGCGACAGGATAAGGGATTCCCAGCTCTACAGCATGGACTCAAGGGGTCTATTCACAAGGGAACTCGACATGGCGGTCCTGAATGAGGAGGTGGACCTCGCAGTCCACAGCCTGAAGGACGTCCCCAGCGACCTTGACCCTGACCTTGCCATCGCAGCCGTGCCCCCAAGGGAATCACCTGCAGAGGTCCTGGTATCCCGCCTTGACTGGGAAGATCTCCCCCAGGGTTCCAAACTTGGAACCAGCAGTCTACGCAGGGAAGCATTCTGCAACCATCACCAAAAAAATTTTAAGATGGAGCCCCTAAGAGGAAACATAGATACAAGGATAAGGAAGGTTATGGATGGCGAGGTCCATGCAACCATAATGGCCGAGGCAGGATTAAAACGTCTCGGACTGGAGGAGCACATAAAAAGAAGGTTCCCTGTGGAATACTTCACACCTGCCGCCGGTCAGGGAGCCCTCGCAGTTATAACCAGGGCTGACAGTGAATTGATAAGCTCCATTGGGAGGATAACCCACCATCCCTCCCTGCAGGAGGTCACCGCTGAGAAGACTCTCCTCAGAGAGCTCGGTGCAGGTTGCCAGTGCCCCCTGGGTGTCATAGGAAGGGCCACTGGAAACCAGCTAACCCTCTACGCTGTTCTTCTAACCAGAGAAGGTGAAATGCTCAGGAAGGTAACCGTTAGGGGGCCTCTTGCTGAAGCAGAGGATATAGGTAAAAAAGCTGCCAAAGAAATGGAGGATTATATTTGAGACAGATAAATGTGGGTGTAATCGGCGTTGGAGCCATGGGTTACAACCATGCCAGAGTTTACTACAGACTTAAAAATGCAAATCTTATGGCTGTATCAGACATCATGAAGGGAACACTTCAGAAGGTCGCCAACAAGTATGACACCGTTGGATACGTGGACTATGAGAACCTCCTGGAGATACCTGAGATAGAGGTTGTCAGTGTCTGCGTGCCAACCACCCACCATTACAATGTGGTCATGGATGCCCTTGAACACGACAAACACGTCCTCGTTGAGAAGCCCATCGCATTCACCCTTGAAGAGGCAGAGGATATGGTGAAAACGGCACGCAAAAAGGGGCTGAAGCTGGGCACGGGCCATGTTGAAAGGTTCAACCCCGCAGTTCAGAAGGCCAAGGAACTCATTGAGAACGATGTTATAGGTGACGTGGTATCTGCATCAGCGAAGAGGGTCGGACCATTCCCTCCCCGAATAAAGGACGTTGGAGTCACCATCGACCTCGCCATACACGACCTCGATGTGATGCATTACCTCTTCAGCGAACCGGTTGCAGAGGTCTACGCGGTTATGGGAAGCATACTCGAGAAGTGTGAGTACGAGGACCATGCCGAGATAATGACCAAGTTCAAAAGTGGAATCACAGGGATACTCGAGGTTAACTGGCTCACACCCTACAAGAGGAGGAAGCTGGCCATCACAGGTACAGATGGAATAATCAACGTTGACTACATAGACCAGAGGCTGGATGTCTATGGTAAATTCGCCCAGGACGTGGATATCAAACATGAGGAACCCCTGAAGAATGAGATCAAATCATTCCTCATGTCTGTTATAAATGATGAGGAGCCTGAAATAACAGGTGAGGATGGTATATACGCCCTCAGGACTGTGCTTGCAGCAATGAAGTCTGCGAGGGAGCACAGGCCCGTGAAGGTTAATGGTGATATTTGAGGTGCTTGTATGGAAAATGAACTTATAAGGAAGGCCCGGGAACTCAGGAGCAGGGGATTTACAACAGGGGAAATTGCAGATGAACTGAACGTGTCTAAGGACACTGCGAGGTGGCTTACACTTCAGACCACGACCTCTGTTTCCAGGAAGGAGGCCCCTGTGGATTTCGCGATCAACTGGGAGAGCCTGGGGGGCAGTTCATCCAGGATGAGGTATGTTTCAGCCGCCATGGCAGACATGGCCCTCAAGTATGGTGTTGCGGATGTTGTTCTTGGCATCGCCATAAGCGGTGTTCCCTTCGCAACGCTGATGGCTGATGTTATGGGCGCTGAAACTGGACTGGAAACATCACTTGCAGTTTTCCACCCCGTAAAGCACAGGAAGGATGAGGGTGCAGAGGGAGCCATAAGCAGTAACTTTGCAAAGGTGAAGGGCAAGAGGGTTGTTGTTGTTGATGATGTTATAACAAGCGGCCGGACCATAGCTGAGGTGGTTGAGGTCCTCAAGAACCAGGGAGCAAAGCCCATAGCCGTCACTGTCCTCATAGACAAGAAGGGCATCTCTGAGGTTGACGGTGTGCCGGTGGAGTCACTCATAAGGGTTAGCAGGCTGGGATGATTTACCTTCATCTAGTCTACTAACCCTCTTGTCTCACCGAAAACTCCTTTTTTGTAATTTCCTTTAATAAAACAGAATAAATAAGTCAAAGAACTAATTTTTCCTTATTCTCTGGTTTCAGATGTCCCTGATAGAGATCCATTTATCCATCAAAACATCCATTCAGAACTGCAGGGCATTATCTGAAAATTAATCATGGATCTGACCGGTAAGATGAACATTTTTTTCTGAGCTGGGGAGTATTAATAACCTTTCATTACCCCATAGTTAATACTATGACGGGTCATCTATATGAAACGGGGTTTCTGAAAAAGGCGGTGTTTTTAAGGCAGTTGATTTTTGCCCTGAAAAATCTTTTCATCCACGGTGGTTTTCTTCCGGCGCTCTGGGGGCCCTCGCTTCTTCTGGTATCAACGGTTCTCCTTGAAAGTCGCTGCGGCCCCTTAACCTGGGGGATATGCTTCATGCTGCCCCTTACAGTCTACGCCTACGATTACCTTGCTGACCTTGAGCTGGACTCCCTAACGAATTCTGATAGATCAGAATTCAACCATAAATGGGGTGAATGGCTGCTGGCAGCCTATGCAGGAGCTCTTCTGGCGCTGCTGCTTCTCTGCATGGATCCACTGATCACGGTCCTCACAGCTTCAATGTTCATTACCGGGATCCTCTACTCAAGATTCTTCAAGGGGCTCACAGCATACCTGACGGGATTCAAAAACATCTATCTGGGCCTTGTATGGAGTTCATGGACAACCATACCTGCAATGGGTGGCAGATCCCTCCCTGCACATATCCTGGTGTTCACATTCATATTCCTCAAGGTATACGTAAACACTGCCTTCAGCGACTACAAGGACATTGAATCGGACGCCATGAGGGGCCTCAAGACTCTCCCTGCGGTCTTCGGTGAGAATAACAGCTTAATGATACTACAGCTCCTCAATGCGCTGGGTGCAGCCACCCTCAGCCTTGGAGTGCTCACGGGACTCATCCCAGGCATAGGTGCTGTTGCTGTGATCCTCTCATCATACACGGCCCTTTACCTGCATCTGAAGCCGGTCATGGATGTAAAAACAGCTACACTCATAGCGGATCTTGAGGGGCCCCTTCACCTCCTCCTTGGTCTGGGGGTCATGATGTGAAATTTTAGATCCCATAGAATACAGCGCCTCCACAGCCATGACAAAAAGGGATCTGATCCTTCACCGTACGCTGAATCACAGAATTGTCAGGAATCAGGGGCGGTACCTCAGTATCGCCCCTATGCCCCCAAAGGCCCTCAGAAGCTGCATTCCCTCCTCGGTCTCAGTTGATATGATTTCAACCTCGGTTCCGACCTCCTCGGCCATCTCAACGAGGTCGTCGATCATGTCCCTCCTATCTGAGAGTCTCATCTGATCGTTGCAGCTGGGACAGGTTTCAGTATCCGGAAGGTCCCTGCCCGTCTTCTCCATCCTGTGTCCGCAGGATGCACACTCGTAGGTCCCCCTCTGGTACTTAAGGTCCTCTGAGAGAAGAAGAACCTCAACCGCACCCATCTGGAGGTGCTGTCGAACCTCCCTTTCACCGTAGGATGCGAGTCCATCCTCATTTATGAGTTCCCTGAGGAATCTCTGGACAAGTTTCTTCTCCCTCATAACATCTATTTCACTTAAAACATCCATTGACTTGTCTATGACCTCCCTTATACCGAACTCCCCTGTGTAGGATGTGTCCACAGTCGTTATGACCTTCTTCTTCAGTTCATGGTGGAGGTAGTCGCCGTTGAGGAACTCCTCCTTTGTGTGACCCGGGCCCCCGAGGATTATGCCCTTGAGGTCATCTATCTGAAGGAAGGCCTCATTCATGTGTTCCCCTATCCTCTTGAGGAACTCATGGGCTGCAAGGTCTATGAGCCTGTCGAACCTCCTCTGGGACTGTCCACCGGCCTTGTGTTTACCTGGAACCCCACTGGTGAGTGTCTTGAGTATGTCTATCCTCTTACCCTTCAGGGTTGCGATTGTGGCCTCCTTCCTGTCAAGGACTGCGAGGCCATAGGTTTCCTTCTCCTCAAGCATCTCCCTCAGTGGTTCAAGGTAGAACTCTGAGTTACAGTGGTATATGTATGTCTTGATGGGTTCAGGTGGCTCGAATACGTAGGTCTCCATCTTCTCTGTACCCGGGCCTCCCCTGGGAACCATGCCGACGAACATGACGAGCCCCTTCTCGGGTGGTTTCGGGAATAGTTTGAGCCTCTGCATTATAACCTCAATGGCTGACTGGACGTTCTTCTTCGTCTGTTTGCTCTTTATGTTGGCACTCTGGCTCAGTTCCTCCCTCATATGCTTTGCAACGTCACTTATCTGCCGGTCAGGGGGTATGTATACCGATACGAGTTCCGTCCCCCTGCCCCTCTTGTCTGAGAGTTCCTGGAGGGTCCTCTTGAATTCGAAAAGCTCCTTTGATGATGGTTCGCTCACTATGAATCACTCCTCATGAAAATGATAAAATAAACTGTAAATGTATATGGGGCGGGGTGATTATAAAGTTTACTGGAGGGTGGGAGAAAAATGTATAAATGGATTCCACCATAACTCGAAAGGAAGAGTCAACTGATTTTATGGTGGACCGTTATGAGAATCGTGATTACCATTGGAGGATCAATCATCATAAGTGAATTCTCCCATGAGATGTTCAGGGCCTATGCTGACATTCTGAATTCACTGAGAGATGAACATGATCTCTTTGTGGTTGTGGGGGGAGGAAGACCTGCCCGTGACTACATAGGAGTTGCCAGGGAACTGGGAGCCAGCGAGGCCCGGTGCGATGATATAGGTATTGATGTGACCCGCCTGAATGCCCGGCTCCTTATAACCGCCCTGGGTGATAGCGCCTACCCGGGGGTTCCAGAGAACTTCAGGGAGGCCCTCGAGGTTGCTGCGACCGGGAGGATAGTCGTGATGGGTGGTACCGAACCAGCCCACAGCACAGATGCTGTCGGGGCAATACTCGCTGAGACCGTTGAGGCGGACCTCATGATAAACCTCACCTCGGTGGATGGATTCTATGACAGAGACCCGGCCAAATATCCTGACGCCAGGTTCTACCCGGAGATCACCGCCAGTGAGATGCTCGAACACCTCAGGGGCTCTGATGTGAGGGCGGGTACCTATGAATTCTTTGACCACACAGCCCTGCATATGATAAGGAGGTCAGGTATAAGGACCATGATAGTGAACGGTAACGACCCTGAAAATCTCCTGAGAGCCCTTGATGGTGAGATAGGCACCACAGTTATCCCTGAATAAACCGCTAAATTACTGAGATGTAATCAAAATTTAATGGAGGTAATAGTTATGGTTGAACCACACAAGCACTGCCCTGTATGCAGTACCCCGATACCCATGGATGAGGTAACCTGTTCAGAGAGGTGTCAGGAGATCCTCTCAAAAAACCAGCAGAGGGTCAGAAGGACACGTATGATATTCTACCTGGTATTCGCCCTCTTCATTGTGGTGTGGGTTGTACTTTCAATTAGAGGTTGAACCTTTTATGGGGATCTGAGTACAGCCACCCCGTAAACTATGAGGATTACACCCACAGCCAGACCCACAAACACCGGGTTGAATGAGAGTGCAGCCATGAGAATGTATATGACCCCAAAAATGGCACTCATTATACCCGCATTTCTTTTCAGGTAACTCTGGGAGCCTGCTGAAAGGATCAGCATTGCAGCCACCAGAAGAAGGATCCCTGTAACGTAAAGCCAGGCTCCTGCAAGTTCATTTATAAGGAAGACCCTGAAGGCCAGCATGAGGCCAACTGCAAGGGTTATAACCGCAAAGACCATCCAGAGCACGCCCACCTCCATGTACCTCCGCCCTCTGATGGCATTTGCGAGCATCCAGACCCCGAGGGCAGAAAGCACAAGGCCCGTCAGTATGCTTATGGCCGTCACACCGGAAACAGGTGATACCAGAAACACGATACCCAGAATAACCGAAAGGAGACCCATCCCTTTTTTCAGCATCATCTCACCATTCTGTAATATGTTCATCTGATTTTATATATTTTGTTAATCTCTGCATTCTCTGACCTGAAAACCATCATTGATTATATATCCTGTTAATCCCTGCCTTCTACGGACATGAACCCATCATAGAAGCATCTTCAAACCTGTAAACAGTAATAGGATTATGAAGATGTACCTTATGTACCTCACATCAACCCTGTGGGCGATTAGAGCCCCCAGCCGTGAGGAAGGGACACTCATAACAATAACAAGCAGGAACTGAAGGAGGTTAACATAACCGACAGTGAAGGGGCCCCCTGGCCCTGTGAAGATGTAGGAGATGGTCCCCGATGCAGCCGTAAATGCAATTACAAGGGAGGATGTACCAACGGCCTCGAGGACATCAAAGCCCGCCACCATCACAAGGAGCGGTACCAGGACCACACCCCCACCGATACCGAGTAGACCGGATAGAAAACCTGCCAGGAAGCCAAGGGGAAATGCTGCATTCCGCCCAAACCCTGAAGGCGAAATTCTGGATGATAGAAGGAGCTGTGCTGAAACCAGAATGAGTAAAACACCGAAAAACGCCCTGAGGACATATGCGGGTGATGCTGAAGCTGTGAAAACACCTGCCACGCTACCGCACGCACCAAGAACGCCCATGGTGATTCCAATCCTGGAATCGACACACTTCCTCCGGTAATGGGAGTGGGCTCCGCTGAGGGCCGTTGGAAGGATTATGGCAAGGCTCGTCCCGAAGGCCGTCCTTATGGCAATATCCGGTGGTGTGCCCCCTGCCTCCATGAGAAAGAATAGCACCGGGGCTATTATGAAGCCACCGCCGACTCCGAGAAGGCCGGTTGCAAGTCCAGCCAGAAGTCCCGTGAATAAAAGTGCCGCCACATAAATTAATGGATCCATATTCAACCCCTTTAACTGCTGACCACGATAATTTATAAGTGGAGAGTTTCATATCTCATGCTGTTAGTTATTAAATTTCTTCTGGGTGAATAACTTTGAGATCAGAGAGGTTCATGGTAGCCGGCATAATCTTCACTGGAGTGGCGGTCACACTCCTTGTGACAGACCTTCTGGATCACATCATAACACCCTTCACACACGTGTTCCTCATGGGCTCCTCAGAGGGCAAGGACGTGATATTCTTCACCGTAATGGGGACCATGTTCATTCTGGCACCCCTCTTCAGGGAGGATGGGCTGGTGGGGAAGTCTTCACGTCTTGATAAAAACAGCTACCTCCACATCGCAGCCCTCCTTGCCTTTATCACATACCTCACAGGGACTGCAGTAGAGGTCCTGATACGCCTCAGTATGGGTGTATCACCCCTCACCACCTTCATATCGATGGATCCCCCGGCATCAACAAGCATAACCCACTCACACGTCTTCAAGGCCAGTCTGAGTCCCCTGACGGGTCTCATTGTCCCTGCATCATCAGGAATCCATACCGGTTCTTCGCTGGCAGGTTACATCCCCTTTTTGCTGCCTATGACCCTCACGGTGATTCCTGTAATCTATCTGATGGGCCTCCTTTCAACAGGGGACCGGAGGGACTTCCATGTTGCAATAGTGATATTCGCAACCGCCACAACCATAATAGGGATAATCGACGGGGGCCTGTTCTCAACCCCCGCCCTTGTGGGTCTATCCGGAATACTCGGCATGAGCGCCCTGAGGGTCCCCTTCAGTCCGGGCAACCTTAAAGTCCCCACCCTGATAATAGGGGGCCTCATAGCCGTGCGAATACTCCTGGGGATCCTCGGATCAGTCCCGGAATACTATGAGGTCACTGTACTCGAGCCATCAGGTAACCTCGATCTCGACGGACTTCATGTACTCTCAGAGGAGAAGAAGGGTGATAGAATCATCCTAAAGCTCTCATCAGACCAGAACGAGATGGAACTTCTGAATAAACTCACAGCTCGCCTCGATGGAAGATGCCATGGTTTCTTCATGACATGGAACTTCTTTTCATTCTTCTAGGGAGGATCAGGAATGAAGCTCAGCATAATCATACCCGCATACAATGAAGAGGAATATCTTCCAGGACTGCTTGAAAGCATAAGGAATCAGGACTTCGATGATTATGAGGTTATAGTCGCAGATGCAGACTCAGATGATAATACAAGGAAGATAGCGAGAGAATACGGTTGCAGGGTTGTTGATGGGGGTATGCCCGCGGTGGGGAGAAACAGGGGAGCTGCCGCTGCCAGGGGCGAACTGCTGCTCTTTCTGGACGCCGACCTTGTCCTCACTGACGGGTACCTCAGGGATGCTGTTGAGGAGTTTGAATCAGAGGACCTTGGAATTGCAATAACCCAGATGATACCCATCTCAACGAGGAGGCGCGATAAGATACTGCATGAATTTGCCAACAGATTCATGATACTGGTTGAATCCATAAAACCCCATGGAGCCGGATGCTATGGCATACTGACACGCAGGGAGCTCCATGAGAAGGTGGGTGGCTTCGATGAATCCCTGGATTTTGGAGAGGATACAGACTACATTGAAAGGATAGGGAAGATAAGCAGGTTCAAGGTCCTCAGGAAACCCAGGGTCCTGGTATCCATAAGGAGACTGGAAAAGGAGGGTCTCAAGAACCTTGCATTCAAGTACACCAGGAGCACCATCTATGATTTCATGGGTAAGAGGGTCAGTGCAGGTGACCTTGGCTATGAATTCGGCCACTCCAGGAGGAAGAGGAGGGTCCTCTACTCTGTCTGCGGTGAGGGTATGGGTCATGCGATACGCAGTGGCGTAATCCTCGATAAACTCACAGAGGACCATGAAGTCCTCATATTTGCAAGTGACCGTGCCTATAAGTATCTGAGCAGTAAATTCGATAACGTCCATGAGATATACGGGTTCAACACTGTCTACGAGGATAACAGTGTAAACGACGTTAAAACATTCCTGAGGGCCATGAAAACCTTCCCAAGGGACCTCAAGGAGAACCTGAGACTCCTCTACAGGATCGCAAGGGACTTCAAGCCGGATGTGGTGGTCTCTGACTTTGAGTTCTATGCCAGTGTTGTGAGTAACATGCTCAGGATCCCCCTCATAAGCATCGATAACATGCACGTTATAACCCAGTGCCGTATAGAGTACCCTGAGAGGTTCCGCAGGGATAAGCTGAAGGCCGAGGCCGTTGTGAGGTCCTTCATTGTGAGGCCCAGACGTTATCTGATAACCAGTTACTTCTTCCCGGAGGTTAAAAACCCCGATAAGGTATCCATGTATCCCCCTGTACTCAGGGAGAAGATAATGAACCTCAAGCCATACTATGGAGATCACGTGATGGTGTACCAGACGAGTCAGTCAAACAGGAAGCTCCTTGAGCTCCTCAGGTCCATTGACAGGAAATTCGTTGTCTATGGCTTTGACAGGGAGGGGGTTGATGGGAACCTCACCTTCAGGAGATTCAATGAGGATCAGTTCTTCAGGGACTTTGAGTCTGCAGCCGCTGTTATAACAAATGGAGGCTTCACCCTTATAAGTGAGGCCCTGTACCTCAGGAAACCCGTCTACAGTGTTCCCGTGAGGGGACAGTTCGAGCAGATACTGAATGCAGTTTACCTTGAGAAGCTCGGTTACGGGGAGTTCCATGAGAAAACCGAAAGGGAAAGCCTTGAGAGATTCCTTGACAGGCTGGATATTTACAGAAGGAACCTTGAGGACTATGATGGTGGTAACAACGAGATCATAGAAGCCCTTAAGAGGACCATAGATGAGTGCTCTCGAGGATGCTGAAAATGCAATTTTTTAAGGAAAATCCTGTGAAAGACAGTAGAAAATTAATAGATACAATTTGAATAGAGTAAGAAATCAAAACTTTGTAGAATTAATAGAATAATTATGTGTGACCCGAGGGTCACAAAAACATCAAAGTTCTCTAACCTGAAAAAATTATGTGTAACTAGAGAGTCACGCCAAGATCAAGCTGCTCTGTGAGCTCCTTGTACCTGTTCCTTATGGTTACCTCTGTTACACCTGCAACCTCTGCAACGTCTCTCTGGGTCTTGTGTTCCCCGAGGAGGACCGATGCTATGTAGAGGGCCGCTGCTGCAACCCCAGTTGGACCTCTTCCTGATGTGAGGCCGTTCTCCATTGCCATCTCAATTATCTCAATGGCCTTGGACTGTACCTCACCTGATAGGCCCAGTTCACTTGCAAACCTTGGCACGTAATCCACCGGGGATGTTGGAGGTAACTTTATGTTGAGTTCCCTTGTCAGGAACCTGTAGGTCCTTCCAACCTCCTTCTTGCTCACCCTTGAAACCTCTGCAATCTCGTCAAGGGTCCTTGGAACGTTGCATTTCCTGCATGCAGCGTAGAGTGATGCTGCCACCACTCCCTCAATGCTCCTTCCCCTGATGAGTTTGTTCTCAACGGCTCTCCTGTATACCATGGAGGCCGCTTCCCTCACACTCCTGGGGAGCCCCAGCCTTGATGAGTCACGGTCAAGCTCGCTGAGGGCAAATGCAAGGTTCCTCTCGGTGGCGCCTGATATCCTTATCTTCCTCTGCCACTTCCTCAGACGGTACCACTGGGCCCTGTTCCTTGCAGGTATGTCCCTTCCATATATGTCCTTGTTTCTCCAGTCTATCATTGTTGATAGACCCTTGTCGTGTATGGTGTAGGTTATGGGTGCTCCTACCCTTGTCCTCTTATCCCTCTGTTCGTGGTCAAAGGCCCTCCACTCTGGACCCATATCAACCAGGTTATCGTCTATGACAAGACCACATTTTCCACAGACTATTTCAGCCCTTTCGTAGTCGCCCCTAAGGTCATCGGAGCCGCACTCAGGGCATTTTGTTTCCTTCTCTATTTCAGAAACATCAGACCTCATTTTCTCCTTCGTTTCCTTCGCCCCCATTTTTTCACATTCTTTATACCCACGTATAAAGTCTCTCCAACTCGGTTCTCAAACTTTTCAGGATTTATTGCACGAGATGGTTTTATGGATATGTATGGATTCCGTGTAGGTCCAAAGATATCGTGCACTTTTCCTATCCTTTTCCCATCGGAAGTAAAAACAGGTGCTCCAAGCTGCTGTGTTCTATCTGAACGTGCTATGATCCTTCCCTTGTTGGAGACATGTGAAATATTCCCTAAAGCCTTCATAATTCACCGAAAATTTTATATACTGTATTCTCTAACTACTAGTATATAAATGTTTCGATAATTTTATATAAAATTAGGGCTGGGTGTCATGAGGTCATCTGTTTTCCATAGTAGATCGCCGCAATGAGACCTATCAATGTCGGTGCAATATAGCTTGCGATCCTATCAACAACACTGGCTGCCATGACATAATCGGCGCCTATCCCTGCAACTGCAAATAGGCCCACAAGTATCCCCTCTCTCAACCCAAGGGACCCTGGTAGAATCGGAAGGAGGGATATTAGGATCCCGACTGTGTAGATTATTATGAGTGGAACCGCAGGTGGTGAGACACCCACAGCCAGGAAGCAGACATAGAGTCGACAAACATCAAGGGCCCACATCCCCAGTGATATGAAGAATCCTATGACAAAGACCCTCCTGTCTGTTATTGCAGTTGAAAAGCCATCATTGAATCGATTTATATAGAATATGACCTTCTCGTGTATCCCTGCAAAACTGATACCCCCTTCCCTGAACCTTGAGAACCATGAAACCAGCCTCCTTGTGACAGAAAGGGCTATCCTCTGGGCTATTTTTTTGTTCATACCCGCATAGACCGCCAGGGAGAACCCTGCAATGGTCACAAGGATCAGCACACTGACAACTATCCTGGTCCAGATGGATATCTCCCAGGTCATTATGAGCACCGCAGAGAGAATGGAGATCAGGGCAAAGGGTATGAACTCAAAGACCCGGTCCGCTGTGGATGATGCAAAACCAATCTCAAAGGGTGTGCCCTCAACCTCACGCAGAAGGTAGGCCCTCAGTGGCTCACCACCGGCAGCCCCGGGGGTTATGTTGTTCCCGAAGATACTGGTAAAAAGAAGCATCATGAGCCTCGGAAAGGATGGAGCATCATCAACCACATTCAGGATGAGCCTCCACCTCAGGGTCCACAGGATAAGTATAATGGCCTCCAGGACGAAATTGAGGGCAAGAAAATAGGGGCTGGTCCCCTCAAGTGCCCTCAGAATATCACCGAAACCTGCGAAAAAACCTATGAGAAATATTACAACAGCAACCGCAAGGAATGAGAGAACGATGGTCCTTCTGTTCTCTCGGATGTAATCAAATACGCTGCTCTCTTCCATGGAAACCAACTACTTTCGAAGGCCAAGGATCTCTGAAAGGGAAATTCCGCCTTCAACACCCTCCACTATTGAGGACTCCTTCTCCCTCACCTTCAGGGCGGCCTTCACGACTTCCCCTGTAACCTCGGAGGGCACAACAACCACACCTGACTCATCACCGAGGAGCAGGTCCCCCTTTTTAACCATGACACCATCACACTCAAGGTCTACATTGAGCTGCCCCTCGGCACGGGGTTCCCCCGCGCAGGGCACATAGTCCCTTGAGAATACAGGGAAATCAAGTTCAAGGAGGGCATCAATATCCCTGCAGGATCCATAGATAACGACCCCTGCGATACCCCTTTTCATGGCGGTCTTAGAGGTGAGTTCACCCCACACAGCCCTCTCATCACCATCAGCACCTATAAAAATAATTTCCCCTGGTGCTGCAGCATCAATGGCCATGACGGACGTCCCCCAGTCGTGCTGGGATGTCCTGACTGTGACCACTCTACCGCAGACACGCAGGTTGTTCACCGGTTTTATTGAGGGTATCACGCCAACCTCTCCGGTCACACTTTTGAGTGCATCGGAAATCTGGGGCGCCGATATCCCAGATAAAAGCCTGACAGGGTCCTCGGGTACACTGAGCCTCCTGAGACGATCAATCGGTTTCATACCTCTCCTGGCCATCCAATCAATCCTGGGGAGTTGTGACCTCTTCGACCATGGTCCTTCCAGCTACAACTTCATCAACACTGTGGATGGAACCACCATAACTCTCTATTGCCCTTGTTATCTCATCGAAATCCAGGTCGTTCCCCTGGATGGTCACCTTGATGTTCTCTGTTTCCTTGTCGATCTCCATGAGGGTGATGTTAACTCCCTCAACACCCCTCAGTTCACTCAGATACTTTGCATATTCAGGTATTATGGGTTCGTGGGGTTTCAGTATATCCAGAACGATTCTAATAAGGCCCTTAGCCACCATCTTTCCTCCATGAATCTGTTAAAATGATATAGTATTATGATAACATAGATATTTAAATATAGCCCAGAAACACACCTCTGATTATTTTATATATCAGTATCGTCATATAAGATATAGATATTATCAAGTTATTAAAGGGCCAGATATGTCTCTTATCAAGCTTCAGCAGATAACCGATGAGTTAGAGGAACTTAAATATCAGGGAGAGCAGGGAATACCCATACTAATTGAGGGCCGTAAGGATGAAGAAGCCCTGCGGGAGCTGGGCGTCAACGGTCCCTTCATAAAGGTTTCAGGCACCAGACTGAGCCTTTCGGAGATTGCTCTCAGGGCATCCCGGACATCGAGGGTCATAATACTCACAGACTTTGACCGGAAGGGCAGTGAACTTGCAAAAAGACTCTACAGGGACATGCAGAGTCTTGGAGCAGATCCAGACCTCAGGATACGTCGTAGACTCATGGGGATGACACGCAGATACATCAAGGATATACAGAGCCTCCCTTCTTACATTGAAAGGCTGAAGCTGGAGGTATGCCCGTACCCCCTTGATAATATCTGAATGCTGTTATCATCACACTTCAATTTGATAACCAGTCATTCCTCAAAAGGAGGGTTTACATGGGAAAAGAAGAGATAAGCACAACTAAATACCTCATTCACGCTCAAATTAACGCTAATGGAATCGTAGAGAAACCAGATGTCGTGGGGGCGATATTCGGACAGACCGAAGGCCTCCTCAGCAACGACCTTGACCTCAGGGAATTCCAGAAAACAGGAAGGATCGGTAGAATCAAGGTTAACATAACATCACGTGGTGGTAAATCAAAGGGGGAGATAATAATACCATCAAGCCTTGACCGTGTTGAAACCGCCATACTTGCGGCTTCCCTGGAAACGATAAACCGTGTCGGGCCATGCGAGGCCTACATCCAGGTCACCAAGGTCGAGGACGTCAGGGCAGTTAAACGTAAGAGGGTCGTTGAGAGGGCCAAGGAGATCTACGCAAGCATGATGGAGGAGGTTACTCCCGAAAGCCTCAAGATGATCGAGGAGGTAAAGGAGGCCATGCGCGTCCATGAGATCACCGAGTACGGTGAGGAGAAACTTCCGGCCGGCCCCAACGTTGAAACTTCAGACGCCATACTGGTGGTTGAGGGAAGATCAGACGTGCTCAACCTCCTCAAGTACGGTATAAAGAACGCCATAGCAGTGGAGGGTGTCAGTGTACCGAAAACCGTGGCTGATTTAACCAGGAAAAAGACCGTTACCGCCTTCGTTGATGGTGACAGGGGCGGTGAACTCATACTCAAGGAACTCCTCCAGGTTGGTGAAATAGACTACGTCACCAGGGCCCCTAAGGGCAAGGAGGTGGAGGACCTTGAGAAGGACGAGATAATGATGGCCCTGCGTAACAAGGTGCCTGTTGAACAGTTCTACCATGACCTTGGAATGAAGAAGGAGAAGAAGAAGACAGAGGACAAGATGGTGCTCCTCCGTAACATCCTGAAGGAGCTTGAGGGCACCGGAAACGCCGAGATACTCGACGACGCCCTGAACATACTCAGGGAGGTTAAGGTGGAGAACCTCTATGACGAACTGAGCAGGGTCAACAACCACCCCTACGCCGTGGTATTTGATGGTGTGATAACACAGCGCCTGGTTGACCTCTCCTTCGAGAAGGGTCTCAGATACCTTGTGGCCGTTAGAAGCGGGGATATAGTTAAGAAACCCCACAACCTCAAGCTTATAACCGGTCACACCTGAAATTAACAGAAGGCATCAAAAATGTATGTTGATATGAACCGTGAGTATCTGAAGGACATAAACACCACGGAAGACGTTAAGATACCTGAGGATCCCCTTGAAAGGGTTATAGGGCATGAAGATGTCATGCCAATGATAAAGATAGCTGCTAAGCAGCGTAGACACCTGCTACTTGTTGGACCGCCGGGCATAGGAAAATCACTCCTTGCCCAGGCAATATCCTTTCACCTGCCTGAACCATCTGAGGAGATAACGGTTGTCCACAACCCTGAAAGGCCAGAGAGACCATTCGTTGAGATAAAAAACAGGAAAGAGATCGAGGATGAAATCCTTGAAATCGAAAGGGCTGAGGGGGAACTCATAGACCCCCAGAGCGCCCCTGATGCTGTTGCAGAGCGCCTGGGCTTCAAGTGCATCCACTGCGGGGAGTACAGCAGCGCCTATAACAGTATCTGCCCGCGGTGTGGTGGGGACAAGTTTTCACACATTAAGGCCCGGAGAAAACATATCGGAGACCTCCTTGGAATGTTTGAGATGAGTTCAGGGAGCCTCAGCGTCCCCCAGAAGAGGGTGACAACGACCCGGATCATTGATGGTGTTGAGGAGGTTGTGATCTATGAGCGGGTTGGTGGTGAGGAGATCAAGGTACTTGATCAGAGGGCCCTTGAAAAGCGAAGGCAGATCGTTGAGGAGAAGCCCAGGAACGTCATAGTACCCCTTGATAGAAAAACCTTTGTCCAGGCCACAGGGGCCAGTGAAACCGAACTCCTGGGAGATGTCCGCCATGACCCCTACGGAGGTCACCCTGACCTTGGATCCCAGCCCTATGAACGCGTTGTGCCGGGAGCCATCCATGAGGCCCATGAGGGTGTCCTCTTCATAGACGAGATAGTTCACATTGCAGGCCTTCAGAGGTTCATATTCAGCGCAATGCAGGATAAAACATTCCCCATAGTCGGTAGGAACCCCCAGAGTGCTGGAAGTTCCGTCAAGGTCGATGAGGTTCCATGTGACTTCATATTTGTCGGTGCCTGCAACATTGCGGACCTCCAGTACATACTCCCCCCTCTGCGATCAAGGATCCAGGGAGAGGGTTATGAGCTTCTTCTGAACACCACAATGCCTGATACCGATGAGAACCGGGCAAAGATAGCTCAGTTCGTTGCGCAGGAGATAGAGCTCGATGGAAAGATACCCCATGCCCGTGCCGCTGCCGTTGAACTCCTCATTGAAGAGGCTAGACGGAGGGCAAGGGCCG
Organism: Methanothermobacter thermautotrophicus str. Delta H; assembly: GCF_000008645.1. Lineage (NCBI taxonomy): Archaea > Methanobacteriati > Methanobacteriota > Methanobacteria > Methanobacteriales > Methanobacteriaceae > Methanothermobacter > Methanothermobacter thermautotrophicus. The sequence continues at coordinate 811,921 of NC_000916.1, forward strand.
TGGATGATGTTGATAACGCCCTCACCCTCAGGCTCCGGGACCTCGGAGGGGTTGTGAGGATGGCCGGGGACCTTGCAGTTATGGATGGAAGCCCCTACATTGAGACCCGGCACATGGAGGTCGCCATAAGGAAGGCCGTTTCAGTTGAGGACCAGATAATAAGAAGATACAAGAGCTATGAGAAGGCCCTCGAGAAGGATCTATCAAGCTCCCAGAGGATGTCACAGCATGGATACAGCAGTGAGAACATAGACCGCAGCTACATGTAGTGAGAACTGCATCAGATGAGTTCGATGAGTGCATGATCCGCAAGGTTTAAGTGGATATTTATGGTAGATACCATGAATATGAAGAGGGAGTCAGAGGAAAGGCAGGGTCTTCTTGAACGTTACAATTTTCCAGAGCTCATTGAGGATTACCTCATTGAACTTGAGATCAGGAATTACTCTCCAAACACGATAAAGACGTACAAATCAATTGTTAAAAACTTTTATGAGTTTCTGATGAATGAGGATGACCTCTACGATGACCGGAGGGTCCTCAGGTCCTTCAAGAGGTATATACAGTACCTTAAAAGGGATAAAAAGGTTACACAGAACTATATCTACCTTGTAACCGTTGTTGTTAAGAAGTTCTTTGAGTTCAGTGGCATAGACTGCTTGGAGGAGGTTAAGGCCCCCAAGAGGACCAAGTCCCTCCCCAAGTCCCTCAATGAGGATGAGGTCAAAAGTCTCATCAACGCCGTTGAGGTGGCTGATGATGGCTCCGTCATAAGGAGGTTCATAAAGACACGTGACCGCCTTATACTCTCACTTCTCTACTCATCGGGTCTCAGGGTCTCTGAGCTGGTCTCACTCAGGATCAATGACATAGACCCTGATGAGAGGACCATAAGGATCAGGGGTAAGGGTGATAAGGATCGTATAGTCCTATTTGATGAGAACACCCGTGATCTCCTCATGGATTACCTCAAAAGAAGGATTCATGAAAGCGAGTACCTGTTCCTCAACCGTTTCGGCGATCCCCTCACCCCCAGGTACGTTCAGATGATGATAAAGAACTATGCACGGAAGGCCGGGATAAAGAAGAAGGTCACCCCACACATACTGAGGCACTCCTTTGCAACCCACCTCCTCAAGAACGGTGTGGATATAAGGGCCATACAGCAGCTTCTGGGCCATTCAAACCTTTCAACGACACAGATATATACCAGTGTGGATATGCAGACCCTTAAAAATGTTTATGACAGGGCCAGACTCCTCTAATTAATTTATTTTTCATTTATTTCAATAAAATTCAGGTCAGGAGCCAGAAGATTGCCTGAATTCTTCCTTCAAGGGCGGGCTTAATTTTTCAGAAGGTCAGTGACTTCATCGAACCATGGAAAGTTATATATACTGGCAATCCCAATTTACCTTTATATCCATAAATTTGAATATATTGATTGGAGGTTAAAGGATTGTTACAGGAATTCGCCGATTATGTAACATACAATCTCATGGGCCTTGAACCGGCCTCCCACCTCGGAAGCGCCGTTAACTTCTTCATATACGACACCATAAAGATATTCATACTTCTCGCCACACTCATATTTGTCATATCATTCATAAGAACATATATACCGCCCAACAAGGTTAAGGAAACACTTGAAAAGAGACACAGGTACACAGGAAACTTCATAGCAGCCCTGGTTGGTATAATCACCCCCTTCTGTTCATGTTCAGCCGTGCCACTGTTCATAGGCTTCGTTGAAGCTGGCGTGCCCCTGGGTGCAACATTCTCATTCCTCATATCATCCCCCATGATAAATGAGATAGCAATAATATTGCTCCTTGGACTGTTCGGATGGCAGATAACCGCCTTCTATATATTATCAGGTTTCATAATCGCAGTTCTTGGCGGAATCCTCATAGGAAAGCTTAAAATGGAAACCGAACTTGAGGATTACGTCTACGAGACACTGGAGAAGATGAGGGCGCTGGGGGTAGCCGATGTTGAACTACCAAAACCAACACTCCGGGAGAGGTACGTGATAGCCAAGAATGAGATGAAGGATATACTCCGCCGTGTTTCACCCTACATAGTTATAGCAATAGCCATCGGGGGATGGATACACGGTTATCTCCCCGAGGATTTCCTCCTCCAATATGCCGGTGCAGACAATATATTCGCTGTTCCGATGGCAGTTATAATAGGAGTGCCGCTGTACTCAAACGCCGCCGGAACCATCCCCCTCATATCAGCCCTCATAGAGAAGGGAATGGCTGCCGGAACCGCGCTGGCACTTATGATGTCAATAACCGCCCTGTCACTCCCCGAGATGATAATCCTCAGGAAAGTGATGAAGCCAAAGCTCCTCGCCACATTCATAGCAATCCTGGCAGTCTCAATAACACTGACAGGATACATATTCAACCTAATAATCTAGAGAATCTACAACATGTCATGTTAACAGGTTCAACCTGGAATTTGAGGTGAAATGATGAAGATACAGATATATGGTACAGGATGTGCAAACTGTCAGATGCTCGAAAAGAACGCCAGAGAAGCAGTCAAAGAACTTGGAATCGATGCCGAATTCGAAAAGATAAAGGAAATGGACCAGATACTGGAGGCAGGACTCACCGCCCTTCCAGGACTGGCAGTCGATGGTGAACTGAAAATCATGGGCAGGGTGGCCTCAAAGGAAGAGATCAAGAAGATCCTCTCCTGAAACCCCTCATTTCCATGGTGATGACTATGGTCAAAGATGAAGAAAAGGGCTTTGATGGAAAAATAAAGGCAATGATCTCATCAAAGGCATGCGCCTGCCAGACAGGCATCCTTGAGAAGAAGAAGTCAGGGCTGAGGTACGTAAACTGCAAGGGCTGCGGTAAACTATTCAAAACCGACAGGGACACCGAGTACTGCATGGACTGTGAAAAAAAGATGAAGTGATGGAGATGAGAATAACATTCCTGGGTGGTGGCCGGGTAGTCAGAATAATCCTCGGGGGCCTCCAGAGGGCAGGTAAACTACCCCGGGAGGTGATGGTGTGCGACCCCGATGAGGATTCCCTCAGAAGCCTTGAAGATGAATTCGGGGTTAAAACATCAGCTGACTGCAGCAGCATGGAAGGAGATGTGATATTCCTTGCACTGCATCCACCTGTCCTGAAGGATGTTCTGAACAAAATGGAGTCCCCTTCCCCTGAATCACTGATAGTGTCCCTGGCGCCCAGGATCAGAATAGAGGAGATACAGCAGGCACTGGACCACCCAAAGGTCGCGAGGGTCATACCCAACGCCCTCTCTCTTGTTAACAGGGGCTACAATCCCTTCAGCGCGGCAGATGAACTCACCGGGACTGACCTGGAAATACTTCAATCACTATTTGAACCTCTCGGAAAGTTTCCAGAGGTATCTGAGGACAAACTTGAAGCATACGCCGTTATAACTGCGATGGGTCCGACTTATCTATGGTTCCAGCTGGCTGAACTGGAAAAACTGGCTGTTGAGTTCGGCATGTCCCCTGATGAGGCTGCAACCGCTGTGCATTCCATGGCATCAGGCGCAGTGGAGGCCCTGTATTCACACCCAAACAGGGATATGGTTATGGACCTCATAGCTGTGAAGCCCCTGGAGGATGCAGAGGATGATATAAGGGCCATCTACAGGAAAAGTCTTATGAGAATATACCAAAGCCTGACGGAGTGACAGCACCCTAAGGAGGTATGATATGTACAGAAAAATATTGCTTGCAACGGATGGATCCGAATGTTCAATGCAGGCTGCAGGATACGCCATTGAAACTGCAGCGCAGAACCGGGCCGAACTTCTGGCACTCACGGTCACAGAGACCTACCCCCTTGATAACCTTCCTGTGGAGGAACTCACAAGGAAGGTGACGGAACTCTTCAGGAAGGAATCAGAGGAGGCCCTCCAGAAGGTCGAGGACCTTGCAGTGAGTCTCGATACTCCTGTTAAGGTCCGTAAAATGATGGTGGATGGTTCACCTGCAGAAACAATTCTGAAAGTCGCCGATGAAGAAAATGTGGATCTCATAGTTGTAGGGGCATCAGGAAAACATGCCCTTGAAAGGTTCCTCCTTGGAAGTGTGTCAGAGAAGATTGTGAGACACGCCAGGGTACCTGTGCTTGTGGTCCACAGCAAGAAACTTGAATGTTAGGTAGTACCATGAATTCATGTAACGCTGATAGACCAAGCCCCGAGCAGATTGAGAGATTGAAAGAAAGGCTTGCTGGACTCCCGGATGAGGATAAAATAAAGAAGGAAGCAGCAGCCCTTAAGGCCCTGGCAGATCCAACCCGCCTTCTCATAATCTACCTCCTCTCTGAGGGTGATCTCTGCGTATGTGAAATAATGGCTGCCCTTAAAAAGCCCCAGCCAACCATTTCACACCACCTGAACATACTCAGGCGGGCTGGTTTCCTGAAGGCGGAGAAACGCGGTGTATGGGTCCACTACAGTCTGGCCAGTGATGACCTCCCATCAATGATAAAGCAAGTGATTGAAGCAAGTGATTACTAAGGTGGTATCTTGACCGGTGATTCCTGCAGTTTAGATGGTGATATCTGTCCATCAAGGCTCGGATTTCTCGATAAATATCTGACACTCTGGATTTTCCTTGCAATGGCGGCAGGTGTTTCAATCGGATACTTCTTTCCTGAATCCCGTCAGTTCATAAACATGTTCCAGGTGGATACAACAAGCCTCCCCATTGCCATTGGACTCATACTGATGATGTATCCTCCCCTTGCAAAGGTTCATTATGAGGACCTCCCTGATGTCTTCAGAAACTTCAGGATACTTGGACTTTCACTGTTGCAGAACTGGATCATTGGCCCTGTACTGATGTTCATCCTTGCCATTGTCTTCCTGATGGACCATCCAGAATACATGATCGGTCTCATACTAATAGGACTCGCAAGGTGCATTGCGATGGTGATAGTCTGGAATGAACTTGCCATGGGCGACAGGGAGTATGCAGCGGGGCTTGTGGCATTCAACAGCCTCTTCCAGGTTTTCTTCTACAGCATATATGCATGGGTCTTTATAACCCTCTTACCGCCACTCTTCGGGGTTCAGGGGACTGCTATCGATGTCAGTATATTTGAGATAGCAAAGAGCGTCTTTATCTACCTGGGAATACCCTTCATTGCAGGATTTTTGACCAGGTATATCCTCCGGAGAAGGAAGGGTTCTGAGTGGTACGATACAAGGTTTATCCCCAGAATAAGTCCCCTGACACTAATGGCGCTCCTCTTCACCATCGTGGTGATGTTCAGCCTGAAGGGAGACTATATAGTGCAGATACCCTTTGATGTGCTTCTAATCGCCATACCCCTCATCATCTACTTCGTGTTCATGTTCCTAATATCCTTCATCCTGGCATACAGTGTGGGGGCTGATTACTCGAAGTCATGCGCCATTTCATTTACAGCTGCAAGCAACAACTTTGAACTTGCAATAGCTGTCGCAGTGGCCGTCTTTGGTATAGATTCGGGTGTGGCATTCGCAGCCGTTGTGGGACCGCTCATCGAAGTGCCTGTACTCATAAGCCTTGTAAATGTAGCACTGTACTTCCAGAGGAGATTATACAAGAGGGTTAAACCAGAAAATTCTCTTTTTCATTAAAGCGGAGGATTTTGAAGGGAATCCTCCACCAGATTTATTTTTGTTTAGATCATCTGCGGTAGGACTGGGGAATCCAGACAAGACAATCATCACGTTATTCTGTCAGCATAGAACTGCTCAAAGAACTCAAATATGAATACAACGCCATCATCACTGCTTTCAACCTTAATATGTCCTCCAAGCTGCCCTGCAAGATTGTCCATCATCCGGAACCCGAAGGACCCCCCTTCTGGAAAACTGACATCCTCAGGTAAACCTGGACCACTGTCCCGGTATACCAGCCGGTGACGGCCATTGAATCTTCTAATTTCGATGTGTATCTCACCGCCCCCACTTAAGGCGTGTTTGAGGGAATTGGAAATCAATTCTGCAGTTATGAGCGCCAGTGGAACTGCCGTATCCATGTTAAGCTCTGCAGTATCCCCGCTAACGGTAACCCTGACATCGGATGCCCTCCCATGGGCACTGATGAGATGTGATGAGAGGCTCCTGACATACTCCTGAAAATCAATTATGTAGGTGCCTGAAGAGGGATAGGCGCGCTCATGTATCATTGCAATCGAGCGCAGCTGGTTCACGTAGTCCCTGAAAAACTCCTCAACGCCTGGATCCTCTATGTACCTTATCTGGAGTGAGAGGAGACTTATGATGAGCTGGAGGTTGTTCTTGACCCTGTGGTGAAGTTCCCTCAAGAGCTGTTCCTTCTCCTCGATGGACCTTTTAAGGTACTCATTGATGGCCTTCTCCCTCACAAGTTTAACCCTGTTCTTCTTTGCCTCATGCTTGTAGAGGGCCATTTCAAGGTTCACCCTTATATCTCTCTCATGGAATGGTTTGAGGATGTATGCATATGGCTCAGTCTCCCGTGCCCTCTTCACAATCTCATCACTGCTGTAGGCTGTGAGGTATAGGACCGGGATGTCCATCTTCTTCTTTATTATCCTTGCAGCATCGATACCATCCAGTTCGCCCTCCAGCATGATGTCCATTATTATGGAGTCAGGTTCCAGTTTTTCCAGTGACTCAAGTAGGTCCTCTGCTGAATGGAATATTGCAGCGACCTCATAACCTGCATCCTCCAGTATGTACCGGATATCCTGGGCAACCAGTTCCTCATCCTCAACTATAACAACCCTTCCCCTCATCATTCACCACCAGCATCAAAGGTGACCGTGAAAACAGCCCCATCACGGTTCTCTGCAACTACTGATCCATTGACTCTCCTGAGCATGAAGTTAACGAGTTTAAGACCAAAACCTGGCGAATCTGAAACCTCAAAATCCTGAGGAAGCCCGCAGCCGTTATCTGCAACCACAAGTGTGCCCCTTCCATCTGAGACCGAAAGCGTGATCCTCACCTCACCATGGGAGTCTATACCATGATTTATGGCATTTGTAACGAGTTCATTGACAATGAGGCCAATGGAAACCGCGGTGTTGATTCCCACCCTGACCTCATCAAGTTCCGTCCTGAATACCGTGTCCCTCCCCCGGCACATATTTCGGAGTTCAGAAAGCAGTTCCTCTATGTATTCCGCAAGGTTGACCACCATCATGTCCCCTGATCCATAGAGCTTCTCATGGACGAGGGCTATGGACTTAACCCTGTTCTGACATTCCATGAATATTTCAAGGGACCTCTCATCCTCTATGTACCTTGACTGAAGCCTCAGGAGACTCGATATCAGCTGAAGGTTGTTCTTGACCCTGTGGTGTATCTCAGATAGGAGGAATTCTTTCTCCCTTATGGAAGCCTCAAGGGACTCCCTGATACGTTTATCCTCTGTTATATCCTGTTTTATCCCTATCAGAGACTTTGGATTCCCTTCGGAGTCCCTCAGCACCTCTGCCCTGAGCAGCACGGATGAAGTGGAACCATCATCCCTGAGTATCCTGTATTCACCCTCGAATGAACTCAAAGACCTGATTGAGTCATTGAAGGTCCTGCGTTCATCAGGGTGTATCCTTGAAACCATCTCATGAATGCTACCACTGAATTCATCCCGTGGGATTCCAAGTATCCGCAGGGCCTCATCAGAGCATGATAGGGTGTCCGAGTCAATGTCCCACTGCCAGCTTCCTATCCTCCCTATCTTCTGCGCCTCCCTCAGCTGCCAGTTGCTCTCAATAAGGGACTGCCGTGTCCTTTCAAGCTCCTGCTCCTTTTCAATCTCCCTTATGGCCCTCTTTATTGCAATGGGGACCTTTGAAAAGTTGCTCTTGAGGACGTAGTCTGTGGCCCCGGCCTTCAGGGCCTCAACTGCAAATTCCTCGCCGATCTTGCCACTCACAAATATGAAGGGTACCCATGGGCACCTCTCCCGGGCTATTGAAAGGGCTGAGAGGCCATCAAAGGAGGGCAGGGAGTGGTCTGCCAGTATAACGTCGGGTCTGAACTCATCAATGGCCCTTATAAAGTCCTCTTCATTATCAGCTGTCTCTGATATGAACTCAATTCCGGCCCGCCTTATCTCCCTCTCCATGAGCTCAACGTCCAGCGGGACGTCCTCAAGTATAAGAATCCTGCATGTCATCCTATCATCTGATCATTTTTGAACCATGTCACATATCTTGATTACTGTTTACAGCAAGTATATCCATGGAACTTAATCACCGGGTTCCAATAAGGCTTATCTATGATTTGGACCTAAATATAGTTTATGAGAAAATTCAGAAGGCCCCTCATTGTGCTCAGCCGCTGCATTGAACATGACCACTGCCGCTACGACGGGTCAATGATATCAAGTCCCTTTGTGAGGCAGTTCGAAGACTACGCAGACTTCATAACGGTCTGCCCCGAGGTTGAGATCGGACTTGGTGTTCCAAGGCCGCCCATCCACATAACAGAGGTGGATGGTAAACCCAGGCTTGTGCAGCCAGAAACCGGCAGGGACATAACAGCTGACATGAGATCATTCATAGACTCATTCCTGGGTTCACTGGATGCTGTTGACGGCTTCATACTTAAGAACAGATCGCCCTCATGTGGCATAAGGAACGTGAAGGTCTACCGTGGCGAGGGTCGGCGCCCTGGACGTGACGGAATGGGTTTCTTTGGAAGGGCCGTGATGGAGAGATTCCCCCACCTCCCCCTTGAAGATGAGGGGAGGCTCCGGAACCTGCAGATAAGGGAGGACTTCCTCATCAAGCTCTACCTTGTAAGGGACCTCCGCTCCGTGGAGGGGCTGCAGGACCTCATAGAGTTCCACACCCAGAACAAGTTACTCCTGATGTCCATCAGTCCAGAGGGACAGAACATCCTTGGAAGGGTGATAGGAGAGCAGACGGACCATGAGGATGCAATTAAGGAATACTCAGAAATATTCCATGAAATCATCCGAGAGCCCCTTAAACCTGAAAGACTGATCAACGCCCTGCTGCATGCCTTCGGCCATTTTTCATCGGAACTCAATGGCGAGGAAAAGAAATACTTCCTTGAATCTGTTGAATGGTACCGCAGGGGTGTGGTGCCGCTCCTTGTGCCAATAAGCATACTCAGATCATGGGTTGTGAGGTTCGGAGGATATCTACCTCGAGAAACAGACACTATTCGAGCCCTACCCACGGGAGCTCGTGCCGGTAACCCTCATCATCTGAGGGATCAGGATGATACATGCTGAAAGGATAAGAAACCTCAACGGTGAGGAGCCAGATCTTCGCGGCAGTTACGTTGTGTACTGGATGCAGGCATCTGTGAGGAGCCACTGGAACCATGCCCTTGAATACGCCATTGAAACCGCCAACAGTCTCAAAAAGCCCCTTATAGTGGTTTTTGGTCTTACAGATGATTTCCCTAATGCCAATTCCCGCCATTACCGTTTCCTCATTGAGGGTCTCAGGGATGTGAGGTCAAATCTCAGGGAAAGGGGGATTCAGCTTGTGGTTGAAAGGGACTCTCCACCATCCGTTCTTCTCAAATATGCTGATGATGCCGCTGCAGCTGTGACAGACAGGGGATACCTTGACATACAGAAGGAATGGGTGGATGAGGCTGCAGGTGCACTTCACATCCCCCTCACACAGGTTGAGTCCAACGTCATAGTACCTGTCGAAACGGCCTCAGATAAGGAGGAGTACTCCGCAGGGACCTTCAAACCAAAGATAAAAAGGCACCTGAAGAGATTCATGGTCCCCCTGAGGATGAGGACCCTGAAGATGGATTCCCTGGACCTTGAACCGGGACCTGAATTTGAGGATGCTGTGAGGGACTTCAGGGCCCCTGAGGATCTTGAACCGTCAGTATTCCGGGGCGGAACATCCACCGCCCTTTCCATCTTCAGTGAGTTTCTGAGGGAAAAACTTGAATGCTTTGAGAGGTACCGGAACGATCCTGTGAAGAACTGCCTCTCCAATATGAGCCCCTACCTGCATTTTGGACAGATATCCCCCCTCTACCTTGCACTGAGGGCTTCAGAGGCCGGTGAATGTCCCGAGTTCCTGGAGGAGCTAATTGTGAGGAGGGAGCTCAGCATGAACTTTGTCCACTACAGTGACAGTTACTCAAGCATCAGTTGCCTCCCTGAATGGGCCCAAAGAACCCTCATGGACCATGTGGCTGATCCCAGGGAGTATGAGTACAGCCTCAGGGAACTTGAATCCGCCAGTACCCATGATCCCTACTGGAACGCTGCGCAGCAGGAGATGGTCATCACAGGGAAGATGCACGGCTATATGAGGATGTACTGGGGTAAGAAGATACTTGAATGGACCGATCACCCTGCAAGGGCCTACGACATTGCCCTTTACCTCAATGACAGGTATGAAATTGATGGCAGGGACCCCAACGGATTCGCGGGAGTTGCATGGTGCTTCGGCAAACATGACCGTGCCTGGGCTGAAAGGGAGATCTTCGGTAAGGTCAGGTACATGAATGACCGCGGACTTAAGAGGAAGTTCAGGATAGATGAATACGTCGATAGAATCAGGGGCCTCATGGATGAGTAGAGACCACACAGCAGATGAAGAACTTTATCCTCAGGTCCAGTCACCTGGGGTCCACATAAGGATACAAAACTTTTTATCTTCAGGTGACCAACTATCTAGGGGACTCTAATTATATTACCATTCACTCCAGGGAGGTTAGGATATGAACATTAACCTTGAGGGATACTACAGAATGCGTTACACATTATTCAGATGGAGACACAATCAGAACTGGATAAACAAGACGGTGATGGCCTTTTTCATGCCTGTGTAACAGCCTCCTGGCCCAGGTTGTCATTCCACTGCCATGGACACCCGTACCAATCACAGCCCAGACACTGGCAGTCCTCATGTCAGGTGTGATCCTTGGAAGGTACTGGGGTGGGCTGAGCCAGCTAATCTATGTGATCATCGGTGCAGCCGGCGTGCCCTGGTTTGCAGATATGAGCGGCGGCCCTGAGGTACTCCTGGGGGCCACCGGAGGTTACCTGCTGGGATTCATCCTCGCAGCCCTTCTTCTGGGTCACTTCGTTGACAGACACATAAGGGCCAGAAAGTTCACCCCCATGCTGGGCCTCATGACGATAGCAAACTTCGGCCTCATATACATACCCGGACTTGTTGTGCTGGGCCTCTGGAGCCTGAAGACCCAGGGCACACTGCCGGGACCATGGGAACTTCTGGTAATGGGACTGCTCCCATTCATACCAGGGGACATCCTGAAGATAACCGGGGCTGCTGCCCTCACAAGGGCCATAACACCCAAGGAGCCCTATGGTGAAGAGATTGACATCCAGAAGGCAGAAGGGTGGAGGGTGCCCTGATCTAACCATCAGGGCCCATCACCTCCTATGCATGAGGGGCTTTCAGGGGTACGGCTACAGTGAGGAGTTCACAGAAAACCTTGCACGTATCATCCATGAAATAAAAGGTAACCCCTCAGCTTTCCTCATGATCGTTGATTTTCCAGATGACATATGCCGGGCCTGTCCCTTCATGGATGGTCTCCGGTGTCTCAGGGATGAAGAAAGGATCAGATCCATGGACAGGAGAGTCCTGGAACTTCTTAAACTGGAGAGCGGCTGCATGGTGACGTTCCATGACATCGAAGACGCCCTGCTTGCTCTAATCACTTCAGGCAAGATCATGGAGATATGCGGGGAATGCTCCTGGATGGATCTATGCCTCATCCACAGGTAGTTCTTTGCAGATGAAACCATATGATTCAAAGAAAACTTGGGTCGACAGATATAGAGGCATCAGTTCTGGGTATAGGCGTTATGCGCTTTCCAGAGGTTGACGGTAGGCTTGATAGGCTGCGGCAGATAGGATCATGCCTTCGCCCTTGACAATGGTATAAACTACATTGACACCGGCTACACCTACCATGGTGGTGAAAGTGAGGTTTTCATAGGGGACTTCCTCTCAGAAAACGATTACCCTGATGTTTACGTTGCAACCAAGCTCCCCACCTGGCTGGTGAGGGACAGGAGGGACATGGAGAGTTATCTGAATGAACAGATGGAAAGGCTCAGGGGTAAGCTGGATATATACCTCCTCCACAACCTTAAAATGGACTCCTGGCTGGCCCTGAAGGACATGGGGGTGCTTGAATTCCTGGACTCACTCAGGGATGAGGGTATATATGCTGGTTTCTCATTCCATGACACTGCAGACGTCTTCTTTGATATATTCGACGCCTATGACTGGGACCTTGTTCAGGTTCAGCACAACATAGTCGACGATGAACAGGCAAACCCCGCCACCATAGCCCATGCAAGGTCCCAGGGCGCGGGTACCGTTATAATGGAGCCCCTCCGTGGGGGTTCACTGGTAAGGAACATCCCCCCTGAGGTCATGGAGATATATGAGATGGCCGGGAGGCCCAGGAAACCAGTGGAGTGGTGCCTGAGGTACCTCTGGGACATGGATGCTGTTGATGTTGTTCTGAGTGGAATGAGCAGCATCTCCGAAGTGAAGGAGAACATCAAAATCGCATCATCCCCTGAGGAACTTACAGAGGATGACCATGCAATTTTAAGGGAGGTTAAGAGGGCCTACCGTATGAGAAAGACTGTCCCCTGCAGTGAGTGTGGCTACTGCATGCCCTGCCCTGAGGGCGTGGACATACCACGTAACCTCAGACTACTGAATGACATCTACAGGTTCATGAGTACGAGGGGTGTTAGAACAGAGTACCGTAAGATCATGGGTGAGGCGGAGAGGGCCTCAAACTGTTCCGGCTGTGGCTCCTGCATGCCCTGCCCCCAGATGATTGACATACCCTCTGAACTCAGGAGGCTCCATGAGAAGCTTGGATAGGTGAATCAGCTTGATTGAAAGGTTGAAGTACTCCATTAAAATCTCATTTATGCTGGCTGTTCTTGGTTCTGCTGTCCTGTTTATCTGGGGAATGATCGGAAGGCTGGATATCAGCTGGGATGTTCTGAGATCAGCCCTTGAGGGTTTTGTTGCCTTTGGTATATTTGGATTCATACTGGGCTTCCTGATATATGACCTTGAGTCCTGATAAACAGATGTGAGTTGAGGGTCCTCCAGATCACACCAACCATAATGACTTATGTATCATATAACATAGTAATTGAAGGGGGTGATTTCTTTGAAGGTTCCTGAAAATTTCAACCTCCTTGTTACACTGCGCGGCCAGAAGGGTGAAACTGCAGGCGAGGAGATAGTTGGTCTTGAAGAGACTGAAATGGCGCTATCCAGGTATGAAGGGGAACTTAGAGTCATTGAATCTGATTTTCCAAATGTTATGATGTTTGATCTTAATATGGATCCCCTTGAAGCGGTTAATATTATCAAAAATTCTCCAACGACTGTCATATCAAAGGTTGTCCCTGTGGAGGCTGTTGTGAGGACAAGACTTGACAGTATCCTCGAGAAGGTAATAGCGCTGGTATCAGAAAAGGTTGAGGCAGGTGAAACCTTCAGGGTGATCTGTGATCTGAGGGGTAGAAGGTATATCAGGTCAGCCGGAGAGCTTGTTGAAGCTGTTTCAGAGGCTCTTATGGAACGTTTCCCCATCACAGAATCAGATGAACCTGACTGGATCATTCAGATTGAGGTGGTGGGTGATTCTACAGGTGTCAGTGTTCTCAGGCCCCATCAGGTGATTAAGAAGGAATGATAGTCCCCCAAATACAACTCCTGATTTAGAAATTTTTACGCAACATATATAGATACTCAAATACATAGAAAACTCCCTGATTTAGAATTTTTACAGCAACATACTAATAGATAAACTGGAGGAATTATATGGAAATACAGAAAGGGGTCTTCCTGTTCCTGTTTGTTGCCGCCATCCTCCTCGGGATGGGTCAGGCAGCAGCAACAGACGATATAACGACCGGTGAATTACCAACAGGAGGATCAGGTGACTTCATCGTCACATCCGCACCCTCAAATGGTGTCTACTACACCATTAACGGCGGCATACCAACACTTAACAGTACAAGATACACCGCTCCCATAGTCCTGAACAGAACACTCAACATCAAATACATGATAGTGAAAAACGGCACCGTAAAGTACGGTATAATACACCACACCCTAACCGGAAACATCACAAACAGAACATACCCCCACCTCATATTCAACGAAACACCACTGATACAGATACCCAACGGAACCTACTACCAGCTCAACAACGGCAACATAACACCATACACCACCCCCCTCGCCCTAACCGGAAACACAATCATGAAATACCTCAAAAACAGCACCAACACAACACAGATGGGCATAATAAAAAACACACCAGCAAAACTGGTAAACAAGATCAAAACCTCAAAGATCAGGGTCAAAAAATGGTACAGAAGAGGCGGTAAATGGAGATACAAGTGGAGATACTACTGGACCTACAAACAGATAAAACAGAAATACCAGGAACTCCAGCCAGCCGCATAATCTTTTACTTTTTTTACCCTTTCGATTTTTAGCAGGTCTGATGCTTCAGAAATTCTTTAAGATTTAGTTTATAAAAACTCATCTAAATTTTAATTTAGTATATAAATATTTTGTTTTATTATCTTGTGGAAAATTTTATATACTGGATATTATTTATTGATGTAAATGTACTACAAGTTGAGGAGGTCTGATTATTAAAGACTCAATGAAATGGGGCTTCATTCTCTTTTTTGGAATGACACTGCTCAGCGGATCCAGTTACGGTGCAGACTACATCGTTGATAACACAACCTACCTTCAGGTATTCACACCCGGCGGGGTGCAGGGAACCTTCACCCTAAACGGGACCGAATACACCCTTGAGGACGGTGATACCTTCACCTTCCTAGAGGGCATCTATGATACGGTGAACATGGTGATCAACAGGACCATCTCCCTGGTTGCATCAGGCACGGTCCAGCTGAATGGTGTTATTGACGCCATTGCACCTTCCAGCATAACAGGTTTCAGTGTCAACGGGACAGTGAACCTCCGCGGAAACGGATGTAACCTCAGCAGCACAAACATCACAGGCACCCTGAATATCACAGGCAATTCCTCGCGGGTCAATGATTCAAGGATACTCAACCCTGCTTCAGCCGTGATGGTATCAGGGGACAATGTAACAATTACCAGCAGCTACATAAACGGTTCCGCATCCCATGGAATTGTTGTGAATGGCAGGAATGCCCGGATCCAGGGTAACAATATAACAAACAGCAATGGAAGCGGAATCCTCATCCATGGGGATGGATGTCTTGCAGAGGGGAACACCATATACCTCTCAGGGGGTGATGGGGTAACCTCAGATGCATCTGGAGCCTCAATAATCAGAAACAGCATATCATTTAACTCAGGAGACGGTATAAGATCCTCCGGCAATAACTCGGTGATAACAAACAACACGGTTCTCAGGAACAACGGGACCGGCATATACTCCTCAGGAAAAAATGCAACCATAAACTCAAACACCGTCAAGTACTCAGGCGATGACGGGATATATGTTGCAGGGAATGGCTCCACGGTACAGGGCTGCTATGTCCAGAACAACACGAAGAACGGCATAAAAATAACAGGATCTGGCTGTACAGTCAGCAGTTCCTACACCTATTACAACGGTGAAAACGGGATATACTCCACAGGGGATAACACATCATTCAGATACCTTGATTCCAGTTTCAACGCCAGGAACGGCATATACTCCTCAGGAAAAAATGCAAGCTTCTTCTATATAACCAGCGCATCCTACAATGGTGAGAACGGCATACTCTCAACCGGACCATCGGCAAGTATGCAGATCATCCTTGATGTGACCTCAAATTCACAGAACGGTGTCTCATCCAGGGGTGATAATGCATATATATGGTTCGTTGAGGTTAAAAAGAACGGAATGAACGGTATCCATTCTTCAGGAAAGAATCTATATCTATCATACGTTAAAAACGCCACCAACAACACCCTCAGCGGTATAAACTCAACAGGAATAAATGCAAGGATACTGGACGTCACTGTGAACCTCAACCGTGGAAACGGGATATACTCCTCAGGGTACAACACGACCATAGCCTACTTTGAAGCAGTCAACAACCGGGGAAATGGTTTATGGATTTCCGGAGGCAGGAGCTACATTGTCGAGGGGAATACGACATCCAACCGCCAGAACGGAGTCAGAGTGAATGGTCCCGATGCCATTGTAAGGTCCGTGAATGCGACAGACAACACCGCCAGCGGGATAGCCATCTACGGTAAGAATGCCATCATATACAACTGCACATCCATGAGGAACACCGATGGGGTGTACGGAATAGCCAGCTTCAGGATGATCCTGAGCAGAACATCAGCCAACAGGAACTGCGGTGTGAATGCAAAGGGAACTGCAACGATAGAGCAGTGCACGGTGTATGGTAACCGTTATGGAATCTATGCTGGTGGCGCGAATTCAGTCATATACTCATCCAGCATCAGCAGTAACAGGGGCTACGGTGTCTATGCAGCCGGTTCATCAGCAACCATCTACAGGAACACGGTACAGTCAAACGGTGGAGACGGTATAACTGCAAGGGGAAGCTATGCAAAGATATACTACAATACAGCAAACAGGAACAGGGGCTCAGGCATAAGCTCATCATCCTACAGAGCAGTTATAGCCTACAACAGGGCATCATATAACTCCTACTACGGAATATACTCTTCAGGTAAAAAAACGACGCTTGCAAAGAACAGTGCAGCCGGTAACAGAAAGAGAAATATAAGAAGGGGCTAACCCCCCTATTTTTCATATAAGAAAACTGTCAAGTCCTGAGACTAATTTTCCCGATCACCCTTTTCATTGTGGAGGGTCAAGGACCCGTATACTCTCATCCTCAAAGATCAAAAATTCTTCCCGGTTCCTTGTGTGTATCGGGTATATTGACTCTGGCTCAATATCCCGTATCATCCCCAGCAGGTCTGAGCGCCCTGCATGGCCAGACGAATGGAACCTTCTGTACTGGTATATGCCGAAGTGCCTGAGCCAGTTACTCTCACGCTCTGCATCAATCTCCATCTCCTCATTGAAGGGTTCCGTCTTGGATTTGATGTAGGCTGCCCCCTCCGGTTTTATGTCTATGAACTCCTTGAATTCAAAGTAATCGCACTGGAAGAGGTACTCCTCAGGTTCCTCCCGGAGGTCCCTGCAGGTTATGGTGTTGTCAAGTTCAAGGAACGCCCGCTCCCATCCCCTGTAGTCCTGTTCCATGTATTCCTCTGGAAGGTCAGCTGCAGGTATCCATTCCCCATCAAAGCATACGAAGGCGTCCTCAGCTATCAGTCCCCAGTTCCGCCGTGGTATGTAGACCGCCAGGTCCCTTAGCCAGGGGTAACCCAGACCCTCGAAGAGTTTAATGATGTAGGCCTGTTTCAAGCTGACTGCGAGGGTCCTATCCGAGTTCTCGGCGGCTCTGTAGAATGTCAGGAAACGGTCCAGGTCCCTTATGGGGTAATTGATGATCACAAGTCCCCTGTGATTAACAGCTATGTCTGAGGTCCTCCTCTCAATGTCCTCCTCAAAGGTGCTGTTATCCTGATCTATCCGCGTCCCCTCTGTTATCATAACGGTGGGGGAGAACTTCCTTGCCTTCTTAACGAATTTACGGGATTCCTGATCTCTCCGGCCCCTGAACCTGATATCGCCTGTGTATACGATGGCCTCCTCGGATTCTATCAGATAGGCGCATGATCCTGGCACTGAATGATCAACAGGTGCCTGTGTGATTTCAAATTCGCCCAGATCCTCAGCTTTATAGGGTTCAAGCAATTTTATGGGTCTTTCTATTTTGATATTCTTGTCTCTCATGTGTGAGGTGTTTCCAGTTTTTCTTTTCTTTTCTTTGAAGTGGAATTTGGGTTTGTAGTGAAGGAGATCTGAACTCAATGTGGATGTATCCTCTATGGCCTTCAGGATGAGGAAACTCTCCTCTGTCATGTAGAAGGGTATATCGTGGCGGATGTACTTGAGACATCCTGCATGGTCCAGGTGGGGGTGACTCAGAAGTATGCCTGATACTGCAGGCTCATCCTCGAATCTCATTCCGAGGTACCTTACCTGGTCCTCACGGTAAAGTCCGGGTATCCATGGGAGGGCCTCGAGTTCAATGAGATCTGCGATCCCGCTGAAGCTCCTGGGCTGCAGGAATTCATCAAAGTACAGGTTTTCAATATTGAATCTTTTGCCAAAGTCAAGGAATATACCATCGCCATTGCAGGATACCTCTATCCTGTTACCGCCTATCTCATCAACTCCACCATAGAACCTGAAGTCCATATAATCACCCGGGGTCAGTATGTGAGGAGTGCCAGGAGAATCAATAAGCCCACCATGCAGAGCATGCACCCAGCGACTCCACCACAGCAATCATCATCCATTCAATCACCTTTATGAGTACCCTACCCCATACCATCAGAGAGACGGCAGAGGCGAGTCCAGATTAAACCCTGATGGTTCAATAATATTAATTAATATTAAGCATATTTTATAAATATTTTGCTCATTGGGTTTACATTTAAATGGTTTTATAGATCATGGCTATGAGGGCGCCACTGACTGAACTTCGATTTTTTTTATGCTCGAATATGCTGTAAAGCCTTTCATCTATAAAAGGTCTCATCAGAAGGCCCCTGCTTGACCTGCGGGCGACTTCATGGGCTGGCGGTTAACAGCCTCGATGACCCCACCGGAGCTGAAACTCTTAGCATCTGGAGTGTGAGCTGGACCTATTTTCTCAGAGTAACTGGACCTGCTGCGATCAGAATGAATGCTGCCAGGGTCCCATAATAGCTGCAGGCCAGTTTTCTGCATTGGCCCCTTTTTTAAGGAAGAGAGGATCAATCACTGCACATCATCCTGTGAATTAATTTTTATATTCGTAATAGTGACCTATTACGAAGGTAGCTGTAGGTCCACACGGACATAAGACCCTGAAAATTAAAACTGACATCTGCATCATTCAGTTCATAAAAAAAGAAATAGGTGATGGATTATTTGCCCGGTTGCCATATTGCCTCGTTGGATCTGCCGGCCCTTCTCCTAAAGAGGTACATGCCCAGACCCCCGACAGCCAGAATAATTGCCGCATACACAGGTATAAACCAGCTTGATGATGCACTGCCGGGATGCTCTGCTGGATTTACTGGTGATGATGTTCCCTGACCGGTAACCTCTTCGACCACAGCACTGGAGTCATCAGATCTTATTCTTTTCATGATCCACGAAATCACTGAAGCTTTTCCTGCTGTCACTGATCCATAGGAAACTTCTGGTGTGTTCTGAGCCTGGTTTTCTGGAACACTTATACTGCCTACCTGATGGGCATTTCCTGCAAGATCAACAGCATAGTAATAGACTGTCTTTACATGCTTACCCAGTTTGACAGGTGCACTGTAAACATTCCATGTTCTGCCATCAAAGGAATAAAAGATCGTCCCCTCCTCATTGATATCCATGTACAGTGTGGAGTCATCTACTCGCACATTTAAAGATGGTGCTGTAACATCTTCAAAGTCCTTAATATAGCTCACTGGATCACTGGCAGCAATTAATGACCTGAACTCTCCTGATGTCAGAGTTACTGATTTTGCAATGGAATAAGCAGACGTCACTGTACCATAGAGTTCTTTACCAGGGAATGCCTGTGTAATGTACCAGAGAGCCCAGTACATTGTTTTGTAGTAACTGTTAGATGCTGGCTGTATGGCGTTGACTGCATCTTTATTGTAGGATACAAGTATGGCCTTTCCCGTGTTCTTAACAGGATCCCACCTTATGGCAATACCAACTGCACTGGCATCTGATGCTGTTCTGGTTCCTGTCGTGAAATAGTTACCTCTCGCTGCTGAGAGTCCCAGGACCTCCATGAGCACCTGTTCCTTACAGTGAGCAGGCACACCGATGTATGCATAGTACTGTCCATCTGATAGAGGAAGCCATGATCGGATTATGTTGGCAAGCACGTATCCCTGCGCCAGACCGGACCCTGGACATCCACCCCCGGTGGCAGCCAGAGCGAACTCGTAGGGCATAGCATAAGCCCACTGGTTCGCCAGACTCACAATATAGTAGTCCTGCTGTGCGTACTGGGGAATGCTGTATCCATAGGTTGACGCGACTGCGAGGGATTTCTGATAGCCTTCGGTTCCCGTAGCACCGGCAAGGTTTACAGCGCTGATATCAAACACATTGAACTGTGTCCCTCCATATGTGACCGGTCTTATGGCTCCATTACCATCAACAAAAACCGCGTGGAGTGGACCTGTCGTTTCGTCTGGTTTTTTAACGAACACGTACCAGAGAGGTGTCTACGTACCTCTTTTGAGGGAGTATATGTTTTTAAATTTTATGCCTGTTGCTGATATTATACCATCAATGGCGCCAGCAGAGATTCCCTGTGTCTCTGAGTAACCTGCAGATGTTATTAGAAGATCATCACTGTCAAGCGGTTCAAAACCAGCAGCTTGAAGGGCTCTATTGGCTACCATGACAGCATTAATACCACTGGCATACATTGCGCTGTACTCCTCACGTGGGATGACACTGACTGTGCTTGTCCACTCAATTGGAGTTACCGGGATGGATGAAATGTATTCGCTGTCAATTCCAGTATCCCATAGTGTTTTAAAGGTCTGATAGTCGATATTTGTTGCTTTAAGTACCTTGTAGAGTGCTGATGGATTAGTTGCGAGCATTCCTATACACTGAGCATTCTTTATAAGTCCCTGAAGTGTCTCCCCACCATTATATGTCATATCTGAGAGGGTCCAGTAAAACATCACACCTGTCCTTGAGAGAGAATCCCATCTTATGTAAATGTTCTCATGGGAATCATCCGTGTATGCTGATTTGAAGTTATAAAATGTGTCTGAACCTACTGTAACCCACTTCAAAGGCGTTGAATCCATGAAAAACATTGGCACGTCATCATCACCACCCCCAGTGGAGACTATCACATGATATGATGTTGCATTTGAAGTTAGTGGATAGTTGGCCAGGAACTGTTTTGAAGCGGAGTATGCCCCTATAAGACCAGGGCTAACGTTTCCAGTCCACGCAGCCACCTTTAAAAGATCACTGGGTGCGCCAGCATTCCATGCACTCAGCAGGCTCAGCACATCATAACCCAGATTCGCCTTTGCCTGCTGGAACTGGTTTTCAGTCATGTCAAGACCTATGTATACTACGGGTGTTTTTAGCACTGCCCCTGACTGAAGAACTGTGTATTTCCTTGCATAATATCCCTTGCTGTTTTTCACGGCAAATGTGAAGGTTGGGTCATGGTCCGGCTGGTTCATCTGAAAAATCTTTGAATATTTTATAGGAACTGTTTCCATCACGGTCTGTATCGCGTCTTCTGTTGTGGTGTTGGAATACCTTGCTGAACCGGCATTTGTTATAAGGATCATATCATCTGCGTTTGATATGTTCAGGGAAGTCTCCGCGTCATTTGAGATGTGGTGTGTAATATCTTCCAGTGGTGTCGCTGAGCTGATACCGGTAAAAAGAAACACCGTTAGCACTGGGATCACTAGAGTCAGAAGTTTGTTTTTCATTTCAATTTTCACCTCCATTTAAATCATAAATATCGAGTTACATTTTTATGTAATTCGTATATAAATAGGTATGTGAATCCACAGAACTGCAGTACTCTGCCGAGGAGAAAGATCAGTTTTAAAAGAATAACTGGGTGTGAAATGCAGATATGATGATTCATGGATTTAAAAGACTTGAAAGTAAGAGAAACCATGTATACTTAATCCAATCAGGTACAGAAAGTTTCATAGTCAAAGTACACAAAACCAGCGAAAAATCTTACCTCGAATCAGAAAATGTGAAACTACTGAGGGATAAAGGAGTCAGAGTGCCTAGAATACTTGGTGTCTCCGAAAATATCCTGATTGAGGAGTTCATCGAGGGAAAAACCATCGGAGAACTGATATCTAGGGCAGACACAAAATGGGCAGAAAGCCTTGGAAAGTGGTTCTCAGAAATTCACAGTATAAAAAAACAGTCCAAGACCCTTTTAAAGGGTGACTGCAATCTTAAAAACTTCATATTCACAGAAAAAGAGATTTTTGGGCTTGATTTTGAATATATGTACTATGGGAATCCTTATAATGATCTTGGAAAACTATGCTTCTTCATAATGGATAGTAACTCACAGATGTCCATGAATGACAAAAAACACCTTATAAAAAGGTTTCTGAGTGCCTATGAAGATCACTCAAAAACTGTTGTAAATCCAAAAATTGTGGCTGAATACATGGAAATCGAGAAGAAACGGGCCCTGATAAGAAGGGAACGTCATACTCCTAAATGGTTATAATTTGAATAATCGAGCCAGGAGGGATAATTCTGAGTAAAAAAACTTTCCTAACCGAAAGACAGAAAACCGTTCTTGAAATGAGGGAGAGGGGATGGTCCCAGAAGAAGATTGCAAGGGAATTGAAGACCACAAGACAGAACGTGTCAGCAATAGAAAGAAAGGCCATGGAGAACATAGAGAAATCCCGGAACACTCTAGATTTTGTTAAATCCCTAAAATCACCTGTAAGAATACTTTGCAGACGCGGGGATACCCTTGATGAAATTATAAAGAGATTATTGGAAGAATCAAATAAAGAGGGCATACATGTAATACATGACTCAATTACACTCGCATTTCTGATAAGGGAAAAGGCCAGCCACAGGATCGTTCACAGGGTTGTTAAAAGCGATTTTGAGATAGGAGTGACAAGGGACGGAGAAATTATCGTCGATCTAAATTCCTAGAATCTATAAAAAAATTTTTATAGTACCTTCCATATACAACGAGATGCAGATATATGCATATCGTGTGGTGATCAAAGGTGGGGCAGGTCAGAGAATACCTTGATTTAATAAAAAATTTCAGTGGGTTCGCAAGCCCGGGCAGTGTCATAGGAGCTCATATGTTACTAATAGCCCGGAAGGTCCTTGATTTTGAAGTCGATGAAGAAATTTATGTTACATGTGAAACGACAAACTGTTTACCCGACGCATTCCAGGCCATATGCAAATCAACAATAGGAAATGGGAGACTGAATATCCTGGACACTGGAAAAATGGCTGTCATCATCAACAGAAAGGGTATGCCTGGAGAAACAGTCCAGGCTCTTAGAATAATACTGGATCCTGAAAAGACCGTCAATTACCCGATCATACATGAATGGTACATGAACACCCGCAAGGTATCCGCAGAAGAAGTGAATCCAGAACTCATAAGAGCCGGTGAGAATCTATATTCCTGGTATTTTGTTGATGTGATCGTCCCGGAAAAAGAAAAGAAGATAATTGAAATCTGTAATCTTTGCAACGAACCTTTCATAAAAAGA
The DNA here is from genome assembly GCF_000008645.1 of Methanothermobacter thermautotrophicus str. Delta H. Lineage (NCBI taxonomy): Archaea > Methanobacteriati > Methanobacteriota > Methanobacteria > Methanobacteriales > Methanobacteriaceae > Methanothermobacter > Methanothermobacter thermautotrophicus. Next base: position 835,328 of record NC_000916.1, read on the forward strand.
AACGAGCTGGATCTCTGTCCAGCTTGTCTGAAAAGATAAACATGAGGTGAAAAAATATGGGATTTGTGTTGGTACCAAAATCAGATTTCCAGATACCTCTGGAAGCAGATACCATAAGACCCGATCTGTTTGAAGGGCTGGATCTTGATGAAATTCGTTCCCTTCAGGTATACGAAGGGAACATCAAAAGACCCCTAGGCGAATTTTTTGAGATAGCGGAGACACCCCATGCAGATCAGTTAATACGGATCGATGGTGATGTCAGCAGGGTGAAGTATATCGGTTCAGGGATGAAATCCGGAAAAATCATCATAAACGGCGATGTTGGACTCCAGCTTGGCTGTGAAATGAAAGGCGGTGAAATAGAGGTAAATGGAAATGTTTCTTCATGGATCGGCATGGAAATGCATGGTGGCACCATAAAAATTAATGGAAACGCGGGGGATTATGTTGGCTGCGCATATAGGGGAGAGTGGCGTGGCATGAAAGGAGGTAAAATCATTATACAGGGTAATGCAGGGAACAATATTGGGGGTGGTATGATGGCCGGAGAAATTTATATAGGTGGAGATGCAGGTAATTTCTGCGGCATCCGAATGAATGGGGGTGAAATAACAGTACGCGGGGATGCTGGAAGGGCCCCCGGGGCAGAGATGGTATCAGGTATCATCAAAATTCATGGCCGAATCTCCTCTCTCCTCCCGGGATTCAAGGAGATCTCAACATTCAAAGAAGATGGATCCCTTATGATCCTATTCAAAGGAGATCTATCCGAAAAAAATCCGGAGGGTAATCTATACATCAATTATAATAAGAACCTTCACATTCTAGAGAATGAGACCGATGAAGGGAGAGTCATCACAAAAAAGGGAATTAAAGTAATCTACAACAGTGGAAGTACAATACGTGAAGGTCAGATAATAAAGGGAGGCAATAAACTCACAGATGATTATATAGATGAATGTGCACGCTGCTGTATTAGTCCTGAAGACTATAAGCTCCTAGGTGAACCCGAAAATGTTGTAGTATCCTCACATGGAAATGAAGTTGTTCTGAGAGCTGTTGAGGACCCTGGAATCCAGATGGGAACAATATTCATACCCAGAGGTATATGGGCCAATGTGCTAACGCCACCGTATACCGAGTCAACCGGTTCCCCAATGTATAAAGGAGTGCCGGTTTATCTTAGAAAGGCTTCACAAGGTGAAAGGATCCTGAGTGCCGAGGAACTTGTAGAGGAATACGGGGTGGGAAAATGAGCGTCTATAAAAATGTGACATGTCCCGTCTGCGGAGGGTCTTGTGATGACATAGAGGTTCTCTATGATGGGAAAACAATAAAAACAAGGAATGCTTGCAGGATGGGGAATGCAAAGTTTCAGGAGATGGTCAGCTCCCACAGAATACTTAGACCCCAGATTAAAACTGAAAGTGGTTTCAGATCCGCAGAATGGGATGAAGCCCTTGACGCTGCAGCAGAGATACTTACAGAGTCAAAAAGACCAACCCTATTCATGGGTAGTGAGATGTCAACTGAAGCCATGGCTGCAGGTCTTGAACTTGGTGAGTATCTAAATGCCATGGTGGATTCAAATGCAACCATATGTCATGGCCCCACATTAATGGGAATCCAGGAAGCTGGACAGAGCGCTGCTACGGCAGGTGAGATAAAGAATAGAGCTGACGTCATCATTTATTGGGGTACAAATGTTATGGACTCCATGCCTCGCCACATGTCACGTTACAGCATATTCATGCGCGGATTTTTCAGAGAACGTGGTAAAAAAGATAGGACTGTCATCTCCGTGGATCCCCGTGAAACAGCAACAACTAAAGCCTCCGATATCCATCTGCAGCTGAAACCAAACTCAGATTATGAACTCTTTTCAGCACTGCTTACAGTTATAAGGGGCAATGAACCGCACAGGAGTATTGAGAGTATAACCGGGATATCAGTTGAAACCATAAAGGAAGTCGCAGACATAATGCTGAATGCGCAGTTTGGAGCCATCTATGGGGGTCTTGGACTTGCATCATCAGAAGGTAAGCATAGAAACGTTGAGATGGTTCTCAAACTGGTAGCTGCACTTAATGAACACACCAAATTTACAATAGGAGCCATAAGAGGTCATTGTAATGTCGCAGGATTTAATCAGGTGGCTTCATGGGAATATGGTTTCCCCTTTGGTGTTGATTTTACAAGGGGTTATCCACGCTACAACCCCGGAGAAACAACTATAGTCGATCTTCTCCAGAGAAAAGAATCCGATGCAGTCCTCGTTATATGTTCAGATCTTGGAGCTCACCTCCCCAAAGAATGCGTTGAGTATATGAAAGAGATTCCTGTAATATGCATAGATATTGCCCCATGTCCAACAACACTTGTATCCGATGTTGTGATCCCTGGAGTTATTGATGCTATGGAGTCCAGCGGCACCTTCTACCGCTTTGACAATGTTCCCATCCACCATAAGGCATTCACAACATCACCATTCCCTGAAACAGAGAGCAACGAACATACTCTTAGACAGATCCTTGAGAGGGTTAAATCAATTAAAGGCGAATAAATATCTGCTAACCATTTTTATTTTTTTCTCCTATGATACGGACATTCGTGGCTTTAATCAGAACTTGAAACTCTTCGCCCGTTCTTATACCAAGCTCAGTGACTGCGCCTGGAGTTACAGCCGAGGTCAGAACTATATCCCCTATCCTCAAGTTTACATAAACAATCCTTGAAGTTTCTATAATGTCTTCAACTGTACCCTTGAAGATATTCTGTGCAGATGCCATAAACGGATCAGCTGCTATCATTATATTTTCTGGTCTGATGGAAAGTATCACAGACCCCTCCCCGCAGTCAACTGTCCTGAAGATATTTGAATTAACATTTACAGAGGTGAGCCCATTCACCTGGCCTTTAACAGTCCCTTCAAGTATATTAGCACCCAGAAAATCTGCAACAAAGTAGGGCGATGGTTTATTGATGACTTCCTCCTTTTTACCCATCTGAATGATTTTTCCATGATTCATCACCGCCACCTTATTTGAAAGCCACCATATATCATCAAGGTCATGTGTAACATGGATCACAGTGGTTTCAAAATTATCCCTGATATCTGCGATAAGTTTTCTTAGGGATATCTTTGTTCTCTGGTCAAGGGCACTGAATGGTTCATCCATCAATAGCAATCGGGGATTCACTATGATTGCCCTTGCTATCGATGCCCTCTGGAGCTCACCTCCACTGAGGGTTCCAGGGTATCTATTCAGTACGTGATCTATACCCATCATAGCTGCGATTTCATGGACTTGTCTGTGAATATTTTCCTTCATCTCTGTCTGCTTACGAAGGCCGTAGGCTATATTCTCCTCCACGGTCATGTGAGGGAAGAGACAGTGGTCCTGATATACTATGCTAACATCACGTTCCTCAGGTGGGAGGGTGGTTAGATCCGCCCCATCAAGAGATATCGTCCCCGAAATCGGTTCAAAGAATCCCATGATGGTCTCAAGAAAGATAGACTTACCACTACCAGTCGGGCCGATTATAACAAGATAATCTCCCCTCGAAAGGTGGAGTTCATCTACCCTGACTACAAATTCGCCAAGGTCGATTTCTAAATTATCTATATCCAGAAAACTCATTCCCATAAGCCCCCATTTTTTCAAGGAAAAATATTGTTATGAATGAAATTATCATAAGGAAGATACCGGATGCCACAGCCATCTCCACGTTTCCATAGGATAAATTAAGATACAGAGATATAGGGAGAGTATCTGTTTTCTGATAGGTACCTCCGGCAACTATCAGTACCGCTCCAAAGCAGCCTATGCACCTTGAAAAGGTAATTATTGTTGCAGCTAATATTCCATCCCTGGATAAAGGGATCATGATATTTCTGAACGTCTCAAATTCTGTATATCCAAGGGAACGGGAAACAAATTTGAGTCTCCTATCGATGTTACAGAATGTTGAGTAACATATTCTGACCGTATACGGTAAAGAGACAAAGAACTGTGCACAGATGACTCCAAGATCCGTGAAGACTATCTGAATACCGAGTCCATCCATCATATAATTTAGAGGGGTGTTTCCAAGAAATATGAGAAGCATTATACCTATAAGAATTTCAGGTAATGCTATAGGAATATCCAGCACTGTTTTAACAATGGATTTCCCTCTGAAGGAGTCCTCTGATAGTGAATAAGCAATGAGCAGCGCAGATAACATCACAATCAGTGTTGTTATAGTGGATGTTAAAAGAGATAATTTCACTGAGTGGATCATATCAGCACTTCTGAATGAATCCAGGATGGATTGCGGAGAGGATACTGTCCAGAGTGAAATACATATTATAAAAAATGCGGCCACAAAGATGACCGCAAAGAATCTGCAAGTACCTCTGAAAATACTCACTCGCTCAATGGACAAAACCGTTCAACCCCCATCAGTGCTGCTAACCCTGCTATCGTTGTTCCATAAAATATTACTCTTTTATCTGATGCCATGGCCATGATATCTTCAAATGTACCGTTAGCTACAGTAGAACCGGTTACCACTAAAACATCAGAATTCTGAATTATCTTCTTATTGCATTTTTTTGCATCAAATACATCTACACCATATTTTTTGCCCTTATTTCCAGGATTCAGATCTGTAACCCGCAATCTGTCTCCAAATGTCTCGTGAAGTTTCCTTACAAACGCCGGTTGAAACCCAAGCAAAGCAACTCTGTCATATCCCAGCAATTCAAGGTAATCTGAAAGTAATTCAGCACACCTTTCAGGAGCGTTTCCAGTGCAGTGAACTGTCCTATCAATGAAACCCTTTCTTCCTCATGAGTGCATTGAAAGTAGCTATCAAACACGATTGTTTCCCTTTTACTAAAAGTTCCCCGAGGGTTCCTCTGAAATGAGTGGGAGTAGCTGTGAAGCACTCCCCTACAGTACCATCTTCAAGAGTCGCTCTGAGCATGACCTCTCTCCCCTCAACAAGAGGATAATCCTTGATGGTTGATGTATCAAGGAGAGGGTTCTTCACAGAGATCTCGACATATGTGGACTCCATGGCTGACGAATGTATCAGATAGTTCATTTTATCCCTGATAAACTCATGTATCATGGTATCAGATCCTGGTTTAAATCAGAAAATGACTTTGAACCCCCATTTTTCCCATATAACCCTGGCCTCATCTGATTTAATGTATTCAACGAATTCTTTTGATGTTTCAACGTTTCCTGAAATTGAAGTGACCGCTGCGGGTATTGTCTGGTTCTTTGCTCCCTCGATTTCAATCATTTCCAGCTTTGATTTACTGTTGTTCCATGTCAACATGTCCTCCCATATTATAACTGCATCTACCTGTCCTGAGAGGATGTATGTTAAGAGCTGATTAACTGTCGGAGTCTTCGCAACTAAATTTTCATTTATATTTACGCCCTCTTTATCAAGCATTTTCTGGGCGACTTTGCCTATCGCGCATGCCTTGGGATCTCCTATCGCAACTCTCACGTTTTCTTTACCCAGATCTTTAAGGGAGGTTATGTTCTTCGGATTTCCCCTTTTAACGGCTATGACGGGTTTATGTGAGGTCACATTCACAATGGTATCATTGATTATGTAACCCTTTTCTTTTGCCTTGTCCATTGTCGTATATTCGCCTGTTATGAGTACATCGCCCTTTTTTGATGTCATCAGTGTTGCAAGAAGTTCTCCTGAACCCCCATACTGAACATTAACCTTTTTTCCTGTCTTTTTCTCAAAATTAGTTATTATCTCATTCATTGGTTTCATGAGCCCTGCCCCTGCAAGGACTGTGATCTCTGATCCCTTCATAGTCTTTGAATTTCCTGTGATAAGATACGCTCCTGTAACCGCTGAAAGGATCAGCAACCCTATTACAAACGCCATTATCTTCTTATCCATGATCAGGCCTCCATTACCCTGTAGATTATTCCTCCATCTTTTTCATGTAACATGCCCTCATTGAACCTTATTTTCTTTAGAATATTAACAGGATCAGTTATTTCAACCCCTGCAATCATATCAACCCCGTATTCAAAAAAAACATCTGTCATTGGCGTTGTGGGTCCTATGATAGCCACAAAAGCATCAAGTTCTGCCAGTGCAAGGTAACGTTCTGTGCTGTGATTGACCAGTGTGCTGCCAGTCACTGCAAGTACATCAACCCGGGGGATAATCTGTTCAGCCGCTGTTTCAGGAAAAACACCCCTTTTAGGATTGACCTTAAATGGATTGATCTCCAGAATATAGAACTCGTCCGAAACCGTCCTTATCCTGTCAGTGTAGCGGCGTGGGAATTCACCCACCATAGCGATTTTTCGATTTCGGCATTCCTCCATCAGTATATCAAATGCATTGCATCGTTTACCACCTCCCTCGATCACTGAGTTAACAGTAGCAATTCCCAGGCTGGAATAAAATGGGTCCCATGACCTTGAAAGTTCAAGTAATTCATGAGTCATCTCTGGAATTTCAAAATCTCTGATGAATCCATTATTACTGGCTATACCGCAGGAGCTGCTCCAAACAGCCGTCCATGATCTGCCTATGGCCACATCCCTTACTCTGATTTCAGGCATGTTCTCAATCTCATCCAGTATATCATCAAGTATCATAATAGCACCAGTATAATGGCAATTTCGGGCATTTATTTCTGGAGTGCCGTCTTTATGATGTGTTCCCATGCCACTGACTTTAGATTCCTGATCCTTAGTTCAGACCTTTCAATAGAGAGGAGTCCATCGGGACAGACACTGGAGCATGCTCCGCAGAATACGCAGAATTTCTCATCGATCCGGGCAGTACCATTTATTATACTGATTGCATTACAGGGACAAACATCCACACACGCGTGGCATGACTCACCCCTGCATCGCTCATCTGCCTGGCTTATGGTTCCTCTGATGGGTTTTTTAACGGTGATCGCATTTGCCGGGCATATTTCCATACACCAACCACAGTGAGCACATCTTTCATCAATTGTTATGACAGCACCCTCAACAGTGGCCTTCAGTTCCTCATTATACATGCATGTCAGACAGCTCATACGGATGGCGCCAACAGGACATATCCTTTTGCATATGCCACAGTAGAGACATTTATCCTCATCCACCCGGATTCCATCGGCTATCGCCATATTTGATGAATCCGGGTCTCTCCAGCTTATTTCAATGGCTGATGCAGGACACATAGCTGCACATTCACCACAATAGATGCATTTTTCCATTGATACATTTATCTCCCCTTTTACAAGGGATTTACGTTCAGGAAGATCCCTGATGGTTAAGAGTGCATTCCTTGGACATGCATCGGCGCAATTACCGCATAAAAAGCATTTTTCGTCATCAATTTCAAGTTTAAAGTCCCAGAACGGATATTCATCGGCGCCCCTTATGCTTTTACCATCCTTCTGGAGATCTATGGCTCCGAAGATGCATACTGAAGCACATAACCCACATAGAACACACTTCTCCTTGTTGAAGGACACTCTGTTCATTTTGATTAAACCCCTCGCTATTGGGAGAAGAGGAGCTCTATCTATAGCGTTCACAGGGCATGTCTCTGAACATAACCCACAACCCGTGCATAGATCCGGATTGTAATTCAATGTCCTCCTTTCAGAACCCATCCTTTCATTAACCAACATCAGTATCTACCTCAGAAATAGCGCCGTTTGGACAGTTAGAGATGCAAAGCCTACAATTATCACATTTATCATTTATCACAAGGGGAAACCCGTTGTCCTCAATTATTGCATCCTTTTCACAGATGAGAATGCAGAGGCCTTTTCCCGCGCAGTTTTCAACACCGCTACATTTCTCCCTATTGATGACTATCATAGACCAACCTCGAAATGTAATTTTTTGCATATCGTATATTCCACAGGTCCATATATAAATCTTTCTTAATGGACCTCATGAAAACAGTACTGTTTTACATGGCAGCTGAGGACCCCCGCAGTTATAATGGATATCCTCACGTATTTCCTGAAAAATAAAAAAATTGAAATTAATCTGTTCTTCCAGGTCCAAAGAAGTACCCCAGACCTAGAAGGCCCACTATCGCCACTATACCAACTATGGCATAGACAGGTAGCCCGGTCTCCGGGTTAGCTGAACCTGAGGCGCTGCTGACCTCATAGGCCTTACCCTGGTTTTCGCCCGCTGAGGAATGAGTTGCTGCCTCCACTCCAGGTGCTGATGTTGAAACATCTGAATCCTGTGATTCCTCGTGATGTGGCTCCCCGTTGTCTGCTGATGTACCCGGTGCCTGTGGCTGTCCTGGATTTGATGGTGCTGTGGGTGTGGATCCTCCATCGGAGGATGGTGCGAATGCTGAGCTCTTTGTGGCAGCGTAAAGCTTCTCCCTGACCCTTGAGAGAAGGTCCGGGTTCAGGTACTGCATGGCCCATTCCATCATGGCGATGTTGCCGCAACTGCAGTCACAGCATGCCACACCATTCTCTGCTATTGCCTGGGCCCACGTGGTGGCTATGAGACGCTTTGTGGCATCATCGGGGTTCCAGTATCCTCGGTGTATCGCTGTGAGCATCGTCCCTGTCATGCTTATCATTGCATAGCTGTTCCTACCCTGGGATAACCAGTCCTTAACTCCAAGTCCATATCTATCCCTTATGTATATGTCCACTGTCTCCTCCCACATCCAGTCCGAGATTGTCTCGGGGCTCATTACATTCCAGCCCCAGAGGTTGGCCACGAAGTTGTTTGAGATCTCCCTTGCACCTGCGTATCCACTCTGCATCATTGCCTGTATCCATCTTGGGTTGTAGTAGCGTGACTGGAGCTCCCTGTAGAGGAACTGGTTCAGTGTCTCTATTCTGGCATTTGAGGGATTCACCTGGTTTATTATGTACATACCAGGGACCCTGCCGCCTGCCGCCTCAACTGCAAGCCTGAAGCCACCCAGGAACTCAAAGTTATGGTCCACGTCCACGACCCCGTAGAGGTTGGTTGATCTTGAGTGGTACACACCCTCAACGTCCCTGAGTCTCATAGTGAGGACCTCCTCAAGGCTCACTCCCCAGCCATCCTCACTGAGGGCATACTTCATGCTGTCAATGTACAGTCTTCCAAGCTCTGTCCTTTCCTCCCAGGTCCAGTCCTGCTGGACTGCCTCAGGAAGCCTTGTACCGTAGTTACCCAGTGATGGCCCAAAGAGCCTGGATATGGCTGCAATTCCTGCATCCTCTGGTTTCATGCCGAGTTTAATGAGCTCCTTAACATCATATAGCCAGTGCCTTGCAATGGGGTTCCTGTCAAGGGGATCACTTCCCGGTATGAACAAACCTGCCTTCTGTATACTTGAGACCGAGGCGTTGAGTGCTGCGAGGAGCATGGTCCTGTTCTCTGCTGATTCCTGGTTTATGGCAGCCATCAGGGTATTGAATGATGCTGCCAGCGCCACCCTTGATGCCCTGTCCAGGAGGACTCCCAGCAGCGGGAAGGTTTCCCTGAATATCCCTGATGTGGTCATGAGGACATCGACCCTTGACCTGTTGAGGACTGTCAGTGGTGTTGCCCTCACACCCATGACTGAACCTCCGAAGCCATAGATTGGTTCGAGTCCCATGAGCCTCAGGATGAAGGCAACCGTAGCACCCTTATCGTTCTGTGTCTCAGTCGCCCATATGACAACACCGAGCTGTTCGGGTGTTGCATTGTATGCTCTGAGCGCCTCATCAGCAAGCATGGAGCCCCTTATCCATGCGGCCTGTGTTGGAAGAAGTGAAGGATCCTCACCGTAGAGGTTTCCTCCCGTTGGAACCGCTGCTGGGTTCCTGATTGGGTCTCCCCCAGCTATGGGTGGTATGTAGCCACCTGCAAGGGCCTGAAGGAGCATCTGCCTCTCCCTTGCCCCTGAGCCCTTGATGTTCAGGACATCATTGAGGGTCATATTCAGGGCTGTTATCTCTGTTGCTGTGAGGTTTCTTCCGAGAACTGCCTGGAGCTCCGCCATGAGGGTCTGAAGTGACTTTCCACTGTAAAATTCTAGTATAAGATCTTCCACGGTCCTGTTTATTCCTGAGAGTGCCTGTGTCACCGAGAGGAAGGTGTTGTTACCGGCGCTTATCCTTGGAACACTGGCCATTGATTTTACCATGATGGTAAGCTGTGTCTGGTTCAGGTCCCTTCCAAATACGTAGAGACCAAGTGGCATCATTGTGCCCTCAAGTTCCCTTATGTAGTCGTCGATTCTATCAACCAGTTCATCCGGGTCAAGGTTGAGGTCAATGATGGTATCAAGGTGGAGCTGGACTGCCTTCTCCCTTATGAGCCTTATCTCCTCTGACCTGTTGCCTGGAGCTGCATGGTACTGGTCTATGAGCGTCTTGAGTGAGGCAATGTCCCCGTAGATTTCTGTTGCCTCGAGTGGTGGTGTCAGGTGGCTTATGCTCACAGCAAGACCCCTTCTCTTGGCGTGTATGACCTCCCCGACACCATCCATGATGTAGATGTAGATGCTTGGAATGCCTCCAAGGCATATGTCAGGGTAATCTGCACCGGATAGTGCTGATTCCTTCCTTGGGAGCCACTCATAGGTGCCATGCCGTCCGAGGTGTATCATTGCATCTGCGCCGAACTCTGTCTGAAGGTATGCATAGAAGGCAAGGTACTGGTGGTGGGGTGGCACTATCTGGCTGTGGTAGAGTTTATCCACGTCGCCTTCCCATCCTCGCTGTGGCTGAGGACCCACAAAGACGTTTCCATAGAACATGCCAGGTATAACAAGGTACCTCTTACCGTTCCTCTCAACCGTCATTATGTTTCCTGGTGGTGCTCCCCATCCACAGAGTCCCGGGACCCTGAGGGCCAGGAATGCTGATTTTGCACTGTAGAAAACATCCCACTGATTCAGTCCACTGTAAATATTCTTGAGGGCATTGTAGGCCCTGTTAACCTGGTTCTTTGCCTCTGATCCGTTGCTGATCTGCATGTCATCTATCGTTGTTATCAGTGAACTCTGCCACCTGTCCAGTGTTTCGAGGAGTTTCGGGTTTTCAGTGGAGTACCTGAAGAGTGCTTCGATGTAGCCGAAGGGTCCCTCCTCGATTTCTCTCCTTGCAAGCTCAGGTAGTCTGCTGTACCATTCCATGTACCTCTCTACGTCCCATAGTATGGTTGAATTTGCAAGCCTCTCAAGTTCACCGGGAGCCCAGTTTGCAATGTTGAGTCCCCTCGCCATCATCTCTGTGAGGAGATCATCAACACATGAAGGTGCTCCTCTGACGGTGTAGTTGTTTTCCTGCAGAAGGCCCAGTATCTCAAGTATTGATGAGGGACCATCCAGGTAACTTGCACCTGCAAGGTTCTGCTTCCCTGGTGGATAGTTGTAGTAGATTAGGGCAACCTTCTTATCTGCATTTGAGAGGAACCTTAACCTCAGCCAGGAGTATACCCTGTCTGCAAAGGTTTCTACGCGCTCATCAATGGGCTGATAGCATTCAACCTCCAGACCGGTTACGGTATCTATGGTCTTACGGGTCGATGCTGTTACCATTGTGAGTATCTGGCCCTGGAACTCCGGGAGCACGATCTGGCTTGTTATGCTTGTAAAGTCCATCCCTGAATCTGAGATGTACCATGTTTCCTCACTGTCGGAGACCACAAGTGATCTGAAGACCAGTATATTGTTGTCCATAATCATCCTTTCAGCGATTGCAGCGGTGGCGCCTCCAATCTTAAATGACTGGAGCGTTATGAGCCCCTGAATCCTTGTCCTGTTTTGAGAGTCAAAGAAGTAGCTCCTCATTGCATTTATGACCGGTGTTCCGTCAACAGGGTTACCCTGAGCTATAGTTGCTATGACATTTATGCCCCTTGACTCCATTTCACTGATGAGTCTGTCGAGCATGAGGAGGTCACCGCGCTCCCATGTGAGTGCCATCCATGAGGTTATACCCACCGTGGGTCTTCCAGGCGTTAAGAACTGCTCATAGTCTGTGAAGTTGTAGTAAAGTCTGCCGTTGCGGTAGAGGGCATACTTCGGAACTATTACCGGTTCTGTGAAGTTGTAGCCTCTTCCAGGGAATGCCAGTGCCAGGAGGTACATGAGACCCTGCTCCCTGTTCTCAGGTGATGCTGTGTCTGATGTCTTGTATTCCTGGAATTTAAGGTAGGATGCCATTGCAGGGTACTGCTGCTGCAGCTCCCTCAGCACCATTAGCGGTGTCTTTGGTGGCACTGCCCTTGAAACTGAATCAAAGATTGCCTGGAGCTGACTGTCTGTTAGTTCCGTGCCATTGGCATCAACGAACCTCGTATTGTTTATGTTTGTGAGCCTTGTAACCGGAAAACAGTGATATGGATTGGGGTAGGCCGCTATCACCTTACCATTAAGTTTTCCCTGACTCTTCATTGACATCAGCAGGTCAGGTACAGGACCGCTTGGACCGTTTGTTGTCTGTACGTTGCTTATGTAGACTATATCAGCCCATTCTATGAGCTGTTCTGTCTCTGTGAGGTTCATCCTCGTCTGGTCAGTGTTTCTCACCTTTATGGTTATCTCAGGGTGCTTCTGCATTATGTTTTTCACTGGCTGGATGAGCTGCCCTGCCTCTGTTGGCCAGGATATTATTAAAAACCGTATCTCCGGCGGATCAAAGATACTGACACCGGCCAGTGGCTCGTCTCCATCATCAAAGATGGTGTTGTCGTTTAAATCTGCATAGAGCCTCCCTGTTATCTTCGAATCACTGAGGGATGCTTCAAGAATCATTTTTCCGCTTCTTGCAGATGCATTTGATGATGCTGACACTGTTACCCTGAGCATGTCATCGAATCTGTGCCTTTCAGGTAGTGTCCGGCCATCAACCCAGACAACATGACTGTCGCCAGTCACATTTTCAAATGCGAATCTCCCCTCGCTGTCTGTGATGTTGAATGGGGTTCCTCCTTCACCTCCATCAATCTCTGCAGCCATGCTTGATCCCTGTAGCATGAAAACGAAAACCACTGTTATCAGTAGAGTAACACTTCGTTTTCTAATCATTTTCACCTCCTTTATAGTTTTTACAATTGTGGATATGGTATGAAGATTATTTAAGACTTTTTATTAATTTTTTTATTACATATTCTTGCTCTAATAAAAATTAAGTAATAATTATATGAAAATTTAATACATTCATCACGCGTTATTGCATAATTAATGAATATTTTATCTGCATTTATGTATTACCGATGTATGTAACTCAAGAAATTAAAAATTTTTATAAATATAACGGCAAGGTTAAAGCCCTTTAAACGTTTCAGAAAAATTCTGAATCGATCAATCAACTGAAGAGGCCATTTAGTGCCATTCAACGCACCTGTATGTAATAATTATAGTTAATAAATTAATCACAGGGGCTAGATCTCCAGCGTTACCATGAGGGGTATATGATCAGATAACCTTGGCCTGGTCTCTATGATTTCACCTGCCGGGGGGTGCCAGACGTCAAGGATCTTCACTCCTTCCGGGACAAAGAGGTAATCAATCTGGTATTTCCCCCCGTTAGGTGTCATGAATGTGAATGGATCTTCCTCCTCCCTGAGAACATCCCTGAATCCAAGTTCAGAGAGTCTTCCGGTCATCTCCTCAGCAAGGAGTGCTAACCTCCTCAGGGATGGGCTGAAGTTTTTATTGATGTTGAAATCACCGCCAATTATGATCAGGTCCTCTCCCTCCTCAATGTAGTTATAGAGGAGGTCAAGGAACTCAGAAAAGTCACTATCTGCTGGCCCAATGTAATTGTATATGCTAAAGAGGGAAAGACTATTTCCTCCGATTTCTATTCTGCAGGAAACATAAAAATCTTCTATACAGTGGTTGTCTGAGATTTCAAGGTAGTTCCTTTTCATGGAATCCAGCATGAGATCCTTATGAAGAAGTAATGTGTTCATCTCCCCGCGGAAGGTATGGTAATTCCACCTTACCTCATTGGGTATCATGTAGACCTCCTGGAAAAATCCTGCATCAAATTCCAGTTCCCCCATATAACTCCAGAGTTTCCTCCGCCTGTAGGATGCCCGGTTCAGGTTCCATGTCAGAACCTTAAGTTCCATTCAATCACCCCCAGGTTCAGGTTCCATGTCAGAACCTTAAGTTATCCTATAGAAAATTGTGATGCCCATTAACTTAAACACAACCGGAAACATTTATATAGGAAGAATGTAATATATTACCTAAATATGTAATATATTACCATAGGAGTTTTTGAGAAGATGAAAATAAATAAGATCCATACACTAACAGCCCTCATAACACTTATGGGGCTCTTTGCAACACTATCTGGCCTCCTGGACCAGAACACATACATCAACGACTCATTATCAGCAACTGCACAGATGATGGGCCAGGACCTCGTGACACTCACCACAGGGATCCCCCTCATAATCATTTCAGCATACCTTAGCCGTTCCTCGGCCAAAGCCAGGCTGCTGTGGATGGGTGGAATGTTCTACTTCACCTACACCTATGCCTCCATGGCCTTCCTCGCATCCTACAACAGTCTCTTCCTCCTGTATGTGGGCATACTTGCCTTATCACTCTACGGCCTCATGGGAGAGCTGTTCACAACCACCTACAGGGTTAATGTTGATGATAAAAAATCAGGCTTCACAGCCATCTACCTCACCCTCACCGGATTAATGCTGGCAGCCATGTGGATCAAGATGATCACAGATTCCCTGATAACCGGCATGGCCCCGGGGCCTTGAGGGCTACACAACCCTCGTCATACAGGCACTCGACCTCGGCGTCGTGGTTCCAGCGGCCCTCCTCACATCATACTTCCTCCTGAAGAGAGAAGTGTGGGGCTACGTCCTTGCACCGGTATTTCTTGTCAAGGTATCATTACTGGGAACAGCCATACTCTCAATGGTGCCTTCATGGCCATGGAGGGGGTCCCATTCAGCTGGGGGCAGGCTGGCTTCTTTATGGTCCTCACCTTCACAGGCCTGGCGTCACCGGGATTTTCTACCGGGGAATGGCAATCACATCAGGGAGGTTGACACTGGATGAAGGATATGCAGGCAATACGGGATGAACACCGGGAGACAAGGGAGTCCATGGAGAGGTACATACTGGTAGCCCTCTTCCTCATCGAGCAGCGCTGGAGCTACATAGTGAGCCGCGAGTTCCGCGAAGATGGCATAACAGCAAAGCAGTGGCTCTTCATGGTGATCCTTGGAAACGTCTTTGAAAGGCCCCCCTCAATGCAGGAGATGGCTGATGCCATGAGCAGCACCCACCAGAACGTCAAGCAACTTGCAGTTCGCCTTGAGGATAAGGGACTCCTGAGAATAAAACAGGACCCTGAAAACAGGAGGATGCTGCGCCTCGAGCCAACAGGGAGGTTCCATGAGTTCTGGGCTGGCAGAGATGAGAGAGACGCCGCCACCCTGAAATCCCTCTTCGATTCACTTGACGATGAAGAGGTCAAAATCCTGTTTAACGTATTTTCAAAGCTTGAGGAAGCCTCAAAGCAGCGCTATATGGAATACCGTGCGAGATGATCAGATGCTAAGAAAAAGATTTGAAATGGAAGTTAGAGAAGAACTCAGAAAGGTTCATAATCTGAATGAGAGGGAACTGCCAGGGTTACTTGCAGGATACCTTGAATCCTCCGGTCTCCCCCATGACCCTCAAAACCTCCTGATCAGGTGGGCTGACTCAAAAATAAGGAGAGGACCCCGCTGGATGAATGTGGACATGACCCAGATCAACACTCCAGCACCCTTCAGGAGCGTTTACATAAAGGGCCGTTTTTTAGGAATACCCCTTGAGGGCCTTGACACGTATTCCGGAGGCCATGGAGAAATGACCATCAGGGCCCTGAAATTTCTGAAGGTCGCAGAGGAGCGTGGAGATCCTATGGACGTGTCGGCCCTTGTAACTCTACTCTCAGAGGCCCCATTTCTACCGTCCCTCTTCCTTGCAGAGTGTACGGAATGGTCACAGCTGGATGATGAAAGGGTTGAGGGTAGAATCAGGGACCATGGCATCACTGCCAGTGGTCTGTTCACCTTCGATGAGCATGGAAGGTTCCTGAAATTCTATACAGAGGACAGGTACTGTGCAGAGTTCAACATGGAGCAGCACCCCTGGAGTGTTGAGGTGCTATCATACAGGGATACCGGGGGTTTTATCTATCCCACGGAGTGCACCGCAACATGGCACCTACCGGAGGGTGACCTGAAGTACTTCCATGGAAGGATCGGAGACGCAAGGTTCAACATAAGGACGCTTTAATTTGTCCGGATCACTCCATGGATTGAAGAAAATTCAGGGCACTTTAAATATATTATGAAACATAGGATATACTGTTATGAAAGAACTCTATCCATTCATTTTCAGAAGAAAGTCCACTAGAAAGTACAGGGGCCCCGCATCAGAGGATGAACTCAGGGAAATTGAGGACCGCCTTGAGAAAATTGAACCCCTCCTGGAGGATTTTGATACCGAATTCATGCTCCTGGAGAGGGATGATGTGAGGACCCGGATGCAGCGGCCGGCCCCCCACTATATAGCAGCCTTCTCAGATGGCTATGTGGGGAAGGTGAATGTGGGATTCATGCTCCAGCAGATGGACCTCAGAATCTCAGGCATGGGCCTCGGGAGCTGCTGGCAGGGGATCCCGAAGCCAAGGGGTCATGTGAAGTCTGAACTTGATTTTGTCATACTCCTGGCCTTTGGTGCTGCAGCTGAACCCGTCCACAGGGAGCACTCCGAGTTCAGGAGGAAGCCCCTCAGTAAGATAACGGACATAGAGGGGCTGGATGATGTCCTCGAGGCTGTGAGACTTGCACCCTCAGCTGTTAACAACCAGCCATGGTACTTCACCGGTGGAAATGGAAAGATCCATGCCTACTGCCAGGTGCAGAGCCCCCTCAAGAGGCGCCTTGTGGGGAGGTGGAACCCCATAGATATGGGGATAGCCCTTGCACACCTCAGGATCTCACTTGAATACCACGGGTACCGGTCTGAATTCAGAATCCTTGACGGGGTGGATGAGCTTAAAAACTACACCTACACCGGTACATTCATCTATGGGGAGTGAAAATGAAGAATAAAGCTCTGGTGGAATTCCTGGGGGATAAGGAATTTAGAAACTCTGAGTTCGTGGCTGGCATTGTAGCCAACCTCGTCCTCATCTACATCATAAACAGTGTGATGAACTGGGATATCTCCTTCATTGCAGATTCCTTCAGGGACCTTATACCATTATTAAATGCTGTGATAGGAGCCAATCTGGCTGCGAATGCCTGTTTCCTCATCTACAGGAGGCAGTGGTTCTGGACGTTCATGCAGATCATCCTGAGTGCACTGGGGTACCTTATGGTCTCATCCCTTTACAGTGTATTCCCCTTCACCTTCAGGAACCTCTATGTGTTCTACTCTGTCAGGTTCGCCCTCCTTGTTGCAATGGTCGTCCTTGCGGTTGCCGTATTCCTTCATGGCCTCAAATTTGTGCTGAAGTTCGTCCTGAAGATTGACCTGGAATAGAATTCGGGAATCAGTCCCTGAATATGGCTGAGGCCGTGTTCATTGCAGAGCCGGCCCTTATCAGTGCCGCCACCGCCGCGGCCTCTGCCAGTTCCCCCTCTGTTATACCTGCCTCAAGGGCCTCCTCTGCGTGTCTCCGTGTGCATGCATCACACCTGACTGCAACCGAACATGCCACTGATATGAGAAGTTTCTCCCTCTCCGTGAGTTTACCCTCAGATCTAACTGCTTCCCTGAAGTTTTTGAATGATTCCGCAACTTCAGGTAGTTCCTCAAGAAATCTGTCTGCTCCTGTCTTCATGTTCCTTAAGCTGACATCATCCCTTAAATACCTTCAGGGTATGGGTATGCCGTGGGGGCACCTTGCCGGGTTCCTCAGGTACCTCATGAGTGCCAGCTCTGTTTCCCTGAAGAGCTCGTGCTTCATGCGGGAGGCCTCCTCATAGGATGAGTCGAGGTCCATTCCAAGGACGTTGTGGAAGAAGCACTCCAGGATCATGTGCCTCCTTAGAACCATCTCTGCAATCTCCCTTCCCTCATCTGTGAGTTCAGCCCCCAGGTATGGGTGGTAGATGACAAGGCCCATTTCATGGAGTCTCTTGAGCATCTGGGTTACACTGGCTGGTCTGACGTTCATCCTTGATGACAGGTCAGAGGTTTTAACGATCCCGTGACTACTTAACCTGTATAATGTCTCGAGGTAGTTTTCCATGCTCCTTGTGAGTTCCATAAAGACACCAATTGAATATATATTCAAAACCTATTTAAGTTTTGTCATTTATATTCATGAAAGGTGATGGATGTGCTTGAGATACGCGTGCATGAGATAAGGGGTAAGTGCCCGGTGCACCGGGAGGGGGACCGGATAACAGTTGACGACCATGAGATAGACCTTGAAAGGACAGACGCCCTCTGCACACACGCCCTATCCACGATCCTGCACTACACCACAATCCTTGAGAGGAACTGGTGTCCTGTGGAACTTGGACTCACAGTGGACGGCGACGAGGAGCACGCCTACATGCAGTGCGTGGACCCTGGCGAACCCTACACAGATGGCGGCACAGTCATATTCCAGGTTAGGGGACTCAGATAAGCTGGAAGGGAAACCATGTTCTCAGACTGCAGATTCGGCTCCGTGACCTACAGGGGACGTGAATACAGATCAGACATCGTGGTGCACGTTGATGGGAGTGTGACACCAAGGAGGAAGGAGATATCAAGGAGGAAATACGGGACATCCCATGTCATGGCAGAGGAGGAACTTGAGGAACTCCTGGAAGAGAAACCTGAATCCATAATCATAGGCTCAGGGGTCCATGGAGCCCTTGAAACCGGGTTCAGATCAGATGCAACAGTTCTTCCCACCTGTGAGGCCATAAAGAGGTACAATGAGGAGAGGAGTGCCGGTAGGAGGGTTGCGGCCATAATACATGTGACCTGCTAATCGACAAGGCCCTCCATGTAAAGCCGGGCCCAGTAGTACCTCAGCATCCTCCTCCTTTCGGTGCAGTCCGGCATCTCAGATTCGAGGATACCCCAGAACCTCGGGCTGTGATTCATCTCCCGGAGGTGGGCCAGTTCATGGAGCACCACGTACTCCACCATCCTGTCCGGGAGATGGGAGAGGAGGGTGTTGAAGCTCAGATTGCCCCTGGAGCTGCAGCTACCCCAGCGGGACCTCATCCTCCTGAAACGGACCCTCCCATATTCGACGCCCAGGACATCAGAGTAATGGTCCAGGAATCCGCTGACCAGTGATCTCAGTTCCTTATCCCGCCGGTACTCCAGTTCCATGTCAGATGCCCTCTCAAGCATCTCATGGAACTCATGGATCTTCCTCTGGATCCAGTCACTCCTGGATGATAGAACCTCCATGGGGTCCCCGGTGAAATCTGCGGGGAGTATCAGACGCAGGCTGTCGAATCTCAGCTCAATCCTCGGGTTCTTAACCCTCCTGTATATGACCTCACATCTAACCTCCAGGTCCCCGGCCATGAATCTGTCCATTTTATCACTGATACCTCTCAAATATTTTCATAAGATCTTCCTGTGCTTCATCGGCGATCTGCCTTCTTTTGGGCGCATCCTTCGGGAGGTTCCTCAGGAGGAAAACCCTTATGATTCTCATAACATTCCTCTTAACGCTCTCCTGGGACGTCCATCCAGGGAATATGTTCCCATCAACCTCCTCTGTAAGGGCAACAGCATATTCCTTCAGTTTATCCTCTGGTATACCTCTACCCCTGAGGGTCATCAGGACCGCGAACTCCTTCTCGTCAAGACCGAGCTCCTTCATTCTGCGCTCCTCCTTCCAGATCTCTCTTATGATGGCAGCGCCCTCCCTGTAGAGTTCCTCGTAGTCCATGGTTTTCTCCCTCCACTGTTCCAGGAGGCGTTCAACCTTTTCAGCCACCGATTCATAGATGGGGTTCCTTGTGCCATTCCTGAGGACATATGAGTTGAGTGTGTAGACTGTTAAGGCAGCCTTATCCCTTATATCCCTGACCTTCCTGAGGTTTTCAAAGTAATCGGAGTCAAATTCTATTACCGGGAGTTTACTTTCTATTTCCCTGAACTCTGTGGTCCTGTGGATGTATTTGAGGGTTTTCTGGTAATACCTTTCAGTTTCGGCTTCAACTGATGGTTTCCTTGATACGACTCTCTGATAGTATGTGTAGATGACCGTGAGCCACCTGTAATCCTTGAGGCCATGCCTTATGAAGGGCTGGTCAGAGAGCAGCTCGAAGAGCCTTCTGAGTTCACGGTAATTCTCTGTGAATTTCTTTTCGAGTTCTTCATCAGAGGTTATGAGTTCAACCGCGTCGGAGAGGACCTCAATATCCATCCCATCCCATTCAAGGTCGCTGAAGATCCTGAGGGTCTCCCTGAGTAGCTCCTCGTATTCCCTCTTCATGGATTCCATATCGTATACTGCGCCCTCATACTCCTCCTTACTGTAGAGCTCAAATGCGCGCCTCAGTTCCGCCCCCATGACTCCAATGTAATCTATTATGAGGCCTGCCTCCTTGACGTCCCTGTAGGGTCTGTTTGTTCTTGCAACTGCCTGCAGCAGTCTGTGTTCCTTCAGTGGCTTGTCGAGGTACATGGTCTGGAGTATGGGTGCGTCGAATCCTGTGAGGAGCATATCCGTCACTATGAGTATCCGGGGGTTCCTATCAGGGTCCCTGAACCTTTCCAGTACCAGGTTTTTAATCTCATGGTGGTTCCTGCCATGGTATTTATCCATGAGTTCCTCATCATAGGCCCTTATTATCTCCTCGTCCCGTGGAGTGTAGGTCATTACGATCTCAGAGTACTCTGGTGGGAGGTGCCTGTCGAGTTCCCTCTTGTAGAGGACGCATGCCCTTCTGCTTGGAGCCACAACCATGGCCTTGAATCTTCCATCGATGTTCTCTTTGAAGTGTTTCGCGATGTCCTCTGCTATTAGCTCTATCCTGCGAGGGTTCTCGAGGATGGTTTTTATGGTGTCCAGTTTCCTTTTAACAGATTCCTCAACGTCCTTCCTTATGGATTCTGGCAGTTCCTCGAATTCCACACCGATGAATGCCTCCAGGTGCTTCCTGTCAAGGTGGACGTCACCTGCGAGTCTCGGCTGATAGGTTATCTTCACGGTGAAGCCGTCCCTTATGGAGTCTGTTATGAAGTACTGGTGGATGTATTTCTCTTCGGGGGGGTATGCGAACCTATCATAGGTGTCGCGTTCCCTCTTTGATATGGGTGTTCCTGTGAAGCCGAAGAAGAACGCTGATCTCAGCATGTCCTTCATCTGGGCTGCCAGGAGGCCATACTGACTCCTGTGGGCCTCATCAATGAAGACTATGACGTTCTTCCTGTCCATTATGGTTTCTCCTCCATGTTCCCTGAGTTCGGCTGTTATATCATCAAGTTTGTCTGTGAATTTCTGTATGAGTGTTATGAATAGGCCCCTCTTTCCCCGGTAGTCATCGCTGGCTATTGTTCTCTTTAATTCTGCTATGGATTCTATTCTTTCAGGCTGGTGGATTTCCAGTGCCGCGAGTTCTGCGTATAACTGTTCCTCAAGTTCTCTGCGGTCCACTATGAAGAATACTGTTGGGTTCTCCAGTTCCTTCATCCTGTAGAGTTTACTGGCCGCGAATATCATTGTCAGGGTTTTGCCTGATCCCTGCCAGTGCCATATGAGGCCCCTGTTCCTTTTATCTTCTCCCCTGATGTTCCTAAGGACCCTTTCAACTATCCTCTCAGCTGCATGGTACTGCATGTGCCTTGCTATGACCTTGGTTGTTGATCCGAACTCTGTCCTTATGTAGATGTAGTTCCTGATGAAGTCGAGCACCCTTTCTGGTCTGAGGAGTGGGAGTATATCTGCGGCCGGGAGTCCTGTGTGGTGCTCATGGCCCTGTTTTCTGGATTTTTGAGGGAGTTTACCATCCGTCTCCCTCCACTCGAAGGTGGGGACCTCATCAAGCCAGGGAACTATCGGGAAGTACCTTGCAAAGTCTTCAGCAGCGACACCCATCTGTACGTACTTGTAGAGTTCCGGCACTGTCTTCTCATAGTCCTTTATCTGCCGGTAGGCGTCCGCCCATGTCTCTGACATCCCCACGGGGTTTTTGAGTTCTATGTTCACGAGGGGGATGCCGTTGATGAAGAGCATTATGTCTGTCCTTATGGTCTGGTCACCACGACGGAATACGACCTGCCTTGATGCTGTGAATGAGTTGTGGCTTGGGGTATCGTGGTCAAGGATTTTGACCTTCCTGGGTTCCCCTGTTGTGGCAGATTTTATGTAAACGCCATTTTTAAGGTATTCAAGTATCGATTTGCATCCCTCAATGCTTGCTGCTTTACCCCGGAGCTCTTGGATGACCTGCTGTATATCATCATCCTCTATATACTGGTTGATCCTTCTTATGGAGTCTATCAGCTCAGATTCTATGAGGGGGTTTTCAGGGTCATCCCTCCCAAGTTCGGCGGCCGGTATATCATTCCAGCCCATTCCCCTCAGTTCCTTCATGAAGTAGTCTTCAAGGGCCTCCTCATTTAATTTCATGTTCTATCCCCCCCCTATGATGTTATTCTGACCCTCCTTTTACCTGTCAGGAGGTCGTTCATGAGCCCCCTCTTTATGTTTTCAAGTTTAACCTTCCTCTCCGTGAGGAGCTCGAGCCTTCTGTCCACATCCTGGAGTATCTCTGAAATCCTTTTCTGCTCCTCAAGAGGAGGGAGGGGAATTTTTATTTTCCTCATTATTCCCTGGTTTAACTTCTTTCTTGTGGATCCAACGACATAATGAGTTAAATCTAAATAAATAAGAATATGGAGTAAAAATCTATTAGTTATCTTAGAAGGTAACGCTTCGATAACATGTGCATGATTATTAACCCAAAACTTACCATTCATTATATATGCAGAGCTCCCAAAGGATGAATAATCACCTCCATCCTCAGCTAAAAGTACAAATTCCCCATTAAAAATATAATCATTGATATAATCAATTATGCCGTTCGCTCCACAATATGGATAATCACCTTTCATCTTAATTCTTTCTTTTTCACTAAGAGGTATTCTTTTATTATCATGAATCTCAACAACATCCTCCAAGTTAACAACATCCCAATCCACAGGAATCCTGCCAACATGAGAATCCTTGAATTCCGTGTGGTTGATGCCCTCCATCAGAAGCCTCTGCATGAGACCCCTCTTAAGTTTCTCTGTAACCCCTATCTCCTTATTAACCTTCTCTATCGCACCATCAACATCCTGGAGTATCTCTGAAATCCTTTTCTGCTCCTCAAGAGGGGGTACCGGTAAATAAATTTTTTCCAAAGTTTTTTTATTGAGTTCTTTGAACGTGCTGCCTCCGCTGAGGTCTTGCAGGCGTTTTTTATTTATTAATAGATAATATGCAAAATATCTCGTGTCAACATGTGATTTAGGGACTAGTGCTTTGCATCCTTGATTAAACACACATTCAACCGTATTCAATGCAACGTATCCAACTGGTGCTCTTGTTGAGATGAGAATGGAAAGTTTAGGGATAAGATTAAGATTTGTTCTTTTCAGCGCCTTCACAGTAACCTTTCTTTCGCTGTCTGCTATCATAATCCCGTTAAGATTACTCATATCAGCAGGTGTAACCCAAACAACATCACCATCATCCCAGAACTCATCTATTTTAGTTGATGGTGTAGTTCCAGTAAAAACATCAAAAACTTCCGAAACTCTGGAAACACCCCAATCCACAGGAATCCTGCCAACAGGAGAATCCTTGAATTCCACAGTATTCACATTTTCACCCCCATATACCCAAGTTCATCCAGGTAACCCCTTATCCTCTCATCAACTTCGGCGAGTTCCTCCTCGATCTCGGAGAGGCGCATCCACTCACCTGCCACATCAATATCCTCGAGCTCCTCCTCAGGGAATGCGTAGAGCGGCACGTTCAGATTATAATCATTCTCACGGATCTCATCAAGGTCGACAACCCTTGAGAATCCATCATCACCCTGGAACTCCCTGTAGGCCTCAAGTATCCTCTCAATGTTCCCGTCAGATAGGATGTTCAGCTTCCTGACCTCAGGGTGCTTCTCATACTCCTCACCTGCATTGATGAAGAGGACCTTACCCCTCCTTTCCTCATCCTTATCCTTGTTGAGGATTATTATTGCCCCCGGGGCACCTGTATTGTAGAATAATTTTTCAGGGAGAAGTATAACCGCCTCTATGAGGTCGTCCTCCAGTACAGCTGACCTTATACTCTTCTCACGGCCACCCCGGAAGAGGCAACCATTATCTATAACCACACCTATCCTCCCGTCATCCTTGGCAGAGGCTATCATGTGCTGTATCCATGCCCAGTCAGCGGACTGCTTGTTCACAAATCCGTACCTGAATCTCTCCCTCCAGTAATCTCCCTTCTTGAGGGTGTCCTCACCGTAACCATCCTGGTTCCATGGTGGGTTGGCTATCACTACGTCGAACCTCATGATCCCGTCTGATTCCTTGAATTTGGGGTAGAGGAGTGTGTCACCATGGGCTATGTGGTGGTCCTTTATGTCATGTATGTACATGTTCATTGATCCTAAGGCCATTGTCTTCCTGTTGACCTCCTGTCCGTAGAGGAAGAGCCTTTCGGCCTCACCATAGGTCTCCTTAACGTACTTGTGGGATATTATGAGCATGCCATTGGACGCTGATGCCGGGTCGTAGACGCTTTCGCCGGGTTTTGGGTCGAGTATCTCGACCAGTAGCCTTATAACCTCCCTGGGTGTGTAGACCTCGCCCTCCTTGGCCTTGGTTGGGGCGAAGTATCTCAGTATCCATTCATAGGCGTCTCCAAGGATGTCGGGGTCAACGTTTGTGAGTTTCTTCTCACTGAATAGTTCAACGAGCTGCCTGAGTATCTCCCGGTTCTCCTGGCTCTGTGTGAACTCCACGAAGTCAAAGGCGTCCACCACGTCCTTGAAGGCGGGGTTGAGTTCTGCGAGGTTCTTGAGGGCCCCTGCAAATTTTATGGGCAGGTTCTCAACGTCCTTCCTTATGTTGTCCCAGAGGTACTCCTCCTTTATGTCAAGGTCATGGTATGCACTGTTACGTGCCTCAAGCCTCGCCTCCTCCTCACTGAGGCCATACTCCTTTATGGCATCCTCATATGCCTTCTGGTATTCCATCATCCACTTGTCACTCATCTGTTTCATGAACAGGAGGACCAGGATGAACTTGTAGTCGACCCTTGTCCTTATGAGGTCTGCTGCCCCCTTGAGTATCCTCTCTATGTCTGCACGGCCAAGTTTATCGTCCTTGAGGGTGAGGTAATCCTGTATGATCTCTGATTTGGGTCTGAGCATGTAGATCCTTCTTCTCTCATCATCGGGATCCTTTCTTGTCTCTATCCATCCCTTCTTCCTCATCTCGGATATTGCAGCTGAAAGGGACTTTTCATCAATTAGATGTTCCTTTCCAAGTATTTCAAGGGCCTCGGTGCTCCTGAATTCCCGGTCCTCAAATTTATCCCAGAGGAGGTCATATTTTTCTTCAAGCCATTTTGGTAGTTTCATATTATCACCTTCAGTTAAGGTGGCAGTCCTGCCTGCAATGATCCCGGTCCAGATTATACAAGCTAATTGACTTACCACTTGTATAATTTATACCTTTTAATATAAATATCTTTGTGCGGTATGGCGCTGTAAACCCATTACATAGCATGTCATTTCAAGGTCCAGGTTCATTATCCTCATCATCATCCTTATATTCCAGTCCACAGAAATATCACCCCGGAGTGTTAAACATGAAGGTTCCAAGATGCATGAGTACACAGCATCCAGACAACGTTAACCCGCCGTTCTTTGCAGAAGAACCTGAACTGGGTGGTGAAGACGAGATAAGGGAGGCATACTACGTCTTCTCACACCTGGGATGTGACGAACAGATGTGGGACTGCGAGGGCAAGGAAGTGGACAACTACGTTGTAAAGAAACTCCTCACAAAGTACCAGGCCTTCTTCAGGGACCATGTCCTGGGTGAGGATCTGAGGCTCACCCTCAGGGTGCCCAACCCCACAGTTGAGAGGGCCGAGGCAAAGATACTCCTTGAGACCCTTGAGAGCATACCCAGATCCTATGACACCGCAAGCCTCTTCTACGGGATGGACGCAGCCCCGGTCTTCGAGGTCATCCTACCCATGACCTCATCAAGCAGCTGCCTCAACCGGATCCACAGCTACTACCTGGACTTTGTGAAGGGTAAGGAGAGGCTGCAGCTCGCAGATGGTGTGACCGTCAAGGAGTGGATAGGTGAATTCCGGCCCGACGAGATCAACGTTATCCCCCTCTTCGAGGACCATGAGGGGATGCTGAACGCCGCCAAGATCACAGGCGAGTACCTTGATGGTAAGGATATCCAGGAGCAGAGGGTCTTCCTTGCAAGGTCAGACCCCGCCATGAACTACGGTATGATATCAGCCACACTCCTCAACAGGATAGCCCTCTCAGACTTCCGGGACCTTGAGGAAGAGTCAGGAGTTAAACTCTACCCCATAATAGGTATGGGCTCAGCTCCCTTCAGGGGTAACCTCCGCCCCGATAATGTGGAGGACGTTACCTGGGAGTACCGTGGCGCCTACACCTTCACTGTCCAGTCATCCTTCAAGTACGACCATGAACCATCAGATGTCATCAGGGGCATAAAGAAACTCAGGTCTGTTAAACCGGGCAGGGCAGCTGAAATCGAGCGTGAAAGTGTCCTGGAGATAATTTCAGCCTACTGCAGGGAGTACAGGAGGCAGGTCATGGACCTCGTGGACATCATAAACAGGGTTGCGAGGTACGTGCCCGGCAGGAGGAAGAGGAAGCTCCACATCGGACTCTTCGGATACTCCAGGAGCATGGGAAACGTTTCACTCCCAAGGGCAATAACCTTCACAGCGGCCCTCTACTCGCTGGGGGTTCCCCCGGAGCTGCTCGGGTTCAACGCGCTATCATCAGGTGACCTTGAATTCATTGAGGAGGTCTACCCGGGTCTTGGAAGGGACCTCCATGACGCTGCAAGGTACGCCAACCCTGAATCACCATTCCTCAGCCCTGAGGTTAAATCATCCTTTGAGGAGTACCTTGAACCTGAGTATGATGAGGGACACATGAAGACCACAGAGGAGATCATAAGGGCCCTCAGAATCAACAGGACAGCCAACCTCCAGGAGCTCATCCTTGAGGCTGCAAGCCAGAGGAAGTTCCTCGGCTGAAACCCTCCACCATTTTTTGTGCTGAGCAGAGAGCTGCCCCCCATAAACTATTTTTTCAATTCTGAAAGCATCCATACACATCCACTGTAAGACCACCCGGCCTTCCCACGGGTTCTGGCATCAGTCTACCCACTGTTCCTGACGGACCCGCTGATATAGAATTCTGGCATCACCATCCCCACCCTTCCTTACTGACCTGTTGATACATTAAAATAGCTTCACTGACATAACAATAATGTGGGGGTGTTTTATGGACAACATTGAAAGAATTAAAATGATTGAGAAGTCCCCTATAAGTTTTGAGGGGCTGAGGAAGCTGAACATAGCGGCCGGGTCCCTGCACCTGATCCAGGGGCTTCTGATGGTTGCGCTGGGTTACCTGCTCACATGGGACAGGGACATCTACACGTTCTACCTGAAGTTCAAGATACTCTCACTGAATCCGCCGTCATTCCAGGTCCTTCCCAGCCCTGAGGTGGCATTCACCGTGAGCTACCTCGGGGTGATCCTTGCATCCTTCCTCCTGATATCTGCGGTGGCCCACTTCACAATAGCCTTCCTCAGGAATGAGAGTTACGTTGAGAACCTGAAGAGGGGTATGAACCCCTACCGCTGGTACGAGTATGCTCTCTCAAGTTCAATAATGATAGTGATACTGGCCACCTTCGTGGGGGTCTGGGACCTCTGGTCACTTGTGATGATCTTCGTCCTCAACGCATCGATGATAATGTTCGGCTACCTGATGGAGAAGATCAACCAGTACACCGAGAAGATCGACTGGTCACCCTACCTCCTGGGGTGCATCTCCGGCTTCACCCCATGGGTGGTCATTGCAGCCTACTTCATCGCCGCCCTGGGCTCCGCCGAGACACAGCCACCGGACTTCGTCTACCTCACACTGCTCATCTACTTTGTGATGTTCAACACATTCTCCGTCAACATGCTGCTGCAGTACAGGGGTGTCGGTAAATGGAGGGACTACCTCTACGGTGAGAGGGTCTACATCATACTGAGCCTGGTTGCAAAGACCCTGCTGGCCTGGCTGGTGTTCATAGGGGTGTTCTCACCCTTCTAGTTCTATTTTTTAACCCCTTTTTCTGGAGGCATCCGGGGGTCAGCCACTCACTTTAAGAACCGCAAAGTATTTATAGGGGTTCCATGTAACCTTATCTTGTCGATATGAGCTCTTTTTAAGCATAGTCCCGTGGGGTAATGGCAATCCTGATGGACTCTGGATCCATCGATAGCGGTTCGACTCCGCTCGGGACTATCCCCCCATAACACCCCCCTTTTATCGAAACCTATTTATGAAGAACATCACCACCTAATAACTGTCATAGTCCCGTGGGGTAGTGGTAATCCTGCTGGGCTTTGGACCCGGCGACAGCGGTTCGACTCCGCTCGGGACTATCAAACCACTGATTCTGTGTCCAAAATGGAGGAAATACTTGTAATAGGCGTCAACACCCGACCTGTGGTTGAATCAGCCTTCAGGTTAGGGTACAGGGTCTACTCTGCAGGTTACTACTGCACAGCAGACTTCAAGCACTACACCGAAAGAAGGTGCATACTGAGGGAGCGTAGCGGTGAAAGCTGCGGGAGATTCCATGAGAACTTCAGTCAGGAGAAGCTCCTTGAAGCAGCCTCAGATTTCATAGAAAGGGCTGATGGTATAATCCCCCTCACAGGCGCACCCCCTCTCCCAGGGGAGAAGGTCCTCGGTAACTCCAGGGTTGATCACGTGGAGGACAAGTACCGCCTCTACAGGAGGATCAGGAACTCATACCCCACACCCGAGACACACCTCATCAGTGACCCTGCCGAGGCGATGGAGATTGTAGCTGCAGGGGAGAAGAAATACATCGCAAAGCCGGTTTCCGGCGCTGGAGGCTTTGGTGTCACCGAGTTCCGCGAAGGTGATGGGGAGTTCCTCCTCCAGGAGTACATCGAGGGCGTCCCTGTGAGTGCCTCTGTTCTTTCAACCGGAGAGGATGCCATCACGGTTCTGACGAGCAGGCAGATCATCGACAGGGGCGTACCTGGATTTGAGGGGCAGTTCGTCTACGCCGGTAACATGACACCAGGGCCCTCAGGGGAGATTGAGGATCTTGCCAGTGACCTCATACTTGACCTCTCCCTGCGCGGATCCAACGGCGTCGACCTCATAATGAGGGACTCCGAGCTGTATGTCATAGAGGTCAATCCCAGGATACAGGGGACCTTTGAGTGTGCTGAAGCCTCCCTGGGAATAAACATGGTGGATGCCCATATCAGGGCATGCATGGGCGAGCTTATAGAAAAACCGGACCCGGTCAGTTATGCTGTTAAGAGGATACTCTATGCCCCGGCAAGGTGCCGGGTGGGTGAGATAAAAACCATGGGGGTCCATGACCTTCCTGTCCCGGGAACCATAATTGAGGAGGGTGAACCCCTGCTGACCGTCCTGGCCTCCCATAACTCCATGGAGGCCGCTGAGAACCTTGCATCAAACATCTGCTCCAGGGTCAAGAAAGAACTCCATTACCTCCGATGCCCCCCACCTCGACCACAGGGAGTATGAGAATATATTGTCAAGAAAGAACTCCATTACCTCCGATGCTGAGAACCTTCTGCTCCATTAAAGAACCCTACTTTAAGGGGACAAACTGCATATCCTAGGGTTAAGAAGAAGGTGGATTTAAGATACCTCTGGAGCAGATCCTTAAGGTATCTGCCATGAAATTTGCAGCTGCTTATCCGGCTCTTGCAGTACCCATACTCTTCAATGTCTCTTATATCCTGTCTTTTTGCAGTGTCCATGTACTCTCCAGTGCCCATTTTCCCCTGATATGATCATCTCAGGTGACTGGATCTGGTGTCCTGCACTCAGAACCCTGTGCATGGGTATCCTCCGATAACATCAATCACCGCGGGACAGGCATCAGATTATGCCAAGCAGTAGGAGTATCAGTATTATGGTACCTATCGTTATGAGCACCGTGCTCAGAATCATGCCACCTGTCATTAAAAGGAAAAGTTTGGCCCTCCTATCAGGGTCCTTAAGGTACTCCTTAAGCGGATCCCTGCTCATTCCATCAACCTCCTTAGAGCTCCCTCACAAGGAACATGTACTGTGTAACCGTTGGAAACCTCGCCCTCAGCACCCTCATCTCAGGTCTGTAGATGTAGATCTCATCCCCCTCATCATCCCTCTCAAGGACCTCCGAGACAACCTTCACCTCAATATCACCGGCGATCCTTGCACCCGAGGTCTCAGATTCTATCTCAATGTATATCGGGAGCCTCAGCCTCCTTGCCTCATCCTCAGTCAGCATCCCCCTGAGGTCTTCAAGTTCAGCCCATTTGAACCTGTGCCTGGTGCCATCAGCCCCTGTAACATGGGGCCTGTCCTCCCTGAGGAGCTCCTCCAGGGTCTTCCTCCTTGAGGGGAGATGACGGTTGAGGTTGAAGATCTCCTTCTTCATCAGCCTGTCTGATCTGTCACCTCTCATCCTATTAGGCTATGTTTTATATTCTATAAAACATTAATATCTTAGTGGAGGGTGTACCTTGGATATCGATATCGAGCAGTGCCGGGAAAATGATAAGATAAAGGAGATAATAAGCGGCAGCGGACTCCCCATAAAGTATATAAAACTTCTTTTAAGGCTCTCGGACGGGATATACATAAACGGCGTCAACTACAATGTGAAGATAGAAGATAACATCGTCTCAGTCATCCTCATATCCTCCAAGCCCGAGAACAGGACAGGGGTTTTCAGGACAGGGGCCCTCACCAACATATTCTACCGTGTACGTGAAATTGAAAAGGAGCATGAGGAGATAAAGACCGAGACCCGGGCCAGTGGTAACCTCATAGAGTTAAGGATACATCTCCAGTAGGGGTGATGGTTGATGGATCCTGAGGACTATCACAGGATTCTCACTGAACTTGCAGACTTCCGGGATCTTGACACGTCCACGATAGCCTCCCTAAGGAGTTCCCTGGTGGAACTGAAGGATAGAAGGGACCAGCTCCTTGAGATCAGAAAGAACCTGAAGAGGGATATCAGGGGCGTTGAGAGATACTACCTTGAGCGGATGGCCGAGGTAAGGAATGATGTTGAGGAGCTGAGGGAGGGCTCATCAAGACTCAGAAGGATCATTTCAGGTAACCCCGCCACTGCCCAGGCCAGGGCCATGAAACAGCTGAAGATGAACCGTGAAGCACTGGTGGAAACCTACCGGGACCTCCTGGAGTACACAGAGGAACTCACCGAGCACATTGAGGACCTGATGATTGAACTCTATGAGGAAATGAAAGGCTTCCTGGGATAAACCATTTCTGGAAGAAAGGCCTCAGGATTCATGGGACTCCATCCAGAGAATGGAATTATCTGCACGGCCCAGTATACGAATGGTACGTTTAACACGACGAAATCTATTCCCTATGCCGAATCCGGATAAGTGTAGTGAAGTGAAAGAAAAATCAGGGGTCACTCATCACATAAAACATTCCCTGAGCGTGGGAACTGGAGCAACTTTAAAAATAAATATTAGTGGGTTAATTCAACCGGTAGAATTATGAGGACACCCAGGAGGTCGTTCCTGCTGATTTTCCCGTCTGCAGCAGCTACGAAGGTGGCATGGTCTGCCTTACGGTCCATGCTTATGGGTAGGGGTGTCTCCTCCCCTGCAGCTATCGGATGACCCAGGGGGTTCGTGGCGTAGGCACACATGAAGACTATGTGGTTTGCCGGTATACTGACCTCCTTGATCTTAACCGGCTTTGCCTCGCCGGCCCTGACCTCAACGTCCTCGTCTGCAATGATGGCCCTGAGGTTCCCGTAGACCTCACCCATCCTGAAGTCCACGAGTTCCCGCCTGTATTTCTCCTCGGCCTCGCGGACCTGGCCGAGCCTTGTGAGTATCCTAACCATCACTCCATCTCCATGGATTTTTTGATCATCTTCAACCTGACGAAGTTCTCCCTCTCCATCTCCTCGAGCCTCATCTCAATGTACTTGACGGTGTTCTTGAGCCTCGGGATTATGATGTGTTCGAGGGCGTTAACCCTTCGCTTGGTTGATTCTATCTCACCGGCGAGAAGCCTTATGGTCTTCTCGATCTCACCGAGTTCTATTATGAGTGCCAGGGACTCCTCGAATTTTCTGGCTGCCTCGTCGAGTTTTACTGATGTGTCCACAAGGCCGTATCCACGTTCAACCACGGTCCTCTGGGTTGCCCGGGCATCGACCACCGGTACAACGACACCCATTATACTCCTTGAGTCTATGTCGACCTCCACGGACTCCCTCACAGACATTGCAGCCCTCTCAACTGCAGTGT
The DNA here is from genome assembly GCF_000008645.1 of Methanothermobacter thermautotrophicus str. Delta H. Taxonomy (NCBI): domain Archaea; kingdom Methanobacteriati; phylum Methanobacteriota; class Methanobacteria; order Methanobacteriales; family Methanobacteriaceae; genus Methanothermobacter; species Methanothermobacter thermautotrophicus. Next base: position 867,930 of record NC_000916.1, read on the forward strand.
CGCCCATGAGTACCTGGGCCTCTGTGAGGTCAGAGAAGGCCTCCTTGAGGTGCTCCTCCACCTTTTCACGGGAACCCTTAACCCTCTCAAGGATGTTGAAGAACTCCATGATAAGGGCGTTCCTCTTCTCCTTGAGGAGACTGTAACCCTTGACAGCGAGTTTCTCACGCTGCTTGAGTTTCAGGAGCTCCATCCTTGTGGGGTTGATCCCCTCAATCATTTCCTGTGCCATTGGCTAACTCTCCTGAAAAAGGATGTTGGGGGTGGTTATTCGGCACCCGGGAGGTACTTGGGTATGTGCTCCTCGCGGACCCTCTTGAGTTCGGACCTCGGGAGGAGTGATAGCAGTTCCCATCCGAGGTTGAGGGTCTCCTCTATGGAGCGGTCCTCGTCACGTGCCTGGGTGATGAAGCGTTTCTCAAATTCATCAGCGAATTTTAGGAACTTGCGGTCCCTCTCTGTGAGGGCCTCCTCACCCACAACCGCCATGAGGTCCCTGAGGTCACGTCCCTCGGCGTAGGCACTGTATAGCTGGTCTGAGACACCGCTGTGGTCCTCACGTGTCCTTCCCTCACCGATACCACCACTCATGAGCCTGGAGAGTGATGGGAGCACGTCCACCGGTGGGTATATACCCTTACGGTGGAGGTCACGGCTCAGCACTATCTGGCCCTCGGTGATGTAACCTGTCAGGTCAGGTATGGGGTGTGTGATGTCGTCCTGTGGCATCACCAGTATGGGCATCTGTGTGATTGACCCCTCCTTGCCGACTATACGCCCTGCCCTCTCATAGAGGCTTGCAAGGTCAGTGTACATGTACCCCGGGTAACCCCTTCGTCCCGGGACCTCCTCCCTTGCAGCTGAGATCTCCCTTAGGGCCTCACAGTAGTTTGTGAGGTCTGTGAGTATGACCAGGACGTGCATGTCGTGCTCGAAGGCAAAGTACTCTGCTGTTGTGAGGGCCATCCTCGGGGTGATGATACGCTCAATGGCAGGGTCGTCTGCCAGGTTCATGAAGACCGTAACACGCTCAAGGGCCCCTGTCCTCTCGAAGTCCCTCATGAAGTAGTTTGCCTCTTCGTGGGTGATACCCATGGCCGCGAAGATAACCGCGAATTCGCTCTCCTCTGCAAGCACCTTGGCCTGCCTTGCGATCTGGGCTGCCAGTTCGTTGTGTGGAAGCCCTGAACCTGAGAATATAGGCAGCTTCTGACCCCTCACCAGGGTGTTCATCCCGTCAATGGTTGATATACCGGTCTGTATGAACTCGGCAGGGAACTCCCTTGCAGCGGGGTTCATGGGGCTACCGTTGATGTCGAGCTCCTTCTCGGGTATGATCTCAGGGCCACCGTCTATGGGTTTACCTGTACCGTCGAATATTCGGCCCATCATGTCCAGGGATACGCCGATCTTCGCTGTTTCACCTGTGAACCTTATCTTTGTTGTCTCTGTGTTGAGGTCACTGGTACCCTCAAAGACCTGTACGACTGCAAGGTCCTCCCTGACTTCCAGTACCTGTCCCCTTCTCTTCTCACCTGTGGGTGTTTCAATCTCCACTATCTCACTGTAGGCAACCCCTTCAACACCCTCAACGATCATTAGAGGACCTGAGACCTCTGTGACGGTGGTGTATTCACGGGTTTTGATGTTAACGTTCATCTTCACACCTCACTACATTCCTTGACGATCCTTTCCTGGATCTCCTTGATCCTTGCAGGGAATTCCTCTTCAGGTATGTACTTCATACGCCCGATATCCTCCTTAACAGGGAGGGATATTATGTCAGCTGCAGGTGCGCCCTTCTCAAGGGCCGCTGTTGCGTTCCTGTGGAACATTATGATTGTCCTGAGCATCTCGAACTGCTTTGATGGTGAGCAGTAGGTGTCCACCTCATGGTAGGCGTTCTGCTGGAGGAAGTCCTCCCTTATCATCCTGGTTGTCTCCAGGGTTATCCTCTCCCTGTCTGGAAGTGCGTCGGGTCCGACGAGCTGGACTATCTCCTGGAGCTCTGCCTCCTTCTGGAGGAGGGCCATTGCCTCGTCCCTAAATTTCCTCCATTCAGGGTCCACGTTGCTGGCCCACCATTCCTGGACACTGTCAATGTAGAGTGAGTAGCTCTGGAGCCAGTCAATGGAAGGGAAGTGACGCTTGTCTGCCAGTGATGCGTCCAGGGCCCAGAACACCTTACATATCCTTAGGGTGTTCTGTGTGACGGGCTCTGAGAGGTCCCCACCTGGTGGTGAAACCGCACCCACAACTGATACTGAGGCTATCTTATCCTCTGATCCAATGGTTGTGACCCTTCCTGCACGCTCATAGAACTGTGCGAGCCTTGATGCGAGGTATGCAGGGTATCCCTCTTCACCTGGCATCTCCTCCAGCCTTCCTGAGATCTCCCTCATTGCCTCGGCCCACCTTGAGGTTGAGTCTGCCATGAGGGCGACGTCGTAGCCCATGTCCCTGAAGTACTCTGCTATGGTTATACCTGTGTACACACAGGCTTCCCTTGCAGCCACAGGCATGTTTGAAGTGTTTGCTATGAGCACGGTCCTGTCCATGAGGGGGTTACCTGTCTTGGGGTCCTCGAGTTCAGGGAACTCCTTGAGGACCTCGGTCATCTCGTTACCCCTCTCACCGCATCCAACATAGACGATTATGTCTGCGTCAGCCCACTTTGCGAGCTGCTGCTGGGTAACCGTTTTACCTGAACCGAAGGGTCCCGGTATGGCTGCTGTACCTCCCTTGGCGACTGAGAAGAATGTGTCCTGCGCCCTCTGACCTGTTACGAGGGGGACGTCAGGGTCGAGTTTCTTCTTGTAGGGTCGGCCCTTCCTGACAGGCCACTTCTGGAGCATCTGGATCTTTTCTGTTCCGCTCTCGGTTTCAACCTCAGCTATATCATCAAGGACGGTGTATTCGCCCTGGGGGGCTATCATTGTGAGTTTACCTTCAACGTTTGGTGGGATCATTATCCTGTGGGTTATTGAGGATGTCTCCTCAACCTCACCGATTATGTCCCCTCCCTTAACCATCTGGCCCTCCCGGGCTGTGGGCTTGAAGGTCCATTTCTTATCCTTTGGGAGGGATGGTACGTCCACTCCCCTCTCTATGTAGTCTCCGGTGAGTGCCTTGATGTTCTCGAGGGGTCTCTGGATACCGTCGAAGATTGAACCCAGTATTCCAGGTCCCAGTTCCACTGATAGTGGACCGCCTGTTCTTTCAACGGTCTCTCCAGGCTTTATGCCTGCGGTTTCCTCGTAGACCTGGATTGTTGCTGTGTCACCCTCAAGTTCAATGATCTCTCCTATGAGCTTGTCTTCACCCACCTTAACCATTTCATACATCTGGGATCCTCTCATCCCCTCGGCGATGATAACAGGACCCGCTATTTTTATAATCCTTCCTTCCTGTGTCATTTTACCATCTCAACCCCAATAACTCTTTTAATAAGGTCCCTCAGTGGATCTGTTTCACGTTCTGAGGGGCCTGTCTTGTCTGGTATCTCTATTATCATTGGCAATGCGCTTGAACTTGTGGTTTCCTCTATAAATTCCCTCAGTTCATCACCAATCTTTTCTGTGACGATTATTATGGAGAAGCCATCACGTATAAGGTTCCTTATGGTTTCCTCTGCCTCGTCAGGTGTTTCAACCACGTAGCCTTCCCTGACGCCTCCGAGTCTGAACCCTGTTACAGTGTCCCTGTCACCAACCACTGCAATATTTGAACTCATGCTAACATCTCCTTAACCATTGCTTCAGGGAAGCCTGGCTCCCTCTTGCTCCTTGCTATGACCTTGAGGTTCTTCACCTCAACCTCCTTCCTGCTGAGGAATCCGATCATTGGCCCGACACCGAAGGGCTTCTTGAGTGCGAAGTTCCTTGCCATCCTGTTGAGGTTGTCCTCAAGGACGCGTTCGAATACAGCCACTGAACCCGTTGATGTGTACTCTGAGAGGGCCTCTGATAGCATCTGACCGTAGTCTGTACCCTCAAGGCCGCTTACAACTCCACTGACATCCTCTGATTCCATGAGGTCCTTGAGCTTCCATTCCCTGATCTGGTAACCGTGGGGTACTATGTATGGGCTTATGTCATCATAGCTGAGACCGTCTGCCTTTGCACGGAGTATTATTTTAAGGTTGGATATGTCGACCATGGTCCCAAAGTATGTGTGGAGTATCTTTGTGTTGTCGTCTGATGGACTTCCAACTGTCCTTATGAGTCCCTCCAGGAACTTCCTGTCAAGGGCTGCCTCTATTGGGAGGAGCATCCCTGTCTCCTCGTAGCCGGATAGGGCATCCTCCAGTACGCCGGCGTACTCTGTAGCCTCAAGGCCGGTTACAACCTCCTGAACACTTGAAGCGTCTGCAAGGCCCTCGATGATCTCATAGACTTCACCTCCCGGGACAAGGAGGTTCACTGTCTCCTCGGCACTCAGGCCAGCAGCCTTTGCTGTTATGAGGCTCTTGATGTTCCTCACATCCCATCTCTTCAGGTTTGCCCTGAAGGGGTCCCTTATGGATGCGGGTGCTATCTGGGATACCATCTCATAGGTCTCTGCGAGCTGACTCTCAAGGGCCTTCTCAATGGGGAACCTGTCAATGTATTTGGCGTAGTCAGGGAGCCCCCGGAGGTAGTTCTTGAACTCCTCCATGGACTCGGTTTCAAGAATCTCTGATAACTGTTTCTCGTTTAGGAGGCGTCCTATTCGTGCCCTGACTCTGGCGTTAGGGTATGCAAAGGGGAATAAATCTAATATAGGCCTTATAGTTGCTATTACCACAATAGCACCTATAATGGCTCCTCCGAGGAGGAGTACGCCTATAAAAGATTCTATTGAAGGGAATCCAAGCGCTGTTACAATTGTTGTGATGCTGTCAGCCATCTGTTATCTCCCCTTTTTTATTCGAAAAGAACCCTGGCCACCTCTGAACGTAGAGCCTTCCTGAAACGGGACATCCTGGCCTCTATTGTGTTGTTAACCTCTATCAGACCATCCTCTGTCCTTACCACTGCTCCTCCAATGGTTCTGATGCTGTCTCCAACCTTCAGGGTTGTTTTTTTGCCTGTTTCTGCTTCCACTTCAGCCGCGATTTTATCGAGTCCGAGGTCAAGGGACCTGTCGTCCTCCCTCATGCTGACAACCAGGTCACCGCCGCCTATCTCAACGGCGGCCTCCTTTATCATGCCCCTGAGGGCGCTGACGTATTCCTCCTGGGAGGTGGATGCCAGGTTTTTAAGTTCCTCTTCCGCCTTTTTGAAGGCCTCCTGTATTACCTCTTCCCTTGCCTCCAGTTCTGCACGCCTTGCATTCATCTTGGCCTCTGAGATTATCTGCTGGTACCTCATGTCAGCCTGTTTTCTGGCTGACTCGAGTATGCGTTCACTGGCCATCCTGGCCCTTTTTTCACCTTCATCCACTATACCTGCAGCTTCATCTTCAGCTTCCCTGATTATGGCGTCCGCCTTTGCCTGAGCCTCTGACATTATACTGGAGACAATTTTTTCGGCTCCGGAGCTCATCTAATTAGCCTCCTAGTATTCCGCCGAAGACCATGAGAAGTATGGCGATCAGGAAACCATAGATGGCCTGTGTCTCTGAGAGGGCTGAGAATATAATACCCCTCGCGAACATGTCAGGGTCCTCGACAACTGCACCGACTGATGATGCTGATGTTATACCCTGACCCATACCTGAACCGAGACCTGCGAATCCTATGGCTGCACCTGCACCCACGGCAACAAGTCCTGCTGTAACATCCAGTCCCTTTCCTCCTCCAAGGAGTCCTGAGAACACCAGGAGAAGTATGGCGATCAGGAAACCATAGATGGCCTGTGTTTCAGGGAGGGTTGAGAATATAATACCCCTCGCGAACATGTCGGAGTTCTCTGCGACTGCACCCACACTTTCTGCGGCTGCTATACCCTGACCTAATCCTGATCCAAGACCTGCGAATCCTACTGCAACTCCAGCACCTATTGCTGCTAAAGCAGTTCCTAATGCTATTTCAACCATTCTATTTACCTCCTTATCTTAGTAAAGTTTCTTTCAGCACGAAATGCATTGAATTTGTTTTTTCCGCCCATGTAGAACTGGGCGAAGAATTCAACATAGTGTAGACGAAGTGAGTTTATAAAGGCACCAAGGCTCTGGAAGGCGTTGTTGGCGATGTGCCCGAAGACGAAGATTATCGGGGCGAGTACCACTCCGATGACGGGTATCATCTCATAGCTGAGACCCGTGAGGATGTTCACGGTCATGGCTATACCACCCGTTGAGAGACAGAGTGCAAGCAGCCTTGCATATGACAGGAGGGTACCGAGGAACCCTGATACATCCATGAGGCCAAAGAGGCCATTGTAATATAGTAGCATTGCAAATGCCAGGATTATCAGAGGAGCCCCGAAAATCATGCCCCCAACCAGGTAGAGGATTATACCCAGTTCAAGGATCAGCCAGACGATCTGGGATCCAAGGGCCTCCCTCATGTTCCCGAGCCTTATGTTGTTCCTTGCACCGAGTATCAGACCAAAGTTTATGTGGAGAACACCCACGGTGAGTGCCATTATCAGTATGTTCTGGGGGTTCACAAAGGCGTCTATTGCCGGTATAACCGTTGGCAGGGTTATGTTGAAGAACCGTGGGAAGAAGTCCCCTATGAACCCGTTGGTGACCATCCCGAGGATGAATGCCCACACACCACAGGACATCATGATGATACCGAAGTTCCTCATGAAGTTGTTGACCTTACCCAGGCCCCTGTAGAGTATGAAGCCTATCAGGGCGTCGATTATACCGTAACCTGCATCTGTCAGGCAGAACCCGAAGAAGAACGGGAACACAAAGGCCATGAAAATTGTGGGGTCGATCTCGTTGTACTTCAGGGGAGAGTACATCTCCACGAAGGTCTCGTAGGGCTTTGCAAACCTCGGGTTGTCCAGGAGCACCGGTACCTCCTCAGGATCCGGGTCCTCCAGGTCCGTCAACGCAGTGCCCTCAGATGACTCCTCAACCACGGCGATGACCCTGTCAGCTTCCTTGAGGGGGACCCATGCCTCCAGCATCACCGTCTTCCTGGTTTCGCCGAAGAGTGAGAATACCTCATTCCTCTCCTTCTCTATTTCAAGCTGTTCCCTGAGGACCAGGAGTTCGTCCTCCCATTCAGCGTTTATATCCCTTAATTTTGAGATGATCTCCTTCCTTTCCCTGCTGATCTCCTCAAGGCGTGTCTTTGAGGAGGATATGATCTCTGATGGTCTACCCTGGAGTTCGCTGATCTCAAATCTCTCGAATTCCATCCTTCTGAGGACTGAGGCTATGCTGTCTGCATGTTTCTTCAGTGTTACAATGATCAGGATCCTTTCAGCCTTGTTCTCTCCCTCTCTGTCTGATATGACCAGTTCATCTGTGATATCTGCGAGTTTATCCCTGAGTTCAGGGAGGTTCTCGGCTGTTATCCTTCCTGCGATTCCTGTTATGTACTCTGAATCCTGGAGATCAGAAAAATCAATATCAAAATCCTTCAGTTTCTCTGCAACAGAGAGGCTTGATTCAACAGCGGACCTTTCTGAATCAAGCTCATTCAATTTTTCCTCCATAACCCTGGTCTCTGACTCGACCCTCCCCAGGGTCTCCTCAGCCCTTTCGATGAGGGATTCTGTGTCCAGTTCCTCAACCTCCCGCTTCTCGAATATCGGGGGGTTTATGAACTCCCTTATGGTATCCCTGAGACCCTTCTCCTCGGCTGCGACTGAGCCAAGGAAGTCCAGGATACCGCTGGTTTTCATGAGGAGAGATGACACCCTTCCTGTGTATGGTGTTGCCCTTGATGGTTTCAGTATCTGGCGCCACTCTGCATCCTGCTGGATGCGCTCTGAGATATCATCGATCTGGGTTACACCCTCCTCATGCAAGGAACGAACCACCGAATCCGAGTACTGATCCAGGGTTATGATCTTAAGTTTTCGCATCCTTGCCGGTAGAAACATGTCACTCACACTACAAGATACTTTTCACAATAATACTGGCAGCCTCCGGGACCTTCCCCATTGCCGCTGATTTCATTGTCTCCACTTCACGCTTTGCCTTCCCTGAGATTTCAATGGCTTCCTTCCTGGCTCTTTCCTCTGCCTCGGCTATGATCTCATCGCCCTTCTCACTGGCCTCTCGCTCTGCCTTCTCAAGGAGCTCTGCGGATCTGTTCCTGGCGTCGTCGAGTAACTGGGATGATTTTTCTCTGGCCTCCTGTATTAACCTGTCAGCATCATTCTCAGCCTTCTTTATGGTAGTGATAGCTTCAGATATCGTTGTCATATGAATCACCCTATTAATGCAAAGGTCTATTTCGCGGTATATTTATCTTTTACTATTTTATTCAAAAGTTTATGATATTCAACTAATCCCATTCAGTTAACCAAGCCTTTTGAATCCCTCCTGATGTTAATTGAGTCATTTTATGAAATTTAATTTGAATTAAGACAATATTTAAGTCTTTAAGGGTGATCGGCAATCATATGGATGTTGATGGGTGAATTCTACTCTGGCATGGGCTCCAGGTCGGCTCCAGCTGAGAGGTCCCTCTCCTCCTCGCCGTCGTACTGTATTTCTTCGATTTCGAAGAATTTTCTGAAGGCTGGTTCCCGGACCTTTTCCTCGTAGACGTGGGATATGAGTCCTGGGAGGCGTCCTATCATGAATACTCCTGCTCCGGTCCTCCAGTCGAATCCCATGTCTGATAGTATGCCGGCGTTGGCCCCGTCAACGTTCATCCGGACTCCCTTGCGTTCCAGGAGTATCTCCTGGACCTCCAGTGCAAGGCTGGTGTGGGGTCCCACGCAGCCGTAATCCTCTGCAAGTTCCAGTAACCTGACGGCCCGGGGGTCGGCGTTGTGGTAGCGGTGCCCGAACCCGGGGATCCTCCTGTTGGCCTGGAGGTGATCATCAACCAGCCTCAGGGCAGCATCAGGGATCTCATCCTCAGACTCGCAGGATGATACAGTCTCCTGGAAGAGCTTCATGGAACGCTCAATGGCACCCGCATGATTCTTACCAAAGGCAAGCAGACCCCCGGCAATACAGGCATGAACCGGAGAACCCGCCGAGGCAATCATACGGGCAGCCTGAGTACTCGGCGGAGTAACACCATGATCACAGAAGGACACCAGGACAGCCTCAAGCATACGCGCAACATTCTGAGGGGGAAGCTCACCCCTGATCAGAAGATAAACCATCTCAGAAAAGGAAACACCACCAATAAGATCCTCCTGAGAATAACCCCTCGTAACAATACGGTTAGGCTCAACACGCGTAATGGAAGTCCTCCACCTGGGGGAACCCGCCCTGAATACCTGCTCAAGTGATTCCTTTCCTATAGCCATTCATTCACCTCAGAGATCTATTGTTGCCCTTCTGGGTTCCACACAGCATGCAAGCCTCATTGAGACTATCCTCACGCCGCTGGCCCTCTGGGGTCCCACCTTAATCATGGCCCCCAGGGCTGTCGTGGATCCCCCAAGACCAAGGGGCCCTGTCCCGGTACTGTTAAGGGATTCTGTGATGTGCTCCTCAATCCAGGACTGTTCATCAAGATTTCCTGTTGCCATGGCCCTGAGCATAAGGCCAGTGGCCTCAAAATGAGTTCTCCCGATACCTATAGCCGGTATGCATGGTGTGCACCCCAGCATCGGGACCTCTGTTTTCATCCATGTTATAACTTCCTCAAATACTTTTCTATAACTGTGCCTGTGGAAGATCCTCCTTGTCCTCGCCCTTATCTCGGGACCCCCTCCAAGCATGAGGACATGGATCCTGACCCCCTCACCGGGCGCCGAATCCACCGTGAAGGGTGCCGGTGGGAGTTTCGCCGGGTCACTGTACAGTCCCCTGCTCTGCTCTATCCTCTCCACCTCATCACCCCTTACAGCCATTGGGCGTCCCGGGAGTTCCCTGAGGCCCTCCTCAACACCCCTCTTCAGATGGTTGAAGAATCCTGCAGGGAGGCTGGCGTCCTCCCCCACCTCCACTATCAGGTGGGGTATCCCTGTATCATCGCAGAGTGGTCTTCTCTCCCTTTCTGCTATGCGGGCGTTTTCAATTAGAAGTTCAAGTATCCATGCGGATCTCTCATCCTCCTCCACCTCAAGGGCCCTCTCGTAGGCCCTGAGGACGTCGGGGGAGTAGGTTGTGGATGCCTGGATGATGGCATCCCTGACTCTCCCGGCGAGATCCAAGCTATCCTCCCCCCACGGGTACAGCGAGGTCACCGCCCTCAGATAGGACGGCCTCAGGATAGTAGCGCTCTATCATGTCCCTCACAAGGACAACCTGCCTTATCCTCTCACGCGCCTGGGCCTCGGTGGTTTCCCAGCCATGGTGCCCGGCCACGGAGCCCCCGGTCTTGAGGTAGACAGGTGCTGCGTACCTTATGATATCCGGGACCTCGTAGTGCCTTATGAATCCGCCTGAGGACTTGGGGTTCTCTGTGTGAACATCAATTGAAATGTCGATGGCCTCCCTGAGTGATGCCAGCATTGGTATCTGGAGGTCCCTCACAGGGTTCAGGGAGTCTGCACCGATATCCTGGAGCAGGTGTGCTGAGGCAGGATTCCCGTGACCGCAGTGGGCTGAGACCTTAAGGTGGAGGTCAGCTGGAAGTTCACCGTCCCCGCGCATCCTTCCAAGAACCCAGAGGAGGCCCTCATCATAGACCACTATACCCCTGACACCGAGTTCGGCTGCCCTCTTAACGTCCTCAACTGCGTAGACAAGGTTATCATATCCCCTGAGCCTGTAGCCTATCCTTGCACCCTCGGGGGTCCTTGCGGAGGCACTGGTATCATAGGTGGCCCGTGGCCCTACGCTGAGGAAGAGTTCAATGTCTGCGTCCCGGGCCATCCCTGCCATTTCCTCAATCTCGGTGTCTGTGAGGAGCATTATGCCACGGGTCTGTGTCACCCTGTGGACCCTGACATCCTGCTGCTCCATTGCATCTATGAGGGCTGCCATGGCACCGGGCCTCTGTATGCCCGGAACCTCAAATCTGTACTGGCCTCCATCACTGAATCTCTTCTCTGATTCGCCCCTGGGGGCCCCTATTCCAATCTTATTAAGGTATCTGCGGGTTTCTTCCAATTTTTCACCTCCAGTTTAACTTTACGCTTGCGGGATTTCCGGTCGATCAGTTCCAGCATCACCGGGCAGATCCCACCATCACATCACAATTCCACGCAACGGATCACCTGCCAGACAGCTCCAGCATCACCTCAGCAACAGGTTCCTGATCCGCCTCTTTTATAACCTCAAGCCTCTCTGTTTCATATCCAGGGTTCAGTTCCCTGAACTTCTCAACAATGTCATCCCAGGTGTAGGGTTCCTCGGGTTCACCCCGGGGGAGCTCCCTGTAGGCTGTAAGGACATCACCGTTTCTGAGCCTCACCGTCACCCTTGAAGGTCTCATGTTCCGGAGCTCCTCCATAGCAGGGTCCACCTCAATCCTTATCCGGGAGGCCATCTCTGGGGAAAATCCACCCTCAAGGTCTTCAACCCTCAGCTCTCCCCCCTCAAGCAGTATGCCCAGTGAGACCGGGAGGCTCTGCCGCACAGCCTCCACGGTAGCCGGGGAGTAACTGTCATGCTCTGCTGCGATCCTGTAGGTTGAGACTATGACCTCCTCTATCTCCGATGCCCTGAAATCATTCTCCCTGATTATCTCGGCTGCAGCATCCAGGGTGGAGTGGAGGTGCCTGCAGACAGGGTACCTCTTGAGGTAAACGTTCCTTATATGGAAAGCTCCGACTTCGGGTGATTCACCCCCGTAGCCATCTGAACGGCACATTGCACGCAGGAATCCCTCATCTCCCTCGATCACTGATTCTGCGCCTGTGAATCCCTGGGAAGCGAGCCTGGCGGATATCAGGCCAGACTGGGCTGCCCTGCCCGCGTGGAGGTGCTTTGCCATCGTCCCGGCATGGTCAGATTCCAGGAGCCCTGCTGCCTGGGTGCCTGCAATCCCCAGGGCATTGACGACGGCATCCACATCGGAACAGATGATCCTTGAGGCTGCCGCTGCAGCTCCGAATGTTCCGCAGGTCCCTGTCGTATGGAATCCAAGCTCCCTGTGTCCTGGATTGGCGAGGATGCCCATGAAGATTGCTGCCTCGTATCCGGCGACCATGGCTGTTATGAAGTCCCTGAAGGTGGCCCCGGTTGCCTCGGCAGCTGCAAGGGCTGCCGGGATCACACATGAACCAGGGTGCATCTGGGCCCCCCGGTGTCCATCGTCAAGGTCAAGGTTATGGGCGAATATGCCATTGAGGAGGGCTGCCCTTTCGGTGTCGCCCCTGCCATGGCCGATGATGGTGGCCCCGCCTGAGCCCTTACCCATGGCCCCCAGTGCCATCAGCCCGCTCATCTCAGAGGAGCCCCTCAGTGCAACTCCAAGGAAGTCCAGGAAGCATAGTCTGGCCATTTCAGTGGCATCTGGGGGTATGTCACTGTATGAGAGTGATGATACAAACTCCGCAAGTCTTCTGGTCATCATTGATCCTACTATGTTGCCTTTAAATATAACAGTGATTGTTATAAATCTTCCCATTTTTTATTAAGGGGGTCTGATTGCCGGGTGCTGCTGCTCTCAGTGGCTTCGGAGGGCGGGGAGCTGATTCCCATCCTCACGAGCTGCTTTGAGAGGTGCCTTCTGGCACAGGTTGGCACCTCATAGTATCCCTCACCAACTGACCTTTCAAGGGCCCTCCTGACCTTCCTGGAGCTTCTAAGCCTCCTTCCACAGGATGGGCACTTGAAACCCTTGTTCCTCCCGGCAGACTTCATGCGCTTACCGCAGGTGCAGATGGGGTTTTCCTCAACGTAGAGCTCTGCAAGCCTTTCGAGGTGGATCTTCTCGATGTTCATGGTCCCCTGGGCACCAATACCCCCGTAGACCGTGAGCACATCTCCGGGTATGAGTTCAAGGATGATCTTCCTGAAGTCCTTTGTGGGCTCGTAGGCTCCACATTCAATCTGGCCGGAGTCATCACCGAGGGTGAAGAACACATGGCCCCCCTCGATCACCCTCGGACCGTCGATAACCTCACCCCGCACCCTGTAGCATCCGAAGGTCTCCATGTCTGCGATCCTCCCGGCGTCCTGTATGTGCTGGTCGGTGTGCTGGTTGGTCTCAAAGATGCAGTACCTTTCAACCTCCTCGTCAACACGGACCATCTCCATCGCCCTCAGGAGGACCTCCGGGGACTCTCCCCGTATACCGTAGAGTATGGGGCAGGGTGTGTGGGGTTCTATTGCAATGTAGTCTCCATCGATGTTATCAAAGGTTTCAGAACCGGTTTCATCATCCATCCTTGCAACCGACTCAGGGTCGATACGCCTGGGCTTACCATAGTTCTCAGGGACCCTGTAGGTCAGGAGTTCATAGGTGGAGTCATCCAGGGGGCATCCAATGGCTGCAAGGGCGCCTATGATACCCCTCCCCTTCTTGAAACCGTGAACCTCTGCACCGACCCTCTCTGCGAGCCTCCGGGCGTCCTCTATCCTGAGTATCCTCCTTATGGCTGACAGGGCGAATTCCCTCATCTCCTCTGTGATCTCGCCGGTGTAGAATACAACGCCCGGGTTGGTCCTCTCACTATCAAGCTCGGCGAGTTCCTCCACCCCTTCAAGGACAATCCCCTTTACGGTGTTAAGGTCCTCCCTGGACTCTGCCAGCACAGTGAAGGTGACCGCACCGTTGCCACGGGTCTTGTGGGGTGCGAAGGGGTTGAGCCTTATCAGCCGGGGATGGTCCTCAAGGGAGAAACCGCAACTTTTAAGTTCCTGGATTATGACACATGATATATAGGTGGTGCACATCCCTTCAGGGGAATCTGTATCATCTATACCAACATGAAGCCTGTACATTACATTCACCTGGTGATCTAATTGGATAAATCCATTAAAAGGGAGCATGTATTAAGGGAGATACATGAACTTCTTGCCAGCAATGGGTTTGAGACATCACACATATATGAGCGGAGCTGCTTTGACCTCATGGCAAGAAGGAAACTATTACTTCTCTTACTTAAGGTCCTTGTAAACATTGATGGTATAAATAGTTTGCAGGCCCATGAGATAAGAACCCTTGCACATACCTTCCTTGCCTCACCAATTATTGTAGGTGTGAGGTCAAAGACCGAACCCCTTAAGGAGGATGTTGTCTATGAGAGGCACGGTATCCCGGCAGTGGCCCCTGAGACCTTCAGGAACATGGTGGCTGATGGTGAGTACCCTGAGATAATCGCTGACCGGGGCGGCTACTATGTCCATATAGACGGTAAAACCCTCAGGGAGGTCCGTGAGGAGTACAACCTCTCACTTAAGGACCTGGCTGACCTCGCCCATGTCTCCAGGAAGACCATCTACAAGTATGAGAATGGACTTGCAAGGGCCTCGGCCGAGACAGCCATGATCCTGGAGGAGATACTTAACATCAGGATAACCCTCTCCATTGACATATTCAGTGTACCCGATAGGGATGAAATTGAGATAAAACCATCAGGTAGACTTGCTGATATCGGTTTTGGCATGATAGAAACCCACAAAACCCCCTTTGATGCCGTGGCAAAGGAGATCAAGTTTGATAATACGGTGATAACCAACCTTGAGAAGGAGAGGGATTCAAGGACCCTGCGGAGGATGGCTGTCCCGCTCAAGGATCTTTCCCTTGTAAGTGGCTCCGAGTCAGTGTTCATAATCGATAATCCAAGGATAAATGAAAACATTGAGGGAATCCCCGTCATCAAGAGCTGGGAAATCGGTGAAATGGAGAGCAGCAGGGAGTTCCTCAAGGTCATAGCCGAGAGGAAAACCTGCAGTTAGTGTATGAGGGTATCCCCTCTGTTCTTAGGTGAACACGGCACAAGCTGCGCGGGAGGACATCTATTTTTTCAATCCCATCCCTCTGACCGGGCATGCTGTGAAAGACCTCTTAATATCAGTCATCTGGGCTTTCAATAGAACACCCCCTTCAATCTCTCTCAAAGGGCAACCACAAAAGAGGATTGGAAGGGTCAGTAATAGTCCCAGACAGTAACCTCCCAGTCCTCAATCTCATAGGCGTATACAGATATGCAGTAGTATCCCGGGCCCCCTGAAACCTCTATCATTTTCTTCTTCCTTGTCGGTGACTCTGTTGGACCCCATTCAGCGGTGGCCGATGCCAGGGTCTGGCCATCCCTGAGGACATCCACTGTCACCGTGTTCACATCGTAATTGATTATCGGTGCAGCCGACATCACCACCTTGAACTTGTTTCCCCTGATATCAACGCACCTGTAATCAGATCCAGAGCCTGTGAAGCTCATAACCCTGTGCCAGGATGGACCCTGAGGGCTTCCGGTCACCCCCTCGTCACCCTCAATGGTGACATCATAGTGGTCTGCAGTGGACCTTTTCAGGAAAACACCGGAGAGGAACCCCAGAGATCCTATGAGAACAAAACATACCACGATAAGTACCTTTGTTGTATTATCCAAGATTTACACCTCCCGAGATTCATATGGAAAAAACTTGTGATGTAGCAACCTGAAAGCTGTGGACGGATTAAATCAGCTCCCGGTGCCCGGCAGTTTCCGGAACCTGACCTCTTACTGCAGAGACAAACTGTTTCATCACCTCCAGTGCAGCTCTAACTCCAGAATAAGGGAGAATCCATCACCTCCCGAAGAGTTCGCTGAATGTCTCCCTTGCCTCGGATACCGATGCAACACCAACGGCAACCATGTCCACATAGTCAAGGCCCCCTATGAATTCAAATGCCTCCGCTGGCGGTATTATCCCCGCTGCAAGGACCTTCTCTGCGACAACCGTTTTCCCGAGTTCACTGAGGAGCCTTCCGAGTTCCTTCCGCGCATCCTCAAGGAAAACAGAAAAATCTGTCATGTAGCCAAGTCTGTTGACGGGGATCATGTAGAGTTCGAAGTTATCAACACCCTCCTCAATCAGCCTGAGGGTTGTCTCCCGTGGCATGGTTGTTGCAAGGCCCCTGAGCATCCCCTCAATACCATCCAGAATCTCAGCAACCTCAGAGGCTTCAAGAAGATCTGTGTAGTGTTCATCAAGGAGCACCGCAGCGGACCCAAGGTCTGAGAGGGTCTGGAGGTCCTCCTCAAGGTGTTCATGCCTCAGGGTACCCATGAGGGTGAGTTCACAGCCGGCATCCCTCGCCATCTCAAGGGCCTCAAGGACCTGCTTCTCTGGTATGACCTGGAAACCCCTCACACCAAGATCATATGATTCAACAATCACCTCCGCGATGGCCCCTGGCCGGTTTTTGAGGTCCATCTCATAGAGCCTTGACCTGTGCCCGAAGTAGGTCGCTGCTGTGAAGGGTGCGCTCCCCAGGAATGCTGCCGGCAGTTCCACGCCATTAACGGTGACTGATCCACTGAACATGATAATCCATCCTCCCTCTGATGGGATATTGCAGCGGGCACCTGCATGGGATGCACACTGAACCCCGGTACCGGCTGATCCCACCAATAATTATAATATACACTACCTCTATAGATTCTTCTATCATTCTATAAAATCTTCATTGTGATAAGTGTGGTGAAATTATGTCCAGGATGAAAGTGCTTATTGCTGATTCCATCAATGAAAAGGGAATATCAGAACTCGAAGAGGTGGCTGAGGTTGTGGTCAACACCACCATAACCCCTGAGGAGCTCCTTGATGCCATAAAGGACTTTGATGCCATCGTTGTAAGGAGCAGGACAAAGGTTACGCGTGAGGTCATAGAGGCGGCGCCCCGCCTCAAGATAATAGCAAGGGCCGGTGTGGGTGTTGACAACGTTGATGTTAAGGCTGCCACCGACCGGGGTATAATGGTGATAAACGCCCCTGAGTCCACATCCATAACGGTTGCAGAACACTCAATCGGTCTCATGCTCGCACTTGCAAGGAAGATTGCAATCGCAGACAGGTCCGTGAAGGAGGGTAAATGGGAGAAGAACCGGTTCATGGGTATCGAGCTCAACGGCAAGACCCTGGGTATAATCGGTATGGGTCGCATAGGCTCACAGGTCGTTGTGAGGACAAAGGCCTTCGGCATGGACATAATGGTCTACGACCCCTACATAAGCAAGGAGGCTGCCGAGGAGATGGGTGTGACCGTCACAGACCTTGAAACCCTCCTGAGGGAATCAGATATAGTGACCATACACGTCCCCCTCACACCCGAGACAAGGCACCTCATCTCAGAGGATGAATTCAAATTGATGAAGGACACGGCCTTCATAGTGAACTGTGCCCGTGGCGGTATAATCGATGAGGACGCCCTCTACAGGGCCCTTAAGGATGGTGAAATAGCCGGCGCAGCCCTTGACGTCTTTGAGGAGGAGCCTCCTGAGGGCAGCCCGCTCCTTGAACTTGAAAATGTGGTCCTGACACCACACATAGGAGCCTCCACCTCTGAGGCCCAGAGGGACGCCGCCATCATAGTTGCAAATGAGATAAAAACGGTTTTCCAGGGCGGTGCACCGAGGAACGTCCTCAACATGCCGGTGATGGACTCAGAGACCTACAAGTCCCTCAAACCATACATTGAACTGGCAGAGAAGATGGGGGCCATCATCGCACAGGCACTCCCGGGTAACATAGAGAAACTTGATGTCACATACTGCGGTGAACTGGCAGAGATGCAGTTCGACATCCTCACAAGGACCATGCTCCAGGCCATACTCAACCCCATCCTCACAGAACCAGTTAACCTCATAAATGCGCCCTCAATTGCAAAGAAGAGGGGTATAATGGTTACAGAGGCCCGCCGGTCTGAGTCAGATGGTTACAGGTCAATCATAATCGCCACTGCAGAATCAGACAGGGGCGGGTTCAGTGTGGAGGCAACACACATCAAGGAGCCTACCATAATCGGGATCAACGGTTACAGGGTCGATGTGAAACCTGAGGGTACCATGATAATAGCACGCTACAGGGACCTCCCGGGTACCATCGGCGCCATAGGAACAAAGCTCGGCCAGCACGGTATAAACATTGCAACCATGCAGGTCGGCAGGAAGGAGATCGGCGGTGAGGCTGTGATGGTCCTCAAGGTCGATCAGAGTGTCCCGGCAGAGGTCATCGAGGAGGTTAAGAAGCTGGACAACGTGGATGATGCGGTTGCAATAGAGATCTAACCCCAGTATCCCTGAGATCCAGCCATTACCTTTTTTTCTTATAAAACGTTTATTCCTCAGAAGATTCCATTTCATGTTTCCTTTTCTTATAAAACCCTTATCCGCCTAATCTAATTTCATGTTTCCCCTGAGACGGACACACATGTGGCTCCCGGGCTCTGCACCATCCAATCCAGTTTATTATTCAGCTACAGACATCAGGGAACAACCTCAAAATCAACAATTCAGCTACAGACATCCAGCCAATCAGGGAACAACCTCAAAATCCACGGGATCCCCGTTCCTTGTGTATGCCGCCACGGTCTCCATGGTGTAGGGGTGGGCTATTATAAGATGGAACAGCCCATTCTTTGAAAAGAAGTGGAGATCTGCAGCTGATGGGAGGTTCACAGGCCCTGGGTGGGAGTGAACCGACCCGACTGCACCGGTAAAGGGTGGAAGCATGAGCACATCCATGACAGCCCCCTCATCTGATGTCTCTGATGGTAGAAATATCAGACCGGTCACATGGAGCACCTCACCCTCCTGCCTTCCCTCAAGTAGGGCTGCGAATTCATGGGGATGGGACCTTCTGGCTATCTCAAGGACCTCATCCATGACCTCAGAGTCAACAACAACACGCCTGACCGGTTTAAAACCGGCTAAAGCAAATATCTTCTCAACTAAACCCATAGGATACACTCAGATACTCTTATTACGTAATCTCCGGCTAAACCCCGGATGATACACTCAGATATTATTTTTACCTGCTATCTCATGAGACCCTCAAAGAATTCATCCGTGAAGAGGGGGAGTTCAAGGTCAACCTTCACCCTCATCCTCACAGCAGATACCTCCTCATCCCTGATGGGGTTGTATCCCCTCACCCTGTGGGGTACGCGGTAGACCCCCACGCCCCTCCTCTGCCAGGCAGGGACACGCGATATGTTCACCCCCCTCTCAAAGAGAAGGTCGTGGAGGGAATCCGACTTCAATCCCCTGAGCCTCTCAGCAGCCCTTCTGGCCCCAACCTCCCGCCGGAGGGTCCAGTAGGCGTAGCTGTTGAGGCAGTTCCTCCAGGACTCATCCTGCCTTGACCTGAAGTACTCCGGGACAATGTCTGAGGAGATGGGTATCACCCGGCAGTCAAATGAAACCGGCTTAACCGGTGAAAAACCTGCCTCCAGTGCACCCCTGGTGAAGGAGGATGATGCGAACCCGGAGAATACAGAGTCAAGCTTCTCAACCCTCCCGGCAAATGGTACAGAGTCAAGTAGCACGTTTATCTCATCAGAGAATGTGTATATGAGGGAGGGGCTGAATTCCTCCATGAGGTCCAGGCATGTCCTGATCATGAGGTCCCTGAAGGCCTCATCATAGGGCCTATCAAAGTCAAGGGACTCTGTGAGCCTGTGGAATCCCCTGCCATCAAGTCTCAGGATCATCCTGGATGATGGTGGTGCCCTGAGCTTTGAGTAGACCTCGTGTTCGCGCATAGAATGACCAGCCATCAGGTTCCAATGTGTATGTTTTCACTGAGTGACTTGAGGAGTTTTATTGCTGAGTATGCCGCCATAACACTGGTCTTGGGGTTAACAGAGCAGCGGACATTCTCGGTTATTGTCTTGAACTCGCCAAAGTCCCCCCTGACCGTCACCTCATGGACGTTGCGGTCAACCGCGGGGTCGGCTATTATCTCAACATCAACATCACGGTCACAGGCGAGGCTGAGGGCCGCGGCAACGTTAATGTTAAGCGGGAACTTCTTAACAGCCTCGGATGCCCTGCCCCTGTAGAGGACCTTCTTCTCATCCATGCTTATGCCAAGTGACCGGGGGGGTTTTCTTGTGATGAGCTTAACAGATTCAATGTTCCCCATGGACGCTGCCTTGAGACCATCCAGGCCCACTATGGCTCCTGAGGGAACATGAATGGTGGCGTCATTCAGGGATGCAAGTTCAACCAGCATCTCCCTGAGTTCCGGGTCCATGAGGGCTCCGACACTCATGACAACAACGTCCTTCCCTGCCTCAAGTATCTCAGGAACCAGGTCCCTCACCGCCTCCGGTGAAGCGGCCTCAACCACGAGGTCCACCTCAGGGAGCATGTCGGCAACATCAAGCACCGCCCTCCCATCCACCATTGAGGCAAGGTTCTCTGCCCTCTCAAGGTCCCGGTCATAGAAGAAACCAAGTTTAACCGGTACCCTGCCATCCCTCACAAAACCTGTGATGAGGTTGGCTATTGCACCGCAGCCAACTATACCCACCATCATCAGTATCACGCAAAAATAGGATCAGGATTCAACAGGGCTCACTTTCTTCTCCACCGAGACATCGGGTGATATTATCAGTATATCCCCAACTGCCTGTACCCTGTCATAGTTTATGTCTATTATGCCCTCCTCCTGTATGGGCCTTATCTCATCGGATTCAGGCACTATCCTTATGCTTGTCTTGAGGACGTCCTTTATACCCACGTTCTTCTTGTCATGCCGCATTGGCCTCACCTTGAGGGTTGAGACACGTCCCTTCTTGATGTTGAGGACAACATCCTGGACCCTTCCAACGTATTTACCCCTTGATGTGTATATTTCAAGTCCATATAGACTGGATAATTCAACCATTTTTCCACCACCAGACAGTTTAACAGGGAGCTCCACTGCATAAACCTGCTATTGGTTAATATTATTGTTTATAGCTTAAATACTTATAGGGAAATAATAGATCAGTGCGGCGGCAGAAAAGAGGCCGTTTCTTCATGATTGTGGATGGTGATTGGAATGTGGGATACCAGTAAGGATTACAGACTCATGGTTGCAGTTAAGGCAGTTGACCTCTTCAGGAGGACCCTTGAATCAGGGGGCTTCAGGGGGCAGTGGAAGAAGAAGCCCGCCCTTCAGGCTGCCGGTGAAATTGAGAGGATACTTCAGGGCCTCACATACTGTTACATGGAACCAGAAGATCTTGCCTCAAGCCCCGAGGTCATGGAGATCAAGGGAAAGGTTGAGGAGATAGTTGAGGCCCTTGGTGGTGAGGACTGGAGCCGGAGGTTCCTTGAGGAGGCCCCGCGTGAGGAGAGGGAGAAGGTTGAGGAGAACATTGCAAGGGTGCGGTTCTTCCTGAACACCCTTGGAAACCTTGACAGGAGGCTCATGCTCGGAAAGATATCTGACCCTGTGATCGGAGTTGATATAATTACAGGTGAGGTCATGAGCGTGGGGAACCATCCCGTGGCAGATAAGCTGCATGTGTGCAACGTGAATGCTGGTGGGAGGTCAATAAAGGTCGTCACCAATGACCTCGATGTCCGTGAGAATGACCATGTGGCTGTGGCACTCCTCCCCCCACAGAATTTCATGGGCGTGACCAGTGAGGGAATGTTCCTTGGTGTTGAAGGTGTCCTGAGGGATGTGGATGGTGAACCCGGTGAAATGCCCAGGGGGATACCCCTCGAGGCCCTCAACGAAACCCGGAACCTTGTTGAGGAGTTCCTGAAGAGTTAACCCCTCCATGGCTCCCTTATGATCGCCCTGCAGACCCTGCTGCAGCTACCACAGTCACGTGGAATACTGCAACCCGCTGCCTTCAATCTGTCCTCAAGTCTCAGCTCAGAGGCCGGGTAGTAGCCAGAATAGTCAACCCTCTCAAGACCCTCTGCCCTGCATTCCTCAACGAGTCTCTCCATCAGCTCTCTGCCGGGCCCCCTGTGGTAGTAGAGCATGAAGTTTGGTCTGAAGCCTATGAGGCGGTAGGGTATCTCCGGGTCGATGGAGGCTATGAAGGCGGCTATTTCACGGATCTCATGGTCATTGATCCCGGGGATCACCACTGTCCTGAAAACCCTTATCTTATCAGGGAACCTACCTGCAAGGTGGGCTGCGTTTCTGAGTACAGGTTCTGCAGGTGCACCTGTGAGGTTCCTGTGAAGCTCATCTGAAAGGGCCTTTATCTCAAAGCTGAAGAGTGATGTTAACCCTATGAGCCTCCTTAGGGTTCCAGGGGTTGAGAACCCGTTTGTTGCGAGGATAACACTGACATCGATTTCTTCCCTTACTCGCCTTACCAGCTCCTCAATGTAGGGTGTGTGTATGGATGGTTCTCCCCCTGTGAAGCTGATATTTGAGATTCGCTCATGTGATTTAATTGCAGTGATGGCCTCATCTGCAAGTTCCTCTGCTTCAACGTGTCCCCTGTAGATCCAGCCAGAGTGGGGGTACTGGGATATGCGGTAGGCGTTACAGTAGGCGCACCGGAATGGGCAGCACAGGAATGTGACGGAATAACTTCTCAGGGTTTCTGAGATGGATGTGTATGCTATTTCTGTTTCTGATGCACCGCACACGCCCCTTTCCCCATCACTCCGATTTGCACCGCACCTCCACTCACAGAGCATGCATCTCCCTGATTCATCCATGGTAACAGTTTATGGGATGTGATTAATACATTTTTCTGAAAAGTAGGGGAGTTTTTATGCAGGTGATGAAAAGGTGAAGGTACTGTGATATTGACGAATATCTCCAGAGAATAAAGATATGATGATGGCATTCCAAAAAAAATTAAAATTGGAATGGATTTATGCTATCTGCCAGTAGGTGGATGTCTTCTTAACGTACCTGTAGGTCCAGTAGTATCTCCACTTGTATCTCCATTTACCGTAGTACCTGTACCATTTCTTGTACCATTTCTTCACCTTCACCTTAACGTAGTAGGTGAGGGTCACTGGCTTCATGATTGTGTAACTTGCTGATGATACCGCTGATGATGCGCCGTTAACAACTGCAATGAATTTCAGTGCTGTTGATTTGCTCAGAACCAGTGGCGCTGTGTATTTTGTGCTGTTGACTGTTGGTGTGGAGCCATTGGTTGTGTAGTATATTGTTGAGTTTGCAGGGCCTGTGAGTGTCACGGTAACATTTTTGAGGTATATTCCTGATGCCGGGCTTGCAGATGGTGCTGCTGGAGTTGATGTGACCGCTGCTGGTGTGAGGTCGCCCACGGTAACACTGTGGAGTCCTGCTGGCAGTTCGTATGTGAATGTGACTTCCCTGGTTTCTCCTGTGGCGAGGGTCACTGTCTTGGTGTCCTTCACCTCACCGTTGACCTTAAGCTCAGCTGTGTAGTCCCCTGCAACACCTGTGTTTGTGACATTGACTGTCACGTTCACGGTGAGGGGTGCGCTGCCGCTCAGGGGGTTAACTGTGAGGTTTGCCAGTGAGAAGTGTGGCTGCAGGTCCACTGTGAGGTTGGTGGAGTTCAGTACTGTTTCATTTTCAATTCCGCCGGTTGAATTCAGCTGGAATGCCACTGAACTTGCCCTTACCCTGAAGACCTTACCATTTGCATTTTCAACGACGAAGAGCCACCTGTAACTATTTCCATCTTCCATGAAGAGCTTTGCTGCTCCCTGGGGTACCGGTGCCCCTGTGAAGGAGCTGAGCCAGACCTCCTGGACACCTTCAGGTACCGTGTAATCTGCTGAGGGTCCGCTGAGGTCACCGGTGTAGTACCACTTTATGGTTGCATCTGTGATGTTACCCTCAAGGAGTTCAAGCTTTGCATCGACCGCAACTGTGGGATCAACGTCCTGGAGGTCATCACTGTAGTTAACATCGACAATTATCTGTGCGGGGTCCGAGGCGTTCTGCTGCATTGTCAGGTTAACAGCATTGGATGGTATATCTGCTGCTGATGCACCTGAGATACCTGCAGCGAATGCAAGCAGGACCAGTAATGGTAGCACAATATGTTTGTCTTTCAAGTTTTCACCTCCACATTATCATCAGATATTAGATAGATATATTTAATATAAAAATTTTTTTGTTTAACTGGAATCATAAGACTTAAGTTCTGTTATTAATTTAAATCTTGAGAATTTACATATAATTCAAGTCAAGTACATTAAAAATTGGTATGAACCATATTTACCTAGAAATAGCAGATTATGGCCCCCCCCAGATCCAGTCTCAGGTATTGTCATGAATCAGATCACTTCAAACATGACTGACAATTTTTTATTAAAAAAATAATTACATATACTTTTTTATTAAAAATTGTAGCTGCCTGAGAACCCTTTATAAAAATTTTGAACCCCCATTATGATCTGAATCACTCATATAGATCATATTAATCCAGAAAAACGCCAAAATATCCATTCAGATTACCCTTATTAAAATAGGGAACAATTCAGGGGATTATTCAGTTCTCAATCAAAGTTCTGAAAAATTAAGGAGAGGGTGCATTCAGCGGACCGGATCAGTTTTCATTTAGGACTATCAGCTTTGTGCGTGTCATGTCCCTTATGGCGTACTTGACACCCTCCTTACCCATTCCACTGCACCTGAATCCCCGAAGGGCATGTGGTCCACCCTGAATGTGGACTGCTTGTTTACAAGCACTGTGCCTGCCTCAATTTCCCTGGCCATCCTGAGGGCCGTCCTTATGTTCTCTGTGAAGACCCCTGCCTGAAGTGCATAGCAGGTCCCGTTGGCAATTCTTATGGCCTCATCAGCACCATTAAACCTTATTATTGGGGAGACCGGGCCAAAGGTTTCCCTTTCAATAACCTCCATGCCGGGCACCACATGGTCAAGCACCGTGGGTTCAACAAAGTTACCCCTCCTTGAACCGCCACAGAGGAGTTCAGCACCATCCTCAACCGCCGCCCCGATTACCCTCTCAACCTCAATGGCGGCATCCTCATTTATCAAGGGCCCAACATCTGTTCTTACATCCATTGGGTCCCCGGCCCTTAAACTCCCTGTTATGTTCACGAGTTTATCTGCGAATTCATCGGCCACGTCCTCATGGACTATCATCCTCTTAACGGCTATGCAGACCTGTCCAGAGTAGAGGTAGGATCCCCTCACAGCAGCCTCCACTGCAGAGTCGATGTCCGCGTCATCCATGACAATGAGGGGGTCGTTGCCTCCCAGTTCAAGGGTGATCTTCTTCATGGAGGCCCTGGCAGATATGTACCTCCCGACCTCAACACTTCCAGTGAAGGTTATCTTATCAACGAGGGGGCTGTCAATGATAACATCCCCCACCTCTGAGCCCCTCCCGGTTACAGCGTTAACAGCGCCGGCCGGGAAGTGCTCACTGAGGATCCATGCCAGCTTCAGTGCAGATAGTGGGGCCTCGAGGGATGGCTTAAGGATCGTGGTGTTACCGGCTGCAAGGGCCGGGCC
The DNA here is from genome assembly GCF_000008645.1 of Methanothermobacter thermautotrophicus str. Delta H. Taxonomy (NCBI): domain Archaea; kingdom Methanobacteriati; phylum Methanobacteriota; class Methanobacteria; order Methanobacteriales; family Methanobacteriaceae; genus Methanothermobacter; species Methanothermobacter thermautotrophicus. Next base: position 893,286 of record NC_000916.1, read on the forward strand.
AACCTTGTGTATTGCAAGGTTGAGGGGATAGTTGAAGGGGGTTATTGCCGCAACAACCCCGAGGGGGATTCTGACTGTGAAGCCAGTGAGACCCTTCCCGCCTATACCCGCGTCCATGGGGATTGATTCACCGTAGAGCCTTCCTGCCTCCTCTGCAGAAAGCCTTGCAGTTTCAACTGACCTCTTCACCTCGTCACGTGAGAACCTTATTGGTTTTCCTGACTCAAGGGTTATCAGCCTTGCAAATTCATCCAGTTCTGTCTTCAGTTCGTCTGCAACGTCATAGAGTTTCTCAGATATCTTCCTGGCTGATAGGTCCGCCATTGCATCCCTGGCCCGGTGGGCCGCCCTTATGGCCCTCTCAACATCACTTCGACCTGCAAGTGGGACCCTATCCACCTCATCCCCGTTGAAGGGGTTCCTGACGGTGAAGATTTTCTCTCCACTCACCCCCTCGCCATCAATAATCATCTCCATCTGGAAACACCCCGTAAAGGATCAGCCCACAGAGACGTAGCCCTGCTCTGGATTATAGATTCAAAATTATAAATCAATCAAAGCCGGTATGTGCCCTAGAACTTGTTCTTAAGGCCCTTTATCGAGTTTGTAACATTCTGAACATCTGAGTTCATGGCTGTTTGAGATCCCCTGACATAGTTGCGGTACCATACAACCGCCACCGTTACGATGACTATTATACCCCCGAATACAAGTATGAGTTCAGCGGATCCCTGACCTGATTCATCGGCAATTAAACCATGCAAAGCCTTAACCTCCCTATGGTGCCATGCTACTTACAAGTGTCATTCCGAAACTTCCTATCACATAGAATATTGCATATGCCATTATGGAGAGCGGAACAGCGAATTTAACACCCTTCCTTGCACTCCCGTACATTATGATGCCTATCAGGAGCCCTGCTATTATGGAGTGAATTATTATGTAGCCTGAAGCAGCGATCTTTGCAGCCCCAAGGATGGGGTTTGGTTTTCCCACTGACTCCATGAAACCTGAGTAGACCATTATCATCCCCAGGGCGAAGGGTGCTGCGATTATGGCCGCGACAACAAGGAACATGACTGACATCATGACGTTGGCCTTCCTCTCCCTCTTAAGTGCAAGTACCGCCCTCAGGTCCTCTGCAACGGTTTCAATGACATCTGAAAGGCTTCCACCGGCTCTTCTACCCTCAAGTATCATCCGGAATGTCCTGTCAAGGTTTTTTGACTTCAGGCGCTCGCTCATTGATAGTATGGCTTCATCGAATGTTCTGCCGATCTTTATCTCAATAACAGCCCTCTTCAGTTCATCATAGAGGGGTCCCTCCCCCTGTCGGGATACATCCTCAAGGGCTGATTCAAGGCCCACACCCGCCCTCAGGAGAGAGGCTATCTGCCTCAGGAAGTCGGGTGTTGACTGTTCAATGGCATCAACGCGCCTCTCCATCATTATGAAGATGTACGCCCCCAGCATGATTGATGGCAGGGAGAATCCTACCAGTACTGCGAGGATAACACTTAAACCAAGAAGGGCTGCAACAACGGATGCGAGAACTGCAAATATGGCCCCTCCAAGGAATGCAAGGGTTACTATCTCTGATGCCTTTACATACAGCCCGGTCCTTATGAGGGTCTCCTGCAGCCTGAGGAGCAGCCTATCAGGTATTATGTTCTCAAGGGCATCGCTCATTGGTTTCAGTGCGCTTGGTACTACGGCCATCTCAACACCACATTCCAGTGTAACATCATGCTCTGTTACTAACTATCTGGCGCCTATTATTTATAATTACCACATCAACTCAGTGCATCAGGCAGCCGGTTCATAACACCATCACCCACCACGACCATGTCCTCAACCCGCACACCGAACTCGCCCGGGATGTAGATCCCTGGTTCAACTGTCAGGACCATCCCTTTCCTCAGGACGGTTTCATCACCTGCTGCCAGGGATGGCTTTTCATGGACATCCAGGCCCACTCCATGACCTGTTGAGTGTATGAAGTTATCAGCATAGCCATATTCCCCTATAACTCCTCTGACAGCACTGTCAACATCACATGCCCTTGCACCAGGTTTGAGGGCCTTCACCCCCGCCCTTTTAGCTTCAAGGACAATTTCAAGTACCTCATGCTCCCCTTCACCCTCAACGATTGTCCTTGTGGTGTCAGAGTGGTAGCCCTCCCTGACAGCCCCCCAGTCAATCAGTACCGGTGACTCGATGGTGTTTGCTGTTGGCACTGCATGGGGGATGCTTGACCTCTCCGATGATGCCACTATGGTGTCAAAGGAGACCCCCTCAGAACCGGCCAGGCGCATGGTGTAGTCAAGTCTGGCGGCTATCTCAATTTCAGTCCCATTAAATTCAAGTTTTTTGAATGAGTTCTCTGCTATCCTCAGGGCCTCCTCCATCCTTTTAAGTTCCTCCCTGTCCTTGACCATCCTGATATCTGATACAGGATCCATGACCCTGAAGTCCCCACCGATGCCGAGCCTCTCAAGGAGGCCCACGGGGGTGGCCGGTTCAACAAGCACGCCTGAGAGGTCGAATGATTCCCTCACATCCCTTATTCTCTTGAAGGTCCTCACATCAACCCGGGATTTCGCCATGGCGGATTCTCTATCCATCTCACTCACAAGGAGTACCGGTTCATCCTCAAGGATCAGGAATGAGGTGGCTGTTGGCATGAAGCCTGAGAGGTAGTATATGTTCTTCCTTGCAGTTATAAGGGCCCTTTCGCCCTCCTCATGAATATTCTCAAGGGCACATTCGATTCTATTCAACCTATCACCTTTCCATACATCCATTCATCACCAGAGGACAGAGAGTTAAATATCCTCTCCCTCATTCAGAAACTTAAGTATCCTCTCCCTCATTATGCCTTCAAGTTCATCCATAACAAGCTCCGGGACCTTACCTTCAAGTGGGACAGGTATGTGGCCGAACTCTCTGTCCCTGAAGGTTTCGCCTCCGAACCTGACCGGCCTGCTGTACCTTGGATGGAAGTGCCAGTGCACCTCAGGGTCCGGATCCTCTGATCTGAAGGCCGAGTTCTTGAAGCAGCTCCAGTTGAAGAGGTCCGGGTTGAAAAGTTCCCTCACGGCAGACTCAAGGCACCTTAGAATCCATGCAAAATCAGCCCACTCCCCATCCATGAGCTCTGAGAGGTCCCTGCACTTCCTTCTGAGGGCCACGACGCATGTCCCGAGGTATCGCTGGCTCGGTGCAAGGTAGATTATCCAGTGCCGTGTTCTGGCAAGTTCGCGTCCATAGTACCCATCCAGGCCACAGTATTCACAGGAAGCCACAGGAATCACCACACCATTTAATAAGGTTTAATTAAGAGTATACCTCCTTATATATAGAACATGGGGTGCCATGATGAAATCTGTACTGAACCAGGCACTGAAGAACATAACATCCCATGAAATCTGTACTGAACCAGGCACTGAAGAACATAACATCCCATGAAATCTGTACTGATCCAGATCAGGGACTGGTGGTGAAGTTGGGGGAACTTAGAAAATTCGTTACAAGTGAATTCGTATTTGGTGACAGGGCAAGATTCCTTGCTGGCAGATACGCCCTGAACCTCGGAGCCGACAGGTCCTCCTTGTGACCGACAGGGGGTTAATGAAGACTGGATTCGTTGAGGATGTCAGCTCCTCCCTTGAGGAGGAGGGCCTCGAATATGTCATCTTTGATGATGTGACGCCCAACCCCCGTGACCATGAGGTCATGGAGGGTGCTGAGGTCTTCGATGCCGAGGAATGCAACATGATAGTTGCCCTGGGTGGTGGAAGCCCCATTGACTGTGCAAAGGCCATGGGTGCTGTTGTATCCAACAGGATGCACGTACTTGACTTTGAGGGTGTTGATATGATCCCGACCCCCTCGGTTCCCATAATATGCATCCCCACAACTGCAGGGACAGGAGCGGACGTCTCCCAGTTTGCAATCATCCTCGACACCCGGAGGATGGTGAAGATAGCCATCATAAGCAAGGCCATGATACCCGACGCATCACTCATAGACCCTGAGACCACCGTCACCATGGACCGGGAACTGACAGCTTCAACAGGTATGGATGCCCTTGCCCATTCCATCGAAGCCTATGTATCCAATGCAAGCTTCCATCTGACTGACCTCAACGCCCTGGACGCCATCAGAATCATAAGCAGGTGCCTCCCATCTGCCGTTGATGAACCCGAGAACATGGAGTACCGTGAGGGTATGATGCTTGCAAGCCTCGAGGCTGGCCTTGCATTCTCAAATGCCAGTCTGGGACTTGTCCATGCAATGGCCCACAGCCTTGGAGGCAAACTTGACATGGCCCACGGTGAGGCCAATGCACTGCTACTTGAACACGTGATAGAATTCAACTACCCTGGAGCCACTGAACGGTACCATGAAATCGCACGGGCAATGGGCCTCAGGGGCTCGGGGCCCGCCGAGCTCATTGATTACATCCGGGAATTCAGGTCCAGCATAGGGATCGACATGACCCTGGAGGATCTCGGCGTCGGGGAGGACGACATACCTGAACTTGCAGAGGCCTCAATGAAGGACCCCTGCATTGTAACAAACCCTGTACGGCCCTCAATTGAAGATGTTGAGGCCATATTCAGGAGGGCCCTCTGAGGTGCTGGTGAAATGTCTGATAGAGACTGGGAAACCCTCCGGGAAAAGATAATCGGATTCGGTGAGAAATCCGTAAGGAAGAGCTACTACCCGAGACTTCAGGAGTCAATGGCCGAACTTGAAAGGTTCAGAAAACTCCTTGACTGCGCAGATGACGCCATATTCCTGGTTAAAATCCCTGGTGGTGAACTCGTGGATGCCAACCGTTCAGCCTGTGTAATGCTAGGATACTCCACCAGGGACATCCCGGGACACATGGTATACGATCTCCTGCCAGGGGAACTCCACAATGTATTCCGTGGAATACTGGAGGGTGATGAAGACAGGGTGACCATGGATGGCCGTTTACTTAAGAGGGACGGCGATGAGGTGCCCGTTGAGATAAAGGTAAACATCCTTGATTTTAAGGGTGATAGATACGCTGTGCTCGTTGCCAGGGATATAAGCGAGAGGCTGAGGATGGAGTCAGAGCTGATGAAATCCCTCAGGGAGAATGAGGTCCTTCTGAGTGAGATACACCACAGGGTCAAGAACAACCTCCAGATAATATCAAGCCTTCTGAGCCTCCAGAGCCATGGTATCGATGACCCATCATGCAGGTCTCTTCTTTCAGAGAGCCAGGACAGGATAAGGTCAATGGCACTCATACATGAACAGCTCTACCGCTCAGGGGACTTCAGCTCCATAGAATTCTCATCATATGCCTCAAGGCTCCTCAAGAACCTCAAAAGATCATACGCCCCCGGGAAGAATATCGAGCTATCACTGGACACCGAAAACCTGAAACTCAGCCTTGAGACATCAATACCCCTTGGCCTCATGCTCAGCGAGCTTGTGACCAATGCCCTCAAACATGCCTTTAAGGGAAGAGATAGTGGTAATATAATTGTTAAATTTAAAAAGGATGGTGATTACTGTGTCCTTGAGGTCAGGGATGATGGTGTGGGTTTCAATGAGGAGAAGATCAGGAACAGCACCTCACTGGGCTTTAGACTTGTTGAAATACTCACAGAACAGCTGGACGGATCACTGACATACTCCGGAGAGAACGGAGGACTTTTCAGAATAAGGTTCAGAGAACCCCTCTACAAGGACAGACTGACCAATTAAATACAATTAACATTTTTAATGTTCTGAGAGGATTATACACCTTATACCGTCTCAAGCTTTATTAAAGGCTTGAAGGGTTAAATAAAGGTTTTTGTATCTCTGCAGGTGGTGAAGGGTCATTTCATGGCCCCATCAAAGCCCATGGAAAGCATTATAAATGGTGCCCTATGTTAATATGAATATGGTTAGATTCAACAGGGAAGAGGTCAGGGACATTCTCGTGTCCATGGTTGTAATTGCAGGCGTATTCGCCTATGTTTTCTCAGGAAAGAACATTCAGACTGCACTGGTTCTTCTTCCAGCAACCCTGATCACGGTTGGCCTTGGATTTGTCCTCCATGAGATAGCCCATAAACTGATGGCCATAAGGTACGGTTTCTGGGCAGAATACAGGCTATGGCTTGAGGGCCTTCTGCTTGCACTGGTAACGGCCTACTTCGGATTTGTCTTTGCAGCCCCGGGTGCGGTCTACATCCATGGCAACTACATTGAGAGAGATGTGAACGGTAAGATATCCCTTGCAGGACCCCTAACAAATATAATCCTTGCAATCATGTTCCTCATGGTATCCACGGTACTCCCATCACCCATCAACCAGGTGGCGTTCCTTGGATACGCTGTCAACAGCTTCCTCGCCCTCTTCAACCTCATACCCCTCGCGGTGCTTGATGGGGCCAAGGTTTTCAGGTGGAACCCCCTGATCTGGCTCCTTGCAGCCGCAGCTGCATTTGGGCTGACATTCAACAGCATGCTCTGAGTGGTTAAGATGTTCCGGGATATTCCTGTCAGGTACATTGGATGCACCCACAGGCCGTGAGGCCCTCTGAGACCCTGAAGGCCTTCGGGGACAAACTCTCCATGATAGGTGTTACAAGGATCACCGAGATAACACACCTTGACCGCATCGGCATACCCGTATTCTCCGCCATAAGACCAACAGCAGAGGATGGAGCTGTGAGCATATACG